>NZ_JBFAZD010000011.1:0-285394 GCF_040681655.1 Streptomyces sp. NPDC051662
TGCGTGTCCGGACTGCTTTCCTCACCGTGCTTCGCACGAGCTGCGACGCTTTACGTCCGGACACGCACCTCCTCCGACCCCGACCCCCTCCCGCCCGTGGTCGCACTCGCCCTCGTGGTCGGCCGGGCCCGCTTTGTGCGGGCGGTGAAGGGGGGCGCGCAGGGGTCGTGTCCGGGACGTAGAGCGTGATTTGTGGCGCGCGAACGCCCGTCTCCTGACTGTGGGCGGAGTCGCGCCGTAAATCATGCAGTCCCGGGCGCGAGCCCGGAGCGACCACCGGCAACAACCCGCACCCGGAAACCGGCCCCGGCCAAGACGAACGCACCCCGGCGACAACCCGCACCCGGAAACCGGACCCGGCCAAAGACAAACCCTCAGCGCCGCAGGCCCGTCAGCGTCAGTTTCAGCAGGCGGTCCGCCAAGTGCGGGTCGGACGGGGATTGTTCCGCCGCCAAGGCGATCGCGTTCGTGAGCTGCATCAGGTCGTCGATCGAGACCTCCGGCCGGACATGGCCGGCCCGCTGCGCCCGTTCCAAGAGGCGTCCGCCCGCCTCGCGCATCGGCACACTGCACTGCGACAGCGCCGAACTCTCGTCGTGGGAGGCCGACATGAGCGCCTGGGAGAGCCCGCGGTACTCACCCGCATGAGTGATGAGCGTACCCAGCCATTCGACCAGCGCGCCGCACGGCTGCTCCGCCTCGGCGAGTTCGCGGGAGCGCTCGATGAGGGAGGTGAGCGCTTCCTGGAAGACCGCGTTCATCAGCGCGTGGCGGTTCGGGAAGTGGCGGTAGAGCGTGCCGATGCCGACGCCCGCGCGGCGCGCGATGTCCTCCAGGGAGGCGTCCGTGCCGTGTTCCGCGAAGCTGCGGCGGGCCTCCGTGAGCAGGCGCTCGTAGTTGCGGCGCGCGTCGGCGCGCATGGGCCGGGGCAGCGCGTGTGCCGTACCGCTCGCCATTGGGGTCCTCCCTGTCTCCGCCCGTGTGGCGTCAAGGATGCCACCGCACACGCGGAGGCCCCGCCGTGCTCCGGCGGGGCCTCGGTGGCGGGTCAGTCCTTGATTTCGCAGATGGTGGCGCCGGAGGTGAGGGCCGTGCCGACTTCGGCATTGAGGCCCTTGATGGTGCCGGAGCGGTGCGCGTTGAGGGGCTGCTCCATCTTCATGGCTTCGAGGACGACGACGAGGTCGCCCTCCTTGACCTCCTGGCCCTCTTCGACGGCGACCTTGACGATGGTGCCCTGCATCGGGGAGGCCAGGGTGTCGCCGGAGGCCGCGGAGGCGGACTTCTTGGCGGCGCGGCGCTTGGGCTTGGCGCCGGCGGCGAGGCCGGTGCGGGCCAGGGTCATGCCCAGGCTGGAGGGCAGGGAGACTTCGAGACGCTTGCCGCCGACCTCGACGACGACGGTCTCGCGGCCGGGCTCGTCCTCGGTCTCGGCGTCGGCGGGGGCCGCGAAGGGCGGGATGTCGTTGGTGAACTCCGTCTCCATCCAGCGGGTGTGGACGGTGAACGGGTCGGAGGTGAAGGCGGGGTCGGTGACGACCTTGCGGTGGAAGGGGATCGCCGTGGCCATGCCCTCGACCGTGAATTCGTTCAGGGCGCGGGAGGCGCGCTGGAGGGCCTGTTCGCGGGTGGCGCCGGTGACGATCAGCTTGGCGAGCAGGGAGTCCCAGGCCGGGCCGATGACCGAGCCGGACTCCACGCCCGCGTCGAGGCGGACGCCGGGGCCGGCGGGCGGGGCGAAGGTGGTGACGGTGCCGGGGGCGGGCAGGAAGCCGCGGCCCGGGTCCTCGCCGTTGATACGGAACTCGAAGGAGTGCCCGCGCACGGCCGGGTCGTCGTAGCCGAGGGCTTCGCCGTCGGCGATCCGGAACATCTCGCGGACCAGGTCGATGCCGGTGACCTCTTCGGTGACCGGGTGCTCGACCTGGAGGCGGGTGTTGACCTCCAGGAAGGAGATCGTGCCGTCGGTGCCGACGAGGAACTCGACGGTGCCCGCGCCGACGTAGCCGGCCTCCTTGAGGATCGCCTTGGACGCGGCGTACAGCTCGGCGTTCTGGGCGTCGGAGAGGAACGGGGCGGGGGCTTCCTCGACGAGCTTCTGGTGGCGGCGCTGGAGGGAGCAGTCGCGGGTGGAGACGACCACGACATTGCCGTGGGAGTCGGCCAGGCACTGGGTCTCGACGTGGCGGGGCTTGTCGAGGTAGCGCTCGACGAAGCACTCGCCGCGGCCGAAGGCGGCGACGGCCTCGCGGACGGCCGAGTCGTACAGCTCCGGGATCTCTTCGAGCGTACGGGCGACCTTGAGGCCGCGTCCGCCGCCGCCGAAGGCCGCCTTGATGGCGATCGGCAGGCCGTGCTCAGCGGCGAACGCGACGACCTCGTCCGCGCCGGAGACCGGGTCGGGGGTGCCGGCGACCAGGGGGGCGCCGGCGCGCTGGGCGATATGGCGGGCGGCGACCTTGTCGCCGAGGTCGCGGATGGCCTGCGGGGGCGGGCCGATCCAGGTCAGCCCGGCGTCCAGTACGGCCTGGGCGAATTCGGCGTTCTCGGACAGGAATCCGTAGCCCGGGTGGATCGCGTCGGCGCCGGAGTCCTTGGCCGCCTGGAGCACCTTGGCCATGTCCAGATAGCTGGCTGCCGGGGTGTCACCGCCCAGGGCGAACGCCTCGTCGGCCGCGCGGACGTGCAGGGCGTCCCGGTCCGGGTCCGCGTAGACGGCTACGCTCTGGATCCCGGCATCCCGGCAGGCACGGGCAACGCGGACAGCGATTTCGCCACGGTTGGCGATGAGCACCTTGCGCACGATGGCTCCCTCCTTGAAAACAAGCTGAGTTTAGGGACTGCCGACACGCCCCAAGGATCCGTCCCCAATGGTGACCTTGCCCACACGGAGCGTGGTCCGAGGCTGACTCAGGGGGCGAAATCCCTTGTGGCACCACGGTACGCCGGGATCCCCCGTCGCACAGTAGCGCTCGGATGTGGTCCACCTCTCTGTCCGAGTACCCCTCGGCGGATCGCGATTCTTTGTGGAGTCCCTACGAATGGCGGAATGATTCTCTGCCCTCGCCCGGGCCCTTGTCCGGTGGTTTACCGGTTAGTAGCGTGCGCGATGTCGTACGTACTACCGGTAACAGAGGAAGAGGGTGGCGTCGTGGCGCGCAGACCGGTGGCCTGGGTGGCCGCGATCGTGCTGCTGTTCGAGGCGGTCGGCATCGTGTTCGTCAACGGTGTGCTGGCGACGGTTGTCGACAATCAGCGGATGTCCCTGGCCGGACTCGATCCGTCCGCCATGTCTCTCGGTACGTGGGTGATGGGCGGGGTCTTCGGCGCCTATCTCGTGCTTGTCGCGGCGATTCTGGCGCGTACGGCCGTCAAGGACCGCGCTCCGGGCCGCTTCGGCAGGATCGCGCTCATCGTCTGCGCGGTGGTGCACGGGGTGCTCGGCGCGGTGACGGTGGGCCTGGTGGGGTGGAGTGCCTTCGCGTTCATGATGGTCGTGCTGGGGCTGATCGTGCTGGTGCTGGTGGCGTACGAGCCCGAGCGGGTGAGCCCGGCCGAGGGGCCGGCGCCCGCCTGAGCGCAAGTGCCATGGGTACGGGGCCGGTTCAGGCCCACAGATCGGTGATCGTGACGCCGTGCTCGCCGAGCAGCCGGCGCAGCAGGGGCAGCGACAGGCCGATGACATTGCCGTGGTTGCCGTCGATCGCGTCGACGAAGGGCGCGGAGCGGCCGTCCAGGGTGAAGGCGCCCGCGACCCGGAGGGGTTCGCCCGAGGCGACGTACGCGGCGATCTCGGCGTCCGTCGGGGTGCCGAAGCGGACAGTGGTCGAGGCGGTCTCGGCGACGCGGCGGCCGGTCGTCGTATCGATCACACAGTGGCCGGTCCGCAGGATTCCGTCACGTCCGCGCATCGACTTCCAGCGGGCGGTGGCCTCCTCGGCGTCGGCGGGCTTGCCGAACGCCTCGCCGTCGAGTTCGAGGACGGAGTCGCAGCCGACGACCAGCGCGCCGGCCGTCGCGGGGAGCGCGGCCACGGCGGTGGCCTTGGCCTCGGCGAGAACGAGCGCCAGTTCGGCGGGGGTCGGGGCGGAGAGCGCGTCCTCGTCGACGCCGCTGACGATCACCTCGGGGGCGAGCCCGGCCTGCCGGAGCAGTCCGAGACGGGCGGGGGAGGCGGAGGCGAGAACGAGCCGGCGGCGCTGATCGGTCATGCGGGCCATCGTAGGTCGCGGCGTCCGGCCGGTACGGGGGAGGGCGGCGGGAGGTGATCAGCCGAGGCCGAGCACGATCATCGCCACCACCACCGCCAGGGCGAGCAGGACCCCGGCGCGGCGCAGCATGAGCTGCGCGTCGCGCATCTCCCTGGGCGGCTCGTTCTCCGGGTCGGACCACAGCATGGGACCGATACTCCGGCCGCCCGGTCCGTAGCGCCTGAGTACGTGTACTCAGGCGCGGCGGTGCCGCCGCACTATCCGGACGGGACCCAGGTCCTAGCCGGGCCAGTACGTACGCGCCCACGCGCGCGGCCCCGGTTCGGGGAGCCGGCGGCGGGCGATCCGCGTCGGGGCCGACCACTCGGCGGCGGGCTCGGCCGCGCCCGGCGGTGAGTCCGCCACCGCCGCCGCGCGCGCCCGGACCACCGCGAGTGCGGCGGCCAACTCCTCCCGGGTCGGGTTTCCTCGTACAACCTTGATCACTTCGGCGCCCTTCCCGGAGTCCTAGAGGGGGATGTTGCCGTGCTTCTTCGGAGGCAGGCTTTCCCGCTTCGTCCGCAGTTGACGCAGGCCCTTGACGATATGCGCCCGGGTCTCCGACGGCATGATGACCGCGTCGACATAGCCGCGCTCGGCCGCCGCGTACGGATTGAGCAGCGTGTCCTCGTACTGCTGGATCAGCTCGGCGCGCGTCTCCTCCTGCGCGGTCACATCACCGGCCGCCGCGATCGTGCGGCGGTGCAGGATGTTCACCGCGCCCTGCGCGCCCATCACCGCGATCTGCGCGGTCGGCCAGGCCACATTGAGATCGGCGCCCAGATGCTTGGAGCCCATGACGTCGTACGCGCCGCCGAACGCCTTGCGGGTGATCACCGTGATCAGCGGGACCGTGGCCTCGGCGTACGCGTAGATCAGCTTGGCGCCGCGCCGGATGATGCCGCCGTACTCCTGGTCGACCCCCGGCAGGAACCCCGGGACGTCCACGAAGGTCAGCACCGGGACGTTGAAGGCGTCGCACGTACGGACGAACCGCGCGGCCTTCTCGGAGGCGTTGATGTCCAGGCAGCCCGCGAACTGCATCGGCTGGTTCGCCACGATCCCGACCGGGAAACCCTCGACCCGGCCGAAGCCGGTGATGATGTTCGGCGCGAACAGCGCCTGGGTCTCCAGGAATTCGGCGTCGTCCAGTACGTGCTCGATGGCCGTGTGCATGTCGTACGGCTGGTTCGCGGAGTCCGGGATCAGCGTGTCCAGCTCGCGGTCCTCGTCCGTCGTCGCCAGGTCCGCCTCCTCGGGGAAGGCGGGCGGCTCGGACAGGTTGTTCGAGGGGAGGTACGACAGCAGGGACTTGACGTACTCGATGGCGTCCTTCTCGTCGCCCGCCATGTGGTGCGCGACACCGGAGGTCGTGTTGTGGGTACGGGCGCCGCCCAGCTCCTCGAAGCCCACGTCCTCGCCGGTCACGGTCTTGATGACATCGGGACCCGTGATGAACATGTGCGAGGTCTGATCGACCATCACCGTGAAGTCGGTGATCGCGGGGGAGTAGACCGCGCCGCCCGCGCAGGGGCCGACGATCAGGCTGATCTGCGGTACGACACCCGAGGCGTGCACATTGCGGCGGAAGATCTCGGCGAAGAGGCCGAGGGCGACCACGCCCTCCTGGATGCGGGCGCCGCCGCCGTCGTTGATGCCGATGATCGGACAGCCGGTCTTCAGCGCGAAGTCCATGACCTTCACGATCTTCTCGCCGTAGACCTCGCCGAGCGAGCCGCCGAAGATGGTGAAGTCCTGCGAGTAGACACAGACCGGACGGCCGTCGACCGTGCCGTAGCCGGTGACCACCCCGTCCCCGTACGGGCGGTTCTTCTCGATGCCGAAATTGGTGGAGCGGTGCCTGGCGAACTCGTCGAGCTCGACGAACGACCCCTCGTCGAGCAGCAGATCCACCCGCTCGCGGGCCGTCAGCTTGCCCTTGGCGTGCTGCTTCTCCACGGCGCGCGCGGAACCCGCGTGGGTGGCCTCCTCGATGCGCCGCCGGAGATCCGCGATCTTGCCCGCGGTGGTGTGGGCGGCGGTTCCGTGGTTGGTTCCTCGGGCGTTTTCCGGCTCGGACATCGGGATGCGGCTCCCTGCGGGTTCACGGATGCGGGTGTTCCGGGTGCTACTGATCCGTAGGGTATCGGCGCGGATACCGTTCGGCAGTGCGGTGTTGGCCACACCTAGGGTGGCTTGCATGACGGATCCCCATGCACCCGAGAGCCGCTGGTCCGACCTCGAACGCCCCCCGCTGAACGAACGCGCGCTGCGTCGCGGGCTGATCCGGCCCGACGGGCTGTGGAGCTCGCTCGACGTGGTCGCCGCCACCGGATCCACCAACTCCGATCTGGCCGCGCGGGCCAGGCCGGGGGCGGACGGCACACCGGGAGCGCCGGAGGGCACCGTACTGATCGCCGAGGAGCAGACGGCGGGCCGCGGCCGGCTGGACAGACGGTGGTCCGCGCCCGCGCGCTCCGGGCTCTTCTTCTCCGTACTGCTCCGGCCCGGCCCCGGCGTACCCGTCCACCGCTACGGCTGGCTGCCGCTGCTGACGGGAGTGGCCGTCGCGACCGGGCTGGCGCGGGCCGCGGGCGTGGACACGGCACTCAAATGGCCCAATGACCTGCTGGTGACCGTGGGCGGCGAGGAGCGCAAGGCCGGCGGCATCCTCGCGGAGCGGGCGGGGGACGACGCGGTCGTGGTGGGCGTCGGCGTGAATGTCTCGCTGCACACGGCGGAACTGCCCGTACCGGCGGCCGGCTCGCTGGCCCTGGCGAACGCGGTCTCCCTGGACCGCGACACCCTGCTGCGCGGGGTGCTGCGGGCGCTGGAGCGGTGGTACGGGGAGTGGCGCGAGGCGGGCGGCGATCCGGCCGCTTCCCGGCTCCAGGAGGCGTACGCGGCGGGGTGCGCGACGCTGGGCCGCACGGTACGGGCGGTCCTGCCGGGCGACCGCGAGCTGGTGGGCGAGGCGGTGGCGGTGGACGGCGACGGGCGGCTGGTGGTCGCGACGGAGGACGGCACCCGGCATCCGATCGGCGCGGGCGACATCGTCCATCTGCGGCCGGTCGCCTGAACCCGCGGGCGGATCCGGGGAGTCGTCCTCCGGCGTGGGCATATGCAAGGTGCACATGGCACCGTCGCCCGGCCGGCCTCCCCGGCGGCCACCGGCGACGGCCCGTGACCGGACCGTCGCACCCCGATCCGGTTGCCCCCGCGATACGTGAGCCAGCGCACATCTGCCGTATCGTTGAGGCGGTCCACGACAGATCGGCAGGGCAGTGCGCAGGGAACGGGCAGGAGGCGGCTGGTGACCGTCGACGATTCGACTTCCGGCGAGGACGCGCAGCCGCCGTCGGAGTCTTCGGCACACCCCACTCCCCACCATGTCGTCGACCACACGGCCGAGCCGTCAGACGACCCGCTGGCCATCCGCCTCGAACAGCTGATCCTCGGCGCGGACCGCCGCTACACCGCCTTCCAGGCCGCCCGTACCGCCGGGGTCTCGATGGACCTCGCCTCCCGCTTCTGGCGCGCCATGGGCTTCGCCGACATCGGCCAGGCCAAGGCGCTCACGGAGGCGGACGTACTGGCCCTGCGGCGGCTCGCCGGTCTGGTGGAGGCGGGGCTGCTCAGCGAGCCGATGGCGATCCAGGTCGCCCGCTCGACCGGGCAGACCACCGCCCGGCTGGCGGAGTGGCAGATCGATTCCTTCCTGGAGGGCCTGACCGAGCCGCCCGAGCCCGGCATGACCCGTACCGAGGTCACCTACCCCCTGGTGGAACTGCTCCTGCCCGAGCTGGAGGAGTTCCTCGTCTATGTGTGGCGGCGCCAGCTCGCCGCCGCCACGGGCCGCGTCGTCCAGGCCGCGGACGACGACGAGATGGTCGACCGGCGGCTCGCCGTCGGCTTCGCCGACCTCGTCGGCTTCACCCGGCTGACCCGGCGGCTGGAGGAGGAGGAGCTCGGCGAGCTGGTCGAGGCGTTCGAGACGACCGCCGCCGACCTCGTCGCCGCGCACGGCGGCCGGCTGATCAAGACCCTTGGCGACGAGGTCCTGTTCGCGGCGGACGACGCGGGAACGGCCGCGGAGATAGCGCTGCGCCTGATAGAGACCATGACCCATGACGAGTCGATGCCGGCGCTGCGCGTCGGGATCGCGTTCGGGACGGTCACGACGCGGATGGGCGACGTGTTCGGTACGACGGTGAACCTCGCGAGCCGGCTGACGTCGATAGCGCCGAAGGACACGGTCCTGGTCGACGGCGCGTTCGCGGAGGAGCTGATCCGCACGGGCGACGCCCCCGCCTCCGAGGCGCAGGCGGCGGAGGCCGCGGCGAAGGCCGAGAAGGAGGGCGCGACGCTGCCCTCGTACCGCTTCGGGCTCCAGCCGATGTGGCAGCGGCCGGTGCGGGGGCTGGGTGTGGTCGAGCCCTGGCTGATGGGGCGGCGGACCACCTAGGTCCTGTCGGCCGGACAGGGCCTGGGGCCTTTCGGTCGGCCCTGCCCTCTCACCGGGGCCGCCCCTTAGGATCGGCCCCGGTGTAGGTGAACCGTCGTTAACCGGGAGGGTGCGGTCATGGCTGAGACTGAGCAGAGGTTCGGGGAGTTCGTCGTCGTACGGCGGCACGGGCCGGGCGGGCAGGTCGCGGAACTGGTCCTGGACCGGCCCAAGGCCATGAACGCCGTCTCCACCGAGCTGGCCAGGTCCCTCGGGAACGCCTGCGCCGCGCTCGGTGCCGACCGGGACGTACGGGTCACGGTACTGACCTCCACCCATGAACGGGCCTTCTGCGTCGGCGCGGACCTCAAGGAGCGCAACTCCTTCAGCGACGCCGAACTCGTGCGCCAGCGGCCGACCGCGCGGGCCGCGTACACCGGCGTACTGGAACTGCCGATGCCGACCGTCGCGGCGGTGCACGGCTTCGCGCTGGGCGGCGGCTTCGAGCTGGCGCTCGCCTGCGATCTGATCGTCGCCGACTCCACGGCGGTCGTGGGGCTGCCCGAGGTGTCGGTCGGGGTGATCCCCGGCGGCGGTGGTACGCAGCTGCTGCCGCGCCGTGTCGGCGCCGCGCGCGCCGCCGAACTGGTCTTCACCGCACGGCGGGTGGCCGCGGCCGAGGCGGCGGCGCTGGGGCTCGTCGACCAGCTGGTGGACGAGGGCGCAGACCGGGACGAGGCCCTGGCCCTGGCCGGCCGTATCGCCGCCAACTCGCCCGTCGGCCTGCGCGCCGCCAAGCGCGCGCTGCGCCTCGGGCACGGGCTCGATCTGCGGGCGGGGCTTGAGGTCGAGGACGCCGCGTGGCGGTCCGTCGCGTTCTCCGGCGACCGGGCGGAAGGGGTCGCCGCGTTCAACGAGAAGCGGAAGCCGCAGTGGCCCGGAGAGTGAACGCGCCCTGTGGGTGAACGCGCAACGATCACCCCTCGCTCCAGATGATCAAATCCCTTCAAACCGTCTTAAGCTGGGACGATGGGAGTGGATGGGCGACTGCGCGCCATAGTGGAACTGTCTCAGGCGATGGCGGCGGCCCCTACGGCGATCGAGTCCTGGCGGGCCGCCGCGCACGGCGCGCTGGAGGCGCTCGGGGGGAGCTTCGCGGCGCTGTCGTCGTGGGAGCGGGAACTCGGGCATCTCAGGGTGCTGGTGAACACGGGGGCGCGGGTCGACGGGGAGGAGGAGTTCCCCAAGGACGAGACGTACCCTGTGCACGAGTTCCCCGAGATCGCGGAGTTCCTGCACGAGCGGTGGGCGGCGGGCGGTGGCCCGCAGGCGTGGGTCGAGACCGCGGCGGGGCCGGCGGTCGTCCCGGCCCCGGGGGTGCCGGGCGGGCCCGGCTACAACCACCAGCGGGTGGCCGCGCTGCGCAGGCGGGGCCGTGGCTGCTGTGTCGTCGCGCCGATCGTGCTGCACGGACGGGCGTGGGGCGAGCTGTATGTGGCCAGGCCCCCGGAAGCGCCGCTGTTCGACGCGGCCGACGCGGATTTCGCGACCGTCATCGCATCGGTGGTGGCGGCGGGGATCGCCCAGACGGAGCGGCTCGAAGAGGTCCGCAGGCTCGCCTTCACCGACCCGCTGACCGGCCTCGCGAACCGGCGCGCGGTCGATGTACGGCTCGATGAGGCGATCGGGCGCCATCGGGCGGAGGGGGCCGTCGTCAGTCTGGTCGTCTGCGATCTCAACGGCCTCAAGAGGGTCAACGACACCCAGGGCCACGCGGCAGGTGACCGCCTGCTGGAACGGTTCGCCACGCTGCTGTCCGTATGCGGCGCGCGGCTTCCCGGCGCGCTGGTGGCGCGCCTCGGCGGGGACGAGTTCTGTCTGCTGACGGTGGGGCCCACATCGGACGAGGTGCTGGCGGTGGCGGCCGACCTGTGCGAGCGGGCGGCCGGGCTTGAGCTGGGGGAGGGCGTGGCGTGCGGGATCGCGTCGACGGGGGATCCGATCGGGGAGGTGCCGTCGGCGCGACGGCTGTTCCGACTGGCGGACGCGGCGCAGTACCGGGCGAAGGCGGCGCGGGCCGGGGGGCCGGTGGTGGCGGGGCGGGACGGCGCGGTGCTGCGGCTGGCGGACGCGCCGGCGGTGCGGGGTGACCGCGACAGAAGGCGCTTCCGTGACGCGCCTCCGCCGCCGGGGTGAGCGCCGGGGTGAGCGGCGGGGCCGTGCGCGGGGGTGGGGGTGTCCCCCGACCGCCGGCCCGGACAGCCGCCGGAGGCGTACCGCTAGTGACACCCTGAGATTCAGTCCGTACGCTCCTGAATATGGATATGCACACTGTCGTGGTGGGGACGTCCGGGACGACCGCCGAGGACGTGGTCGCCGTGGCCAGGGGCCACGCCCGGATCGAGCTCTCCGCCGAGGCGCTCGACGCGCTCGCCGCCGCTCGGGAGGTCGTGGACGCGCTGGCCGCCAAGCCCGAGCCGGTGTACGGGGTCTCCACCGGGTTCGGGGCGCTCGCCACCCGGTGGATCAGCCCGGATCTCCGGGGCCGGCTCCAGCGCAATATCGTGCGGTCGCACGCCGCCGGCATGGGCCCCCGCGTCGAGCGGGATGTCGTACGGGCGTTGATGTTCCTGCGGCTCAAGACCGTGGCCTCCGGGCGCACCGGCGTGCGCCCGAGCGTGGCACGGACCATGGCCGACGTGCTGAACGCGGGGATCACGCCCGTGGTGCACGAGTTCGGCTCGCTCGGCTGCTCCGGGGATCTCGCGCCGCTTTCCCACTGCGCGCTGACCCTCATGGGCGAGGGCGACGCGGAGGGCCCCGACGGCGTCGTACGGCCCGCGGGCGAGCTGCTCGCCGCGCACGGGATCGAGCCGGTGGAGCTGCGGGAGAAGGAAGGGCTCGCCCTGCTCAACGGGACCGACGGCATGCTCGGCATGCTGGTCATGGCGATCGCCGATCTGAAGCGGCTCTACACCTCCGCCGACATCACCGCCGCGCTGAGCCTGGAGGCCCTGCTCGGTACCGCCAAGGTCCTCGCCCCCGAACTGCACGCCATCCGCCCGCACCCGGGCCAGGGCGACAGCGCCGCCAATATGCTGCGGGTGCTCGCCGGGTCCGGGCTGACCGGGCACTTCCAGCAGGACGAGGCCCCGCGGGTCCAGGACGCCTACTCCGTGCGCTGCGCCCCGCAGGTCGCGGGCGCGGGCCGGGACACGCTGGCGTACGCGAGTGTCGTGGCCGAGCGTGAGCTGGCGTCGGCGGTCGACAACCCGGTGGTGCTGCCGGACGGCCGGGTGGAGTCCAACGGCAACTTCCACGGCGCTCCGGTGGCGTATGTGCTGGACTTCCTGGCGATCGCCGCCGCCGACCTCGGTTCCATCGCCGAGCGCCGTACGGACCGGCTCCTGGACAAGAACCGTTCGCACGGTCTGCCGCCCTTCCTCGCCGACGACGCGGGCGTCGACTCGGGGCTGATGATCGCCCAGTACACCCAGGCCGCCCTGGTCAGCGAGATGAAGCGGCTCGCGGTGCCGGCCTCGGTCGACTCGATCCCCTCGTCCGCGATGCAGGAGGACCATGTCTCCATGGGCTGGTCGGCCGCGCGCAAGCTCCGTACCGCCGTCGACAATCTGACCCGTGTGATCGCCGTGGAGCTGTACGCCGCGACGCGCGCGATCGAGCTGCGTACGGGCCTTACGCCCGCGCCCGCCTCCCAGGCGGCCATCGACGGCCTGCGCGCGGCGGGTGTCCAGGGGCCCGGTCCTGACCGCTTCCTGGCGCCCGATCTCGCCGGGGCCGACGCGTTCGTGCGCGGGGGCGGGCTCGTCGCCGCGGTCGAGCCGGTGACCGGGCCGCTGGCCTGAGGCCGCTGAGCGTACGGAGGGGCCGCCCGGACGCCGGGCGGCCCCTCCGTACGTATACGTCTCAGATACGTCTCAGAGCGGCATACGGGCACCTCTGCGCATGGAGTACGCGACGAACCCCGCGCCGATCCCGAGGCAGAGGGTCCCGCCGACCAGATACGGCGTGGTGTCCACGCCGCCCGTATCGGCGAGGGTCAGCTGCCCGGACTCCCCGGAGGCGAGGCTCTGAGCGGATACCGCTGACTGCTCCCGCGGGCCGCTCTGCTCCTCGGTGGCCTTCGCTGAGGGCACGAACCACAGGGCGCAGAGCAAGGTACCGGCGGCGGTAGCTGTCAGGAGCGGTCGGCGCGCGACGGACACGTGATCGATCCCCCTTGTGACAACGCCGAATTGGCTGGGTGCGGTGATGTTAGTGATAGCAGCGGGTCGCGGGAAAGTCGTGGGGCCGGGAGCTTACCCTCCGTCGTATGAGCGATTCTGAGACATCACGGTATGTTCGGGTACAGGTGGAATTGGTGCTGGAGGTCGATGACCCCGAGCGACTGAGCGCCGCCGCCCTCGCCCGAATCGGCGCGGACGAGTCCATGCCGGACGACGAGCGGACGCATGCCCGGTCCGCGGTCCGGGAAGACGAGGCGGAGGCCCTCGCGTATCTGGTGGAACCCTTCGACCTGGTCAAGGAGGTCCCGGGGGTCGAGCTCGCCCAGGCCTCATGGACCAGTGAACTGATCGACTACGACCCCGACGCGGTGGAGTGGGGCCTCGACGAGGACGACGAGGACGACGGGGAAGAGGCCGGGGTCGAGGGCGAGGTCGGAGCTGGTCGGATGTAGCG
Source organism: Streptomyces sp. NPDC051662 (assembly GCF_040681655.1). Classification (NCBI taxonomy): domain Bacteria; kingdom Bacillati; phylum Actinomycetota; class Actinomycetes; order Kitasatosporales; family Streptomycetaceae; genus Streptomyces; species Streptomyces sp. NPDC051662. The sequence continues at coordinate 13,396 of NZ_JBFAZD010000011.1, forward strand.
CGGAGGCATGTCACTCTGGTAAGCCCCGGTCCGCCGCAGCCGACGGGCCGGGGCTTCCGTGTTTCCGCGGAGCGAGTGGTGTTCACCACATCTTCGGTCGATGTGGAACCGGACGAACCGGTACAGGTGTTCTTAAGTGTTATCGGCAGGGTTAAGCGGCGATGATGGAGAAGCGTGTGATGAGGGACAGCAAGCGGCGCAAGGTCATCGCGGCCGCGTCCGTGGCGCTCGGCGGCGTACTGGTGCTTTCGGCCTGTAGCCAGGGGGCGGACAAGGGCCCCTCCGAGAGCTCGGCGTCGGCGCAGGCCAAGGCCGACGAGGTGGCCGCCAAGGAGACCTCACAGGCCCAGATAGCCATCGCGCCCAAGAACGGCGCGACGAATGCGGGTATCAACAACGACGCCAAGGTCACCGTCACCAAGGGCACCCTCACCAGCGTGACCATGACCACCGCGGACGGCACCGCCGTCAAGGGCACTCTGGCCGCCGATGCCAAGAGCTGGAAGCCGGACGCCCAGCTGGAGCGCTCCACCTCGTACAAGATCACCGCGACCGCGAAGGACGACAAGGGCCGCGAGGCCCATGAGAACTCCTCCTTCACCACCGTCTCGCCGAGCAACAGCTTCATCGGGAACTTCACCCCCGAGGACGGCTCCACGGTCGGTGTCGGTATGCCGGTCTCGATCAACTTCGACAAGGCGATCACCGACAAGAAGGCCGTCCAGGACGGCATCACCGTCACGTCGAGCAGCGGCCAGCAGGTCGTCGGCCACTGGTTCAACCAGCAGCGCCTCGACTTCCGCCCCGAGCAGTACTGGACGGGCGGCTCCACGGTCACCCTCAAGCTGAACCTGGACGGGGTCGAGGGCGCGGACGGCGTCTTCGGTGTCCAGCAGAAGACCGTCACCTTCCAGATCGGCCGCAGCCAGGTCAGCACGGTCGACGTCAAGAGCAAGACGATGACGGTCGTACGGGACGGCAAGACGCTCAAGACCATCCCGATCTCCGCCGGTTCGCCGGAGAACACGACCTACAACGGCCAGATGGTGATCTCCGAGAAGTTCAAGGAGACCCGGATGAACGGTGCCACGGTCGGCTTCACGGACGACGACGGCAAGGGCGAGTACGACATCAAGGACGTTCCGCACGCCATGCGGCTCTCCACGTCCGGGACCTTCATCCACGGCAGCTACTGGGGCGGAAACGCGTTCGGCAACGTCAACACGAGCCACGGCTGTGTGGGCCTGAAGGACGTGAAGGGCGCCGGCGACCCCAACCAGCCGGCCGCCTGGTTCTACAACAACTCGCTCCTCGGTGACGTGGTCGTCGTCAAGAACTCCGCCGACAAGACCATCGCGCCGGACAACGGCCTCAACGGCTGGAACATGAACTGGGCCGAGTGGCAGGCCGGTTCGGCCGCCTGAGCGGACCCGATCCGACCTGAGCGGACCTGATCCGAGCCGACTGGACCTGAGCCGACCCTGATCCGAGCCGACCTGATCTGAGCCGACCTGATCTGAGCCGACCTGATCTGAGCCGACCTGATCTGAGCCGACCTGATCTGAGCCGACCTGATCTGAGCCGACCCTGATCCGATCCGGCTCGCCCGGCCGGTCCGAGCCCCCACGTCAACGGCGGCGGCACCTCCTCCAGTGCCGCCGCCGTTCGCGTTCTCATCCCGCTCTCACCCGGCCCTTAACCCGTCATCACACCGGGCACCTAGCTTCACGCCCATGTTCTTCACCTATCTCAGGCGCGAGCTGCGCCGTCGCAGAAAGGCGGCGCTCGTCGTCGCCTCGGGGCTCGCCCTGGGCATCGCGCTGGTGATCGTCGTCAGCTCCGTCTCCTCGGGTATGAGCCAGGCCCAGGACAAGGTCCTTCAGTCGCTCTACGGCCTCGGTACCGATATGACCGTCACCAAGGCCGCGACCCCGCCGGGCGAGGGCGACACCAACCGCCGGCGCTTCGAGTTCGACGCCAAGGGCGACACCGACGCCGAACAGAGCAGTGACCGGGTGATGGTGCAGGGCCTCCAGACCCTGGCCTCCTCGACCGTCACGGAGGTCGGCGACCAGGACGGGGTCGCCGAGGCCGTCGGCGGGCTCAGCCTGACCGTGCTCAAGGTCAACGGGGAGTTCAAACCCGGCGAGTTCACCCCGCCGGAGGGCGGTGGCCGAACCGGCCAGGGCGGTACGGGCGGCGGTGAGGTCCGCGGCGGCGGCGCCGCGTTCGACGTCAACTCGTACACCGTCTTCGGCACCGATGTGGCCGCGCCCGCGCTCGGCCCGCTGACCTCGTCCAAGATCACCACGGGCCGTACGTTCCAGAGCACCGAGACGGACGCGGCGGTAGCGGTCGTCGACAGCGCGTACGCCAAGGAGAAGAGCCTCGCGGTCGGCAAGACCGTCACCATCTCCGGTACGAAGTTCTCCATCGTCGGGGTCGCCACCGCCGACAGCGGGGACTCCGCCGCCAACCTCTACGTCCCGCTGAAGAAGGCCCAGACCCTGGCCGACTCCAAGGACAAGGTCACCACGGTCTATGTCAAGGCCGCCGACTCGCAGCAGATCGCCGGAGTCAAGTCCGCCATCCAGAAGAACATCCCGGACACGACGGTCACCACCTCCGCCGATCTCGCCGGTACGGTGTCCGGCTCCCTGTCCACCGCCTCCGACCTCGCCACGACGGTCGGAAAGTGGCTCTCCATCGCCGTGCTGATCGCGGCCTTCCTGGTGGCGGGTCTGCTCACCTCCTCGGCCGTCAGCCGCCGCGTGCGGGAGTTCGGCACGCTCAAGGCGCTCGGCTGGAAGAGCGGCCGGGTCACCCGCCAGGTGGTCGGCGAGGCGCTGGTCAACGGGCTGCTCGGCGGTGCGCTCGGGATCGCGCTCGGGCTCGGCGGCGCCTATCTCGTCACGGCCATCAGCCCGACCCTCACGGCCCAACTCGGCTCCACGGGCGGCGGGGGCGGCGGCCTCGCGGGCGGCGGTCCCATGGGCGGCGGCGGCCCCGGGCGGCAGACCGCGTCCAAGGCCCTCGATATCGCCCTGACCGCGCCCGTCTCCGTCGCCACCATCGGTATGGCCGTGGGACTGGCCGTCGCGGGCGGTCTGATCGCCGGCGGCTTCGGTGGCTGGCGGGCCTCCCGGCTGCGGCCCGCGGACGCCCTGCGCCGCGTCGAGTAGTCCCGGTCCCCCTTTCAACAGGATTTCGCACAGCAGGAGTTGAACGTGTACCAGCTCAGAGGCGTCACCAAGCGCTACTCGCGCGGCAAGAAGACCGTCGACGCGCTCGCCGGCGTCGATCTGACCATCGAGGACGGCGGCCGGCTCGTCATCCAGGGACCGACCGGCGGGGGAAAGTCCACGCTCCTCCAGATGCTCGGCGGCCTCGACCGGCCGACCCAGGGCAGCGTCGAATTCGACGGGGTGGATCTGGCCAAGCTGCCGGAGGCCAGGCTCACCAAGGTACGGGCGGAGAGCATCGGCTTCGTCTTCCAGAGCTTCAACCTCATCCCCACGCTGACCGCGCAGGAGAACGTCGAGACGGCGCTGGTGCCACTCGGCCTCAAGGGCGCGGCCCGGCGCGAACGCGCGGCGGAGGCGCTGGGCTCCGTCGGCCTCGGTGAACGGCTCGGCCATGTGCCCGGCGAGCTCTCGGGCGGTCAGCAGCAGCGCGTCGCCATCGCCCGCGCGCTCGTCAAGCGGCCGAAGGTGCTGCTCGCCGATGAACCCACGGGAAATCTCGACGAGTCGATGCGTGACGAGATCATGGAACTGCTGGAGGGCCTCTGGAAAGAGCACGGTCTGACCTTCATCATGGTCACTCACGACAGCTCGATCGCCCGCCGCGCTCCACGGCTCGCCACGATCCGCAAGGGACGGGTCACGATCACCGAGAACGCCGCGGCCTGACCCCGCGAGTGGCGCACGCGCCGGGCCGTACGGGCGTTGACGTACGGCCCGGTTCCGCCCGGATGTCTCCGAAAGTCGGGGGCGTCACCACCCTCGTACGCGTAGGTTCGATCCATGCTGATCACTCTGGGAAGCCCGCCCTCGGACGCCGAGACAGACGCCTGGCACGCGGTGATCAGCGCGGCCCACGTCCGCGATCTGCCGGCCTCCGCGCCGGAGCCGAGCAGGACGGAGACGGCGGGAAAACTGCGCATCCCGCCGGTGAGCGGGCGGAACGTGCACCTCGTGGCGGTGGCGGAGGACGGCGCGTACGAGGGTGTCGCCTCGCTGCTGCTGTTCACCGACGCGGCCAACCGGCACACGGCCTTCCTGGACGCCCTGGTCGTACGCCCCGACGCCCGGCGGCGCGGCGTCGGCGCGACGCTCTGGACGGCGATACGCGCCGAACTCGCCGCCCAGGGACGCTCCTCGGTCTCGACCGTCCTGGAACTCGGCGGCGCGGGCGAGGCGTTCGTCGACAGCCTCGGCTTCACGAACGTGCTGCGTCTCGGCTGGTACGTGCAGCGTGTCGCACCGGCGCTGGAGGAGATTCCGCGGCCCGTCCTGCCGGAGGGGCTGCGCTTCCTGGGCTGGTCAGGTGTCGTGCCCGACGGGACGGCCGAGGCGTTCGCCCGCGCCCACGCCGCGAGACGTGATGTGTCGGGGCCCAGCAGACAACTGGACGAACACACACCGAGCTGGGACGTGGAGCGGGTACGGACCGCGGCCCGGCTGATCGAGCGGCGCGGCGGGATCGTCCTCACCTCGGCCGTCCTGGACACCGAGCGGGACGACGCCGTCGTCGCCTACACCGAGGTCGTCCTGACCGCCCCCTCTGACACCCGCGCGCTCCAGTACGACACGGTGGTCGTCCCCGCCCACCGGGGCCGGGGTCTGGGCCGTGCCGTCAAACGCCATCTGCTGGGGCGGCTGCGTGAACTGCACCCGGGGGTACGGGAGATCCGTACCACCGTCGCCGACGACAACGTGTCGACGCTGGCGATGAACGAGGCGCTCGGCTACCGGCGGGAGCGGCCCGCGGGGGTCTTCCAGGCGAAGCTCTGACCGACGGGCGGCCGCACGGTCGGCCCGCCCCCCACCCGTCGGTCAGCGGCGTCGGCCGGTCAGCTCACCACACGGCCCGCCCGCAGCTCCAGCCGCGCGCCCGTGAACCGGGCCCGGAAACCGCGGTCGTGCGAGACCACCACCACCGCCCCCGCGTACGCCGCCAGCGCCTCCTCCAACTCCTCCACCAGGCTGAGCGCCACATGGTTCGTCGGTTCGTCGAGGATGAGCAGATCGGCCGGGCGGGTCACCAGCCTGGCCAGTTCCAGCCTGCGCCGCTGGCCGACCGAGAGGGCCGTGACCGGTACGCCGAAATCGTCCGGCCGGAACAGCCCGAGGCTCAGCAACTCGTCCTCGTACTCCTCCGGGAGCCCGGGACGGCCCGCCGCGAAGGCCCCCAGCAGCGGGAGGCGCGAGGGTACGGCGGGCAGCTCCTGGGCGAGATAGCCGAGCGGGCCGGTGTGGCGCACCGTACCGCTGTCCGGGCGCAGTTCACCGGCCAGGACCCGGAGCAGTGTGGTCTTGCCCGCGCCGTTGGGGCCGGTCACGAGCAGCCGTTCGCCCGCCGCCACCCGGAGACCGGGCACCGACAGCCGGTCGCCGACCACCACATCGTCCAGCTGGGCGACCACGTCCTCGGCGGCCACGTCCTTTGCGGCCACTTCCTCGGCGGCCACTACTTTGGCGGCCACTTCTCCGGCGACGGCGACGGCGACGGTGTCCGCGCGGCCGGACGCGAGCGTGGCCCTGAACCTCAGTGGCTCGGGAGGCGCCGGTACGGGGCTCTCCTTGAGCCGCCACAGCCGCTCCCGCGCCGCCCTGACCTGCCCGGACAGCTTCGCCTCGTGCGAGCGGCGGTGCTTGCCGAAGCCCTGGCGGGGATCCCCGCCGGTGGCCACGAGCCGCCGGCCGGCCGCCGCGACCAGCTCCTCCGTACGGGCCAGCTCGGCCAGATACTCCAGATGGTCCTGCTCCCAGCGGCGCCGGGCCGCGGCCTTCGCCGTCCGGTAGCCGCCCCAGCCGTCGCCGTACCGGGTCACCGCCCGGGTGTCCCGGTCGACCTCCAGGATCGTCGTCGCGATCCGCTCCAGGAACGCCCGGTCGTGGGTGACGGCGAGCACCGTCCCGCGGTGCGCCCTGAGCTGGTCCTCCAGCCAGACGCTCGCGCGGACGTCGAGATGGTTGGTGGGCTCGTCGAGCAGCAGCAGCTCGGGCGCCGACGCCAGGACGCAGGCCAGCGCCAGCCGGGAGCGCTCGCCGCCGGAGAGTGTGCCGAGGGTACGGTCCCGGGCCACCCCGGCGAGCCCGAGGCCATGGAGCGCGGCGTCGACACGGGCGTCGGCGCGATAGCCGTCGCGCTCCTCGTACGCCGCCAACAGCTCACCGTAGGCGGCCAGTTCATCAGGACCGGCGTCGCCGAGTGCCGCTTCGGCCGCCGCGATCCGGCGCTCCAGCGCGCGCAGCTCGGCCAGGGCCGCGTCCACGGCGTCCTGGACGGTCCGGCCGGGATCGAGAGCGAGGGTCTGGGCGAGATGGCCGACGCCGCCGGGGAACCGGACGGTGATCTCGCCGTCGTCGGGCCGTTCGGCCCCGGCGAGCAGCCGCAGCAGGGTCGACTTGCCGGAGCCGTTCTCCCCGATGACTCCGGCCTTCTCGCCGGGACGTACGGTCAGCGACACCTGGTCGAGAACCGACCGGTCGCCGTACGCCTTGGACACGTCCTTCATCGCCAATTGGGCGCGTTCGCGCATGCTTCTTCCTGGAGTGTCACGCCCTTGTGCAGGGCTGAGCAGTGTCGGACCTGGGGAGCGGGTCCGGACTCACAGGAAGAAGTAGTGGCGGAACATGCCGTCCACTGTAGCCGCGCCGTTCGGCGCGGCCCAGGGATTTTCTCCGTACCACCGGTGCTGCCGCCGGTGCGGTCGCTGGTGCTGCTACCGGTGCGGTCGCCGGTGCTGCTACCGGTGCGGCGCCGGTGCTGGTGCGGTCAGGGGTTGCCGACCAGCTGGACCGGTCCGTTCAGGGTGTTCGGGGTGCAGCCGGGGCCCGACAGGGTCAGCCGCTGCTTGGTGCTGACCACGGAGAGCGGACCGGTCAGCGAGGTGCCGCAGAGCTGCACGGTGTGGGCGCCGACCGCCTGGACGGGCCCGGTGATGTCCGCGCCCTTCGCCACCAGGCTCGCGCCCCCCGTGACCACGACCGGGCCGGTCTGGCGCGTGCCGTTCAGGCAGACGACGCCCGAGGAGACGACCAGCGGGCCGGTGTGCTTGCCGGTCAGCGTCTTCGTGCAGGCGGGCGTGGCCGGAACGCGGCCACGGAAGTCCAGCGCGTACGCGAGCTTGCCGGGCTTCTTGTCGGAGATCGGGGCGCTCAGCTTGCCGAACTCGCCGCCGGTCGGCTTCTTCCCGTCGTTCCACTCCGCCATCCGGCCCAGCTCGTCGGCGGTGCGGCCGTCGGCGATGACGGTGTCACCGGCCGTGCCCGACATGGCCTCGGAGGCGGCGCGGACGGCGGTCAGATAGGAGGCGGGGGAGCCGAGGTCGTACGAGTCGAGGTCCACGCGGTCGCGCAGCCAGGTGCCCCACAGGAACTCCAGGTACTCCGCCGTCTCCGCCGGAGCCCGGTAGCCGATGTCACGCGTGAAGTAGACGAGGCTGCGGTAGCGGTCGTCATGGAAGCCGGCCAGGCCGAGGCGCTGCGGGAGCTGGTCGGTGGTGATGGGCTTGTTGTTCTCGTCGCGCAGCCAGACCCACTTCTTCTCCTGCATCGTCCGCCAGAAGGCGGCGGGCGACAGCTCGCTCAGATTGCCCGTGACACGCAGTCGGATCCGGGTCTTCGGGCCGCCGTCGGGCGTTTCGAGGAAGGACGTCAGGGAGTGGTGTCCGTCGGTGAGATACAGCTCCCCACCGGGGCCGATGACGACCGTCTTCATCGCTGCGCGCGTCTCGTCCGTCTCCTGGCCGACCGGCACGGTGCAGGTGAAGGTGGACGGGTCGGAGAGCTTGGCGCCCGGCGACACCGTCGCCGCCTTCTCCTGGCCGTTGGTCTCGCACCAGTCGTCGAACCGCTTGTTGAAGTCGCCGTTCTGCTCGTCCTTGGCGCTGCTGTAGCGGCCGAGCTTGTAGTAGATCTGGTCGAAGCCCACGGAGGGCTGGGTGGGGCGCAGTTGGTCGAGCGTGACATCGAGGAGATCGCCTGGCTCGGCCTTGAGGGCGGCGCTCCTGGCTCCCGCTCCGGCTGTGCCCGGCGTACCCGCCGTGGCCGCGCCCACGGGGGAGCCGCTCGCGACGACACCGCCCAACGCGAGCGCGCCCACGGCCAGTCCGGCGGCCAGCCCGCGCGCCGCGCCGCTCGGGAGGCCCCCGGCCCGTGCCGGGCGGTGGCTGTCAGGCCGGTGCTGCGTACGGGCTGAGCCGGTCATACGGTCTCCAGTTGCTGTGTTCTCGGGACCGCGCCCCCCTGCGGGAGGCGTGGTGGATCGGACATATCCACTCACCTCTCCCGGCACCGCCCGATGGCTTCCGGTCATCGGGCGGGTGGCGGACAGGTGAACGATGGTGTCAGGTCGGCGCGGTCGTACCGGACGGCGGAGCGGCCATGTCGCGACCTGGGCCGCCACCCCGCCCGTGGGCGGGACGGACGAGGGGGCTCAGACGCGTGGCCGGAGCCGGTGTATGCGGTCCAGATCACCGGCGAGCAGATCGTCATGGGTGATGGCGAAGTCGCCGTTGGGGAGGGAACAGCCGCCGAAATAGGACCCCATGACGGTGTCCGGCAGATACTGCCGCAACTGATGGCGCATCCCGGGCGGATAGTCGACGGCTTCCCCCCAGCCCTCCGGCGCCTCATCGGTGCTGAGCAGCACCCAATGGTCCACGGGAACCTCGGCGTTGAGGTCGGGCGGCTCGCCGGTATGACAGTCGAGCGCGGGCAGCGTCAGCCGGTCGGGGGCCGTCGGCCGGTACCACATCAGCAGCGGCTTCGCCCGCTCCGCCTCGGCGTTGTCGAAGCAGCACACGGCGATGGAGTGGCCGGGGTAGTGGGCGGCGTAGAACTCCAGCAGGAGCGGATTGAGGCGCGGCCGTCTGCGTAACGGCACCTGTATCAGGGCGGATTCGAGGAGCGTCGGATCGCTGGCGAGGAGCACGGTATAGATGTCGTGCTCGAACACCTCGACCCGCTGCCCGGAGTCCCACCCCATCCACGCCATCCCGTCCCGCCCGGCGGGAACCGGCTGTACGGCGTCAACCATCCGACTGAGTACGTCAGGACTGCGCCCCGCCGAGATGAAGTTCTCCCGGGACATCCGCCGCGCGGGCAGATGCAGCAGCATGGCGTTGGGCCCGACGGCGAGATTGGCCGCGGTGTTCTGATACCCGAGGACATGGATCAGCCCGTGCGCCGCGTGATGCAGCCGTCCGGCGTACAGGGTGGTGCCTGAGAACTCCGCCTGGTCCATCGAGACGCACATGGGCTCAAGTTATCCGCAGCGGTGAGCCGACGTGAAGTGGGCATGACCGCGGCCGGGGGACACCTCGTGCGCTGCGCTGGTCTCGGCGTACGAGGTGTCCCGGCGCGCACCGGCTGAGTTCTCAACTGCCGGCTTGTGCTGCTTCCTCGGGGGTGGTGTAAGCCTTGACGATCGGGTCCGCTTTCAGCGGATTGTTCTCGCAGCCGAGGGCTTCGGTGATCTTCCGGGTCATCAGGTAGGTGAAAAGTATCTGCTGATCCCTCGCCTTCTGATTCACCTCGGGTCCTTCGTATGCGGTGTTCGATCCCCTTGCGCCGAGCAGCGTCTGCTTTGACAGACCGTCCAGTTCGCCTTTCAGGGAGCACTGTACGCGGAGCTTGGCGAGAGTTTCATCGGACTCTCCAGTTATGCCATTGAAATTATAGTAGCTGCCGGAGGTGCGGCCCCACTTGCTTGGGTTGCTGCGGGAGGTCCAATAGAATTCAACGCGCAGGGTATTGCCTCCGCTGGCCCTACGGATTTTCGGGGAGTATGAGCAAACCTGAGTCGTGTACTCTGTGCCGCCGGGTTTCCACCGCCGCAGGTCGTCCATCATTTTCTCCGACACGTTGGAGTCTGTGTTGAAAATGGTGGTTCTGTATTCGCTCGCTTTGAGCAGTTGCTGTACGAGCTTTTTTTCGGCGGGGTCGCTGCATGAATGGCTGACCGGAGGATCGGGGGCTTCCGTGGTGCAGGAGGTTGCTGCCAGTGCGAATGCGGCGATGGCGGCAGACACGTTCAGGGAGCTGCGGATTCTAGGAGAATTGCAGGTGCGCCCGGGCTGCGCCTCGACCGGCAACGTAACCGTCGCTTGCGTTGTCTTTTGCTGAGACGAAAGCACCGTGGTCCTCCGAAAGTTTATTCTTTTCTCGCCACCCGTCGAATAGTTCATTTGTTCCGTCCATGCCCTTGGAGAAGTTCTCACTGGAATCCTGTTTTCCCTGGTCCTCGGCTATATTGACGACATCCTTGGTCCAGTCGTATGCAACAGAGTCGATCAGTGCACCTCCAGCGGTACCCACGAACGGGATCTCGCCAATGAGGCCGTTTGCCCCGATGGACGAATACGTGGAGGTGTCTTCGGCCCACTCCACTCGATCGTCCATTTTATCCTTGTACACATCGGCGCCAATTCCGTTGAAGGCGCCCATCGCCACGCCGATCTCTCGTCCACGGTGATCCCAGTCAGCGCTCGATCCATGTTGTTTATCGCCATGGTATGCGGGCGCCTCGGTGAGCTGTTGCGCTGAGTAAGCCCGCTCTGTTTCGTACAGCAGGGAATAGGAAGGGGCATCATCCGCTATGCCTCGCATGATGCGTATGAGGCTGCCCTGTCCCACGGCGATGTGTGACTTGTCGCCCGATCCGTTGATGCCGTCCTGGCCGGCGCTGCCCCCGTAGGCGGATTCCTGCCCGACGAGGATGATATGGGTGTCGGCGACGTAGTCGGTGAGAGCCCTGGCCATCGGCTGGCGCAGATTCTCCAGATCCTTGGGGAATTCGTCTCCGCCCATCTCGTCGTCCAGGAGCCTGATGGCGTTGTGCATGACCCGCGCCTGGCCCTCGGAGTGCGGACCGGGTTCGCCGGGAGGTCCGCCCGGTTCGTGGCCGGTGGCCGCCGCCTCTATGGCGGCTCCCAGGCCCGCGGCCTGGTAAGGATTCCCGATGTCGATGGGGGCGGTGCCGGGCGCCGAGATGGCGCTGTCGGGCCACTCGCGCTTCGTCAGCAAGTACTCCAGATGGTCGTTCTTATTTCCTTGCGCCTGAGGATCAAGGAAATAGGTTGCCGCATCGGGTTGCTTGCTCATGATGTTCAGCAGGCCATCGAGTGGATCGGCGACAAGATTCGGCCGGGACGGGTCATAGAAGCTCACCGACGCGTTCGGCTGCGACTTCTCGACCTTTATCATGTCGTTGCCGACTTCGTTGAGGAATTCCTTCCCGTATCCCTCACCGTTCGACATCAACGTGACCAGCACTCGATACCCGGACGTCGGCGACGCACCGCCGTCGAGATCATCGTCGCCCGCAGCCTTCAACCCGTTCATGAAGGGCCTGTAGGCGTAGCTGCCGGGATCCTTGGTGCCGGAAGCGACAGTATCGGCAAGCCCCGCGTTGATCGAGTTGAAGAGCTTCTTGTCGCTTGCCGAGATGTCCCTTTCATTGGCTGCCAGGTTCATCCTGTCGGCAAGCAGCAGAGTATCTTTTGCGCCCAGGCTGTTCAGATATGCCTCGCTGAAGTGCTTGTCGTCGGAATTCTGGCGCAGCAGATCGTTGTAGCGCTCCAGTTCCTTCGCCGAGGCACTGCCTGAGTTGATCTTGTTCGTGAGGGCGAGGGCTTCGATTGCCTCGACGTCGTTGACGGGCTTGGAATTGAAGCCGAAGGATGAGGTCCCGTCGGCGCCGGAAGCGTTCAGTAGCGCAGCTTTGACATCGAGATCATAATCGGTGATGGACTTGACCGCGTCCATGATTTTCTTGGTATAGGAGTTCTCGATGTCGCGAAGGTCCGGATCATGGCGCACGCTGTTCGCGGTAGCCGCATCGACCTTACTGAAGTCGTAGCTCGCGATTCCCTGGTCGGATACCTTCATGCCGGCGCCGGTTGCTTCTGTGACGGCGGATTTCACTCTTCCTTTGAGCTCCGTGAACTGGCCGTGAGCGTCGCGCAGCAGCGATTCCATCGCGCGCGCTTCCTTCTGTGCCGAGTCGAACTCATTGCGCGTCATGCGGAATTTCGCAGAGGCGGACAGTGCGCTTTCGCCGACCCATGAATTTCCGGAAGCGACGCTCTGCACTTCCTTCTCGTACACGTCCTCAAGTTTTTTGAATTTATCCGCCATCGCCTTCCACCCATCTGCCGCATCGATGAGGGTGGAGAGGTTGATCTGCATGATCTCGTAATAGCTCGGCATCGCTCTCCTCAGAGATCCGCGATCCTGGACTGCGGTGAACCGAAATTCTGCTCCACTGAAACATCGTTGCCGATGAGCGTCGCCGAGGCGTTCCGCAGTCCCGTCTTCTCGGAGCTCAGCCGGCCCATTAATCGCTTGACCTGGCTGTCCCAGTGTTCGTGAGCCTTCTTCAAGCCGGCGCCTGTTTCCCAGCCCTTGAATTCGCCGACCGCGGTCCTGATGGGCTCATCGGCCGCGTTCGCCGCCGACTTGGTCCCCGGCTCAAGGTGATTTTCGATCGTGTTGGCCGCGGCCTTCTTCTTCGCGGGACTCGTGGCCAGGTCCGGCGTGGTGGCTCCTCCATCGGCCGGGAGTTGATTGAGGCGCATATGCGCCGAATGTCGCTCGGTTGCGGCGCTCTTGAGCTGAGCCCATTCCTGCTCGAACGACATTGCTCCCCCTTGGCGGCTGTTTGGTTGCTGCCGGGGCGGCTCCGGCGGTGGCACTCGCCGACTGCGAGGTGACCGGAACCTCCACACATGACAGCGGGGCTGCACCCCCGGCTGGTCTTCGTCGGGAGGGTCTGTTGAGCCCGTTGATCATTTTAGTCGGCTTTAGAGTTGGGCAGGGCACGTTGCCGCCTTGTGGCCGGATCGCGATCCCGGCGAGGTGCGTGTATCGCCGGCGCTCACGTATCCACGGGCTCGGCCGTCGGCCGTCGCGACGCCGAGTGGGCAGTGCGACCAACAGTCGGCCGTTGGGCGAACCGGCCGTTCATCCCCTCAGGTGGGCAAGGAGCTCGTCTTCGGCGGGATACGGGTGTTCCTGGGGCAGCAGTCGGGCGGCGGAGTCCAGGTCGCCGGCGGTGACGAGGGCGTGGATCTCGTGGGCGAGGGGAGTCACGTCGCGGATGGCGACCGTCCACTCGTCCGCGTAGCGTCGTGCGGCCTCGCCGGCGAGGCCGAGTTGCAGGGAGCGGTACGGCAGGGCTCGCAGCCGCAGGTCTCGCTCGGGATCCCACTGGATACGAGTAGGCGCACGCTTCAGCTGACGCTGCCAGGTGACGCGGTCGGGGTGCACCCCGCGCACATAGCTCGACAGGCACGCGTGGCGTAGCGCCCACTCGAAGCCGTCGCGGGTGATCTCAACGGCCAGCACGGTCTCCTGACCCGCCTTGGTGCCCCAGCCGCAGCGGTACATCATCCACAGGAACGACGGCTTGATCCACGTCATGCGGTCCCGCTTCCATACGGCGGGGAAACGCCCCTCGCTGGCGGCGGGCAGGCCGATTTCCGGGGAGTACGCCTGGTAGACGGTGATCGTGGATTCGGCAAAGGCCGCACGGATCCCGCGTTGAGGTTCTTCCATGGCGTACAGCCTGGGGCTGGCCGGTTCGGGCGGCCACTGATTTTCGGCATTCACGGGCCACTTGTCCGTGACCTCCGGAGCAGGAGCGACGCCGGTCAGGCGGAGGCGACGCCGATCGGGCAGGAGACGCCCGTGCCGCCGAGGCCGCAGTAGCCCGCCGGGTTCTTGTCCAGGTACTGCTGGTGTTCGGCCTCCGCCGGGTAGAACGTGCGGCCTTCCGCCGGGAGGATCTCCGTGGTGATCGTGCCGTAGCCGTTGCCCGTCAGGACCTTCTGGTAGGCGGCGCGGGAGGATTCCGCGGCCTCGGCCTGGGCCGGGGTGTGGGTGTAGACCGCCGAGCGGTACTGCGTGCCGACGTCATTGCCCTGGCGGAAGCCCTGGGTCGGGTTGTGCGACTCCCAGAAGGTCTTCAGCAGGTCGGCGTACGAGACGACCTTGGGGTCGTAGACGACACGCACCGCTTCGGTGTGGCCCGTCAGGCCGGAGCAGACCTCTTCGTAGGTGGGGTTCGGCGTGGAGCCGCCCTGGTAACCGACCAGGGTGGTCCAGACGCCTTCCTTCTGCCAGAACGTGCGCTCCGCGCCCCAGAAACAGCCCAGGCCGAAGTCGGCGATCTCCAGGCCCTCCGGGTACGGGCCCAGCAGGGGGTTGCTGAGGACCGTGTGGCGGGAGGGGACCGCGAACGTGGGCTCCGGGCGACCGCGAAGGGCCTGCTCGGGGGTGGGGAGCTCGGGGGTGCGGCGCAGGAACATGGCTCTCCTCGGGTATGGGGTCCTGATCAGAGGAACGTACGAGGGGTCCCGGACATTCCGGGACCGGTCCGCGGCCGGGGGCTCAGCGCTGCGGCGTCGAGCTGGGTGCTCAGCGCGGCAGCGTCGCCGGGCTGCCGCCGTTCGCCTCGTATCCCGCCACCGCCAGCGCCCGGTACACCGTGTACTCCGCCGCCGGGTCGCCGTCGTGCGTCCAGGGCAGCGCCCCGACATGGCCGTCCACCCGGACCAGCTGGTTCATCGCCTCCGCCCAGCGCTCGGACCGTACGAGGAAGAGGATCAGCAGATGCCGTACGTGCGGGAGCATCGGGTCGTCGTGCCGGGCCGCGTGGACCGCGAAGAGCGCGCCCTCCACCGCCTTCGTGACCACCGCGCTCTGGTAGAAGCCCTGCACGAGATTGACCTCGGGGAGGTGCTCGTACACCGCGAACAGCGGCAGCGCCGCCAGCAGCGAGCCCTGCGGGGCGCGCGCCGCCGCCGTGGTGGCGAACCGGTCGGCCTCTTCCCGCGAGCCGTGCCACTTCTCGCACCAGTAGTGCAGCGCCGCCAGATGCGCCCCCATATGCGCCGGAGCGCGGTCGATCACCTTCGCCCACAGCTGGTCGAACCGCTCGGGCTGGTAGCCGAGCCCACGGGCCACGGCCAGCTCGATGATGTACGGCACGGGGTCGCCGGGCGCCAGCAGGGCCGCCTCGCCGCACACCGTACGGGCCTCCTCCAGGATGATCCGGAACTCATCGGTCCCGGCGGCCGAGGACCGCCACGCCTGCTGCACCAGGAACTCCGCGTGCACCGCCGCCCCGCCCGCGTCCTTCGGCGACTCCGCACGCCAGGCCCGCAGCCACGCCCCGCCCGCCGGACGCTGTGCCTCTTTCACCAACGGCCCCTCCTGCGCCGGCGCACCCGCCGACGAAGCCTGGAGCTCAAGCGACGCCGCCCCGGCGAACGCCTGTACACGCTGCCAGCGCACCTCGCCCTCCTTGGGGGTGCCCGCGAGCAGCTGCGCGGCGGCGCGCCAGTCCTGGGTGCGCTGTACGACGTCGAGTACGTCGAGGAGGTCCTGCTCGGGACCCGGCAGCCGGACGTCGAGCGCCTCCTGCCGTACGAAGCCGTACGCGGCCGGGTCGGCGGCATCGGGCGACCCCGGGGCGACCTGGCGGATACCACCCCTGCTGCGCCGTACGAACGGAACGATCACCGCGGCCAGCAGGCCCATCGCGATCAGGAACCAGAGAATCTCCATGGCCCCATTGTCCCGGATGCCTACGCGCCCGGACCCGCCCGCCCCCACACCGTCACCGCCCGCGCCGGACGGCGAACCGGCGCTACGCTCAGCCCCATGAGCGACCAGCACATCAGCGAGCACCACTTCGAGACCCGCGCCATCCACGCGGGCAACACCGCGGACCCCCTCACCGGCGCGGTCGTCCCGCCGATCTATCAGGTGTCCACCTATAAGCAGGACGGCGTCGGCGGCCTGCGCGGCGGTTACGAGTACAGCCGCAGCGCCAACCCGACCCGTACCGCGCTGGAGGAGAACCTCGCGGCCCTGGAAGGCGGCCGGCGCGGGCTCGCCTTCGCGTCCGGGCTCGCCGCCGAGGACTGCCTGCTGCGTACGCTGCTGGCGCCCGGCGACCATGTGGTGATCCCCAACGACGCCTACGGCGGCACGTTCCGGCTCTTCGCGAAGGTCGTCTCCCGCTGGGGAGTGGACTTCTCGGTCGCCGACACCTCGGACCCGGCGGCGGTACGGGCCGCGCTCACCCCGCGTACGAAGGCGATCTGGGTCGAGACCCCCTCGAACCCGCTCCTCAACATCACCGACATCGCCCAGCTCGCCGGGATCGCCCGCTCGGCCGGGGCGAAGCTCGTCGTCGACAACACCTTCGCCAGCCCCTACCTCCAGCAGCCGCTGGCGCTGGGCGCCGATGTCGTCGTGCACTCGACCACGAAGTACATGGGCGGGCACTCCGACGTCGTCGGCGGCGCGCTGATCGTCGACGACGCGGAGCTGGCCGACGAACTGGCCTACCACCAGAACGCGATGGGGGCCGTCGCCGGCCCCTTCGACGCCTGGCTGGTGCTGCGCGGCATCAAGACCCTCGCCGTACGGATGGACCGGCACTGCGAGAACGCCGCGCGCGTCACCGAGATGCTCACCGCGCACCCCCGCGTCTCCAAGGTCCTCTACCCGGGGCTGCCGGAGCACCCGGGGCACGAGGTCGCCGCCAAGCAGATGAAGGCGTTCGGCGGGATGATCTCCTTCCAGGTGAAGGACGGCGAGGAGGCGGCGGTCGCGGTCTGCGACCGCGCGAAGCTGTTCACGCTCGGCGAGTCCCTCGGTGGCGTCGAGTCCCTGATCGAACACCCGGGCCGGATGACGCACGCCTCGGCGGCGGGCTCGGCGCTGGAGGTGCCCGCCGACCTGGTCAGGCTCTCCGTGGGGATCGAGTCGGGCGACGATCTGCTGGCCGACCTCCAGCAGGCGCTGGGCTGAGCGCCTTCCTAGGCCCTGTCCGCTGAGCCACGGACACCGTTCACCGCCGCTGGGGGCTTCACCAGTCCTCCAGCGGCGGTGTCGTCTCCGCCGGCGGCACCGACCACGGATGCGCGGCCGACGCCCAGACGCTGAACACGACCAGCGCCACGATCAGCAGCACCCAGAGCACCCGCCGCGCGGCCCGGCGCCTGCGCAGCAGCCGGGCGCCGCGTTCGGTGGCACGGCGGATCAGTTCGGCGGGCACGTCGGGCCGTACCGGATCCAGCATCATCCGCAGCACCTCGGCCCGCTTCCGGTCGGCGCCCCTCATCGGCCCGGCTCCCGCATCGCCGCGACCGCCCGCGCGCAGACCACCCGGACCCGCTCCACCGGGAGCCCGATCAGCGCCGCTGTCTGCTCATCGGCCAGCCCTTCGTACAGGCGCAGTACCAGAACGACACGTTCCTGCGGGCCGAGCCCCCCGAGCACGCCGCCCGCCCGACGGCCGCGCCGGGCCGGGTCACGCCAGGCGGCCTCGCGGGCGAAGCGCAGCACCAGCTCCCGGCGGGCGTGGTCGTACGGATCCTCGCCGTCGTCACCGCTGAGCCGGTCCCACTCCGCGTACGTACAGGACAGGGCGGCGATCAGCAGACGCTGGGCCCGCGTCGTGGCGTCGGGCGGCTCGCCCGTGAGCAGTACGGCCGCATGCAGCAGCCGGCCGGCCGCGCCCGCCGCGAAGGTCTCGAACTCCCGGGCGCGGCGGCGATCCAGGACAGCCCGCCGCTCTCGCACGACCTCATATGAGGCCAGTCAGGCGCCCAGGGTCAAGAGGGCGTCCCCGCGCCCCGGCCCGCCGCCTCCCCGGCCACGCGGGCGACCGGGTCCGGGTCATCCGTACCGCCCGTGTCGCCCTCACCACCCGTACCGCCTTCGCTGGAGGGCAGT
This sequence comes from Streptomyces sp. NPDC051662, assembly GCF_040681655.1. Lineage (NCBI taxonomy): Bacteria > Bacillati > Actinomycetota > Actinomycetes > Kitasatosporales > Streptomycetaceae > Streptomyces > Streptomyces sp. NPDC051662. Next base: position 31,377 of record NZ_JBFAZD010000011.1, read on the forward strand.
CCGGCCGCCCGCGCCGACAGCGCGCCGTTGAACCGGGTGAGCAAGGTGGTGAAGGAGTTCCGTTCCTCCTCCGTCCAGCCGCCGGTGACCTGCGCCATCAGCTCGCGCCGCGACGAGCGGACCTCTTCGAGTCTGGCCAGTCCGCGCGCCGACAGTTCGAGCACGACCGCGCGGCCGTCCTCAGGATGCGAGGTGCGCTTGACCAGGCCGGTGTCGACCAGCGGCGCGACCTGCCGGGTGACGGTGGAGGAGTCGATGCCCATCCCGGCGGCCAGCGCCTTGACGCCCATCGGGCCTTCCCGGTCGAGCCGGTTGAGCAGCAGATACGCGGCACGGTCCATCGAGTTGCGGACCTGGCCCACACCGCCGAGCCGGGTCTGTTCGGCCCGCCGGGCGAAGACGGCCACCTGGTGCTGGAGGGCATCGAGGAGGCCGGCGTCGTCCGAGGGTTCGGAGGGCGTCTCCCTGGAGACCGACGCAGCGGAAGTCATGTCCTGAATGGGGGGCATGGCTGTGGCTCTCTCGTGCGGGGGTCGGTTGGTGGGGGACAGAGTACGCGGCGACGGCTTGGACCGTACCTGCCCTGCGTAAACCCGCCGAGGTAGCCGACCCGGACCGGAGCCCGGTCCGTGGACGCCGACGGCCCCCCGGCCGGTGAGCTGCGAGACTGGCACTCATGAGCTTCGGTACGTCCCGCCCGGTGCCACACGCCTCGCACCACCTCTCGCACCCCCTGATCCTCGATGACATCCGAGGGGCTCAGAAGATGCTGTCCGGCGTGGCGCGGATGACCGCGATGGAGGGGAGCAGGTATCTGACGCAGCTGGTCGGCGCACCGGTCCTCCTCAAGTGCGAGAACCTCCAGCGGACCGGCTCCTTCAAGCTGCGCGGCGCGTACGTACGGATCGCCGGCCTCTCCCCGGAGGAGCGCGCGGCTGGCGTCGTCGCGGCCAGCGCGGGCAACCACGCCCAGGGCGTCGCGCTCGCCTCCACCCTCCTCGGCGTCCGGTCGACGGTCTTCATGCCCCTCGGAGCGCCCCTGCCGAAGGTTGCGGCGACCCGCGACTACGGAGCGGAGGTACGGCTGCACGGACAGGTCGTGGACGAGACACTGGCCGCCGCCGAGGAGTACGCCAGAAACACCGGCGCGGTCTTCATCCACCCCTTCGACCACCCGGACATCATCGCCGGACAGGGCACGGTCGGCCTGGAGATCCTGGAGCAGTGCCCCGAGGTACGGACGATCATCGTCGGGATCGGCGGCGGCGGGCTGGCCGCGGGCATCGCCCTCGCGGTGAAGTCGCTGCGCCCCGACGTCCGGGTGATCGGCGTCCAGGCGGCGGGCGCCGCCGCGTATCCGCCCTCGCTCGCCGCCGGCCGCCCGATCGGGATCGACTCACCGCAGACGATGGCGGACGGCATCAAGGTGGGCCGCCCGGGCGACATCCCGTTCCAGCTGATCCGGGAGCTGGTCGACGAGGTGCGTACGGTCTCCGAGGACGAGCTGTCCAGCGCCCTGCTGCTCTGTCTGGAGCGGGCGAAGCTGGTGGTGGAACCGGCCGGGGCGAGTCCGGTGGCCGCGCTCCTCAGCGACCCCGGCGCCTTCCACGGCCCGGTGGTCGCGGTGCTCTCGGGCGGCAATGTCGACCCCGTACTGATGCAGCGGATCCTGCGCCACGGCATGGCGGCGGCCGGTCGCTATCTGAGCCTGCGGCTGCGGGTGACGGACCGGCCCGGCGCGCTGGCCACGATGCTCGGCGTGCTGTCGGTCGCCGATGCCAATGTGCTCGATGTGAGCCATGTACGGACCGATCCGCGGCTCGGGCTGACAGAGGCGGACGTGGAAGTCCATCTGGAGACCAAGGGGCCCGCGCACTGCACGGAGGTGGCGGCGGCGCTGCGGGAGGCGGGCTACACGATCCTGGGCTGACGGAGCGCGCCTGCCCCGCTGACGGAGCCGCCTGCCGGACCGTGTGGTCCGGCAGGCGGCTGCCTCGTGGTGCTCAGCCCTGGTAGGGCTTGGCGTTGAGGATCTTCACGGAGGCGGTCCTGCCGTTGGGCAGCTCGTACTCCGCGTTCTCACCGACCTTCTTGCCGTTCACACCGCTGCCGAGCGGGGACTGCGGCGAATAGGTCTCGATGTCCGAGCTGGCGTACTCACGCGAGGCCAGCAGGAAGTCCAGGGTGTCGTCCGGATCTCCGTCGAAGGCGATCGTCACGACCATGCCGGGCTCGACGATCCCGTCGTCCGCCGGGGCCTCGCCCACCTTGGCGTTCTGCAGGAGCTGGGTCAGCTGGCGCACTCGGAGCTCCTGCTTGCCCTGCTCCTCCTTGGCCGCGTGGTACCCGCCGTTCTCCCGCAGATCGCCCTCCTCACGGGCCGCCGCGATCTTCGTAGAGATCTCCGTGCGCGCGGGACCAGACAGGTACTCCAGCTCGGCCTTCAGCTGGTTGTACGCCTCCTGGGTGAGCCAGGTGACGTTCTCACTGGTCTGGGTCACAGGTGCTCCTCGTAGGTACCGGGAATACAAAGCAACGCCCTACCCAGAAGGATGTGCCTTCTCGGGTGGGCGAAACCACGAGCCTAACAATTTCGTGGCGGAAGGGGGAGGACGAATGCCATCAGAATTACATCAGCGCAGGTCAGCGCCCGGCATCGGGGGCGCTGACGGCGGGTCCCGGGGCTTTCACCGCCGGTTCCGGCGCGCGAAGGCCCGGGTTTTTTCGGACGCGCCCTAGTCCGACGTGCAGGCCAGCAGCTCGGTACTGGTCGCGCTGTCCGTGGTACGCACCGTGACGACCCGGTCGATCCGTGTCTCGCCCGCACCGAAGCGCACGTCCAGCCGGCCGACCTCCGCGCCGCTCTCCGCGAGGGAGCGCAGCGTACAGCTGCCGGTGGCGTCCCGGTCCTTGCGGACCTCCAGATGCGCCTCGACCTCGGTGGCGGAAACCCGCTTGAACTTGATGAGCTCGCCGGAGACACTCCGCTCGACCACGTAGTGATAGCCGAACCAGCCGACCAGACCGATCAGCGCGACGCCGAGCACCGCGCCCACGATCTTCAGCTTGCGGTCCGCGCGCTGGTCCGCCGAACGGCCGTAGCGGTCCCGGAGAGTCTCCTCACGCACCACGGCCATGATCGTTCCCTTCGGAGTCGGGCAACCCGGAATTTCCGCCCCCCGACATCCGTCACTATAGAAGCCGTCCAACGCGACACATCACTGAGGATCGAGTCTTGACTGAGCAGCTGCGACTGATGGCCGTTCACGCCCACCCCGACGACGAGTCGAGCAAGGGCGCGGCCACCATGGCCAAGTACGTGTCCGAGGGGGTGGACGTGCTGGTCGTGACCTGCACGGGAGGCGAGCGCGGCTCCATCCTCAACCCCAAGCTCCAGGGTGACGCCTATATCGAGGAGCACATCCACGAAGTACGCAAGAAGGAGATGGACGAGGCGCGCGAGATCCTCGGCGTCAAGCAGGAGTGGCTGGGCTACGTCGACTCCGGTCTGCCCGAGGGCGATCCGCTGCCGCCGCTGCCCGAGGGCTGCTTCGCGCTGGAGGACGTGGACGAGGCGGCGGGCCGTCTCGTACGCCTGATCCGGTCGTTCCGGCCCCAGGTCGTCACCACGTACGACGAGAACGGCGGGTATCCGCACCCGGACCACATCATGACCCACAAGATCTCGATGGTGGCGTTCGAGGCCGCGGCGGACAAGGAGAAGTACCCGGAGGAGGACTTCGGTCCCGTCTGGCAGCCGGAGAAGCTCTACTACAACCAGGGCTTCAACCGGCCGCGTACGGTCGCGCTGCACGAGGCGCTGCTGGCCCGGGGCCTTGAGTCCCCGTACGGCGAGTGGCTGGAGCGCTGGAAGGAGATCGACCGCGAGGAGCGGACGCTGACCACGCATGTCCCGTGTGCCGACTTCTTCGAGATCCGGGACAAGGCGCTGATCGCGCACGCCACCCAGATCGACCCCGACGGCGGCTGGTTCCGTATCCCGATGGACATCCAGCGGGAGATCTGGCCGACGGAGGAGTACGAGCTGGCGAAGTCGCTCGTCGATACATCCCTCCCCGAGAGCGACCTCTTCGCGGGCATCCGCGACAATGCCTGACATGGATGCGATTCAGGCAGTGGCGTTCGCGGCTCCTCTCGCCAAGGAGCTCGACGAGAACAAGGTGACGCCCGGTGTGCTCGGGTTCATCGTGTTCGCGGTGATGGCGGGGGGCGTGTGGATGCTGATGAAGTCGATGAACCGCCACATGGACATGGTCAACTTCGAGGAGACCCCGGCGGAGCCGCCGGTCGCGGTCGCGCAGTCCTCGAACGCGCAGTCCCTGGACGCGCCGTCTTCGAAGCGGCCCGCGGAGAGCGAGCCGACGTCCGCCGCCCCGCGCGGCGAGTAGCGGCCTTCGGCGTCCCGCGCCCGGCCCCCTGACGCCCGACCCACAGGGCGTCACGGGGCCGGGGGTGCCGGACAGGACCTAGGTGACCGCCGTCACCGGTACGCCCATGACCTCCCGTGCGTGACGGCTCGGGACCATGCCCAGCTGCCAGGCCTGCCAGCCGTCCTCCAGCCGTACGCCCCTGCTCAGCATGACCCCGAGCGTCGCCACGGATTCCGTGAGCTTGCTGTCGCGGTACGCGTGGCCGGCGGCGGAGAGGTCCGACAGCTCCTGTTCGGCGACGACCGAGCCCACCTCGATACCACCCGCCGAGGCGTACGGCAGGAGCGTGCAGCGCAGGAAGCGGGACCAGTCGGTGCCGCGGTGGTCGTCGTACGAGGCGAAGAGCGCCGTGGCCTCGTCGCACAGCTGGAGCGCCTGGCCGGGGCGGTTGTTGCCGGCGTCGATGATGGCCAGCTCCAGACAGGTCCAGGCCTCGCCGTGGGCGACACCGATGCGGCGGAAGTCCGCGCGGGCGTCGGTCAGCAGCTGGCGGGCGAAGCCGGAGTTGCGGAGGTTGCCGGTCTGGGCGGCGCGCTGGTCGCGGGTGACCCGGCCCGAGTGGTGTCTGGCGCAGGCCAGCCCGTACACGTCCCGCATCCGGGAGAACATCGTGCGCGCCCGCTCCAGTTCCCGTACCGCCTGGTCGCGGTCGCCGGTCGCCTCCAGCGACTGGCCCAGGTAGTAGAGCGTCCACGCCTCGCCGCGCGCGTCCTCGTTGTCGCGGTGGCGGGCGAGGGCGTCGCGCAGTTCGCCGACCGCGGGGGCCGGGTCGCCGTCCACCAGCCGGGTACGGGCGAGCTGGGTCATCGCCCAGGCCTCGCCCCGGCCGTCGCGGGTCCTGCCGTACAGATCGAGGGCCGCGCGCAGCTCCGCCTCCGCCCGCGCCGCCTCGCCCAGCCGCAGATACAGCTGGCCCAGCTGGAAGTGCGTCCACGCCTCGCCGTGCAGGGACTCGTTCTCACGGTGCAGTACGAGCGCGCGGGACAGGAGTGTGAGCGCCTCGGCCAGTGAGCCGCGGTCGCGCTCGACGGCCGCCAGCGCGTGCAGCGTCCAGCCGCGGTCGCCGGCCAGCGGCTCCGGGGACTGGAGGGCGAGCGCTTCGCGCAGCTTCGCCGAGGCCTCGGTCAGATTGCCCTGGTGGTGCAGGGTGATGCCGAGCGAGCACAGCGCGCGGGCCGCGCCCGCGTCATGGTCCGCCTCCCGGTAGAGACCGACGACCGTGGTCAGGGTGGTGCGCGCCTTGTCCAGCTCGCCGAGCTGCCGGGCCGCGATACCCGTACGCCACTGGACCGAGCGGAGCAGCAGCCCCTGGCCCACCGCCTGGGTCAGCTCGTTGATCTCGCCCAGCCGGTAGAGGTCGCCGCGCAGCAGGCAGTAGTCACAGAGCGCGCCCAGCAGGTTGAGTACGGCCTGCTGGTCGACGCCCTCGGCGTGCCGCAGCGCGGCCGTGATGAAGCTGGACTCGTCGTCCAGCCAGCGCAGCGCCGACTCCAGCGAGGAGAAGCCGTGCGCGTTCGCCGCGGTCTTGAAGAGGTCCGCGCGGGTGGAGGTCTTGCCGTCGACCAGCCGGATCACGGAGTCGGCCAGCTCGCCGTAGTTCCGGATCAGCCGCTCCTGGGCGGCCGTACGGTCCTCGGCGCCCTCCTCGTCCCGCAGCCGTGAGTGCGCGAAGATCCTGACGACATCGTGCAGCCGGTAGCGGCCGGCCCGCACAGGGTCGATCAGACCCGCCCGGGACAGCTCGGCCAGCAGCCGGCCCGCCTCCTGCTCGTCCGTCGCCAGCAGCGCCGCCGCCGCTGCCGCGCCCAGGGAGGCGCGGCCCGCCAGCGCGAGGCGGCGCAGCAGTCTGCGGGCCTGGTCGCTCATGTCGGTGTAGCGCACCCACAGGGCCCGCTCGACCGGTTCGACCGGGCCGTACGCGTCGAGGTCCGTGGCCAGCTGATGGGCGGAACGCGACGTGAGGGAAGAGCCCGCGATCCGCAGGGCGAGCGGCAGGCCGCCGCACAACTCGCCGACCCGGTCGGTGGATTGCGCGTCGTACGGGCCGTCCGCCGACGCGGCGGACGGTTCGGCCACGGCCCGCAGCAGCTCTTCCGCGCCCGCCGTGTCCAGCGGTTCGACGGACAGCTGGTGCACCCAGGCCGGTACGTCGTCGGGCAGATCGAGCCGTTCGCGCGCGGTCACCAGCACCAGGCTGTCGGACCGTTCGGGCACCAGCGTCCGTACCTGCTCGGGGTCGGAGGCGTCGTCCAGGACGACCGTCACCGGCAGACCCGTCAGATGCTGGTGATACAGCTCGCTCAGCCGCCGTACCTGCTGCTCCGGGGAGGAGCCCTCACGGAACAGCAGCTGCTCGCGCGGCGCGCCGAGCCGGTTGAGCAGATGCAGCAGCGCGTCGCGGGTCGACAGCGGCGCCTCGAAGGAGCCGCCGCCGCGCAGGTCGACCACGCACGCGCCTCTGAACTGGTCCTTGAGCTGGTGCGCGGCCCGTACGGCCAGTTCGGTACGGCCGGCGCCCGGGGCGCCGTACAGCACCACGACCGTCGGCTTCGTCTCCGTCGACACACGGGCCGCGTGCACCCACTGCGCGATCTGTGCCATCGCCGCGCGCCGGCCGGCGAACGGCCCGTCGGGCTTGGGCAGATGGCCGAAGGACTGCTCCAGCACAGTGCGCCGGCGGGCGGCGGCGCTCCGGTCCCCGCCGCGCAGCTGCGGGACGACGGTGGGCTTCTTGGTGGTGCGGCGGGACGCGGAGGTCAGCACCCGCTGCTGGTCGAGGAACGGGCGGATGCCCCGTACCTCCAGCGCCGTCAGCCACTGGAGCCGCAACTGCTCGGTGCCGCCGGGCTGGCCGGCCGCCCCGGCTCTGCGGTGCGCGGCCGGCCAGTGCGAGGCGGTCACCTTGGCGACGGTGGTCGCGGCCCCCGCGACCGCGACGACGGCCCCGGCGCCGAGCGCGACGCCCGCGGCGGTGCCCAGCGCGACATCCGCGCCGATGGCGGCGACCGCGGCGACGGACGTGACCAGTGCGGGCGTTCCGAGGGATTGTTTGCTGAAGCGTTCCGAGAGCGCGGGCCGCTCGGCCCGCTCCGTGTCCAGCGCGCGCACATACGCGGCGTACTCCTCGTCCGCACCCGCCGCGATGGCGTCCAGGGCGCCGCGCCCGCGCGCGAGCAGGGTGTTCCCCTCGGTCCGCCCGCCGGAGCGCCGTACCTCTTCCTCCACGGCACGTACCAACAGCCTCTCGGCCTCGGCCCGGTGGCTTTCCCGCATCTGCGTCCCCTCCGAGAGCTTGGGTTGAGAAACGACATTGTCCTGTGCGCGCGGCGTGAGCGCGAGGGCATCGCTCCCGCTGGGGCAGGATGGGTCGCATGGCGAACCGACTGGCCCATGAGACCTCCCCCTACCTTCTCCAGCACGCCGACAACCCGGTCGACTGGTGGCCGTGGTCGCCCGCGGCGTTCGAGGAGGCGCGGCGGCGGGACGTGCCGGTGCTGCTGAGTGTGGGGTACAGCAGCTGCCACTGGTGCCATGTGATGGCGAGCGAGAGCTTCGAGGACCCGACGACCGCCCGGTACATGAACGCCCATTTCGTCAGCGTCAAGGTCGACCGCGAGGAGCGGCCCGATGTGGACGCCGTCTATATGGAGGCGGTGCAGGCGGCCACCGGGCAGGGCGGGTGGCCCATGACGGTGTTTCTGACGGCGGACGGGGAGCCGTTCTACTTCGGTACGTACTTCCCGCCCGCGCCCCGCCACGGCATGGCGTCCTTCCCGCAGGTCCTGGAGGGGGTCAGTGCCGCCTGGAAGGACCGGCGCGGGGAGGTCGCCGAGGTCGCGGCGCGGATCGTGGGGGAGCTGGCGGGGCGGTCGCTCGCGTACCGGGGGGACGGGGTGCCCGGTGAGGAGGAGTTGGCGCAGGCGCTGCTCGGGCTGACGCGGGAGTACGACGCCGCGCGGGGCGGGTTCGGCGGGGCGCCCAAGTTCCCGCCGTCGATGGCGGTGGAGTTCCTGCTGCGCCACTACGCCCGTACCGGCGCGGAGGGCGCGCTTCAGATGGCGGCCGACACGTGCGAGGCGATGGCCAGGGGCGGGATCTACGACCAGTTGGGCGGCGGGTTCGCCCGGTACTCGGTGGACCGTGAGTGGACGGTGCCCCACTTCGAGAAAATGTTGTATGACAATGCGCTGCTCTGTCGGGTGTACGCGCATCTGTGGCGGGCCACCGGATCCGATCTGGCCCGGCGGGTGGCGCTGGAGACGGCCGACTTCATGGTGCGTGAACTGCGCACGGCCGAGGGCGGGTTCGCGTCCGCGCTGGACGCGGACAGTGACGACGGCAGCGGCGCGCATGTGGAGGGCGCCTTCTATGTGTGGACGCCGGACCAGCTGCGCGAGGTGCTGGGGGAGTCCGACGCCGCGTTCGCCGCGCGGTACTTCGGGGTGACGGAGGAGGGCACCTTCGAGGAGGGGGCGTCCGTGCTGCAACTGCCCCTGGACGGCGGGGTGGCGGACGCCGAGCGAGTCGATTCCGTACGGCGGCGGCTGCTCGCGGCGCGCGACGGGCGGCCGAGGCCCGGCCGGGACGACAAGGTGGTGGCCGCCTGGAACGGGCTCGCGATCGCCGCCCTGGCCGAGACCGGTGCCTACTTCGACCGGCCGGATCTGGTGGAGCGCGCCACCGAGGCCGCCGATCTGCTGGTGCGGGTGCATCTGGACGATACGGCGCGGCTCGCCCGTACGTCGAAGGACGGCCGCACCGGCTCCAACGCGGGGGTGCTGGAGGACTACGGCGATGTCGCCGAGGGCTTCCTGGCGCTCGCGGGGGTGACCGGTGAGGGGGCTTGGCTGGAATTCGCCGGGTTCTTGCTGGACATTGTGCTCGACCGGTTCGTGGCCGAGGGCGGGACGCTGTACGACACGGCGAACGACGCCGAACGTTTGATCAGGCGCCCGCAGGACCCCACGGACAACGCCACGCCGTCCGGCTGGACGGCCGCCGCCGGAGCGCTCCTCTCGTATGCCGCGCACACCGGCTCGGAGGCTCACCGCGCCGCTGCCGAAGGGGCGTTGGGGGTCGTCAAGGCTCTTGGGCCGAGGGCGCCGCGCTTCATCGGCTGGGGGCTGGCGGTGGCCGAGGCGCTGCTCGACGGGCCGCGCGAGGTCGCGGTCGTGGAGAAGCCGGGGGACGCGGGCGGGGCCGGGCCGGGGCGGAGCGCGCTGCACCGCGCGGCGCTGCTCGGCACCGCGCCGGGCGCCGTCGTCGCCGCGGGAGTGGCCGGAAGTGATGAGTTCCCGCTGCTGGCGGACCGTCCGCTGGTCGGCGGGGAGGCCGCCGCCTATGTCTGCCGGAGGTTCGTCTGCGCGGCACCGGTGACAGAAGTGAGCGCCCTCAAGGGGGAGTTGGGCGTTTTCGAGTAACGCTTGGCTGATTTCCGACGCATGGTGAATCGGCCTGAAACGCAGTATTCACCCAATCGGCCCTCCGACGGTCACAGGTCCCCCCTATTGTCTCCACAAGAGTCACAACAGGTGTGCACGGGGGGACTGTGCGCACAAGGGGGATGTACGGGTCAGCCGACGGCCAGGGGGGCCTGCCGCGGCCGGCCCTGGCCGAGGGGGGCCATGTGTTCACGTCCGTATTCATCGCTGCCATTTCACTGGCGCTGTTCTGGATGGCCGCGTTCACGCTCTGGTGGCAGATGCACGCCTGGCGTACGCCGGAAACGCTGGCCGCGACCAGATTCGACCGGCCCGACGGCGGTCGCGAGGGCTCGTTCTCGCTGCTCCTGCCGGCCCGTCATGAACAGGCCGTGCTGGAGCACACCGTCGAGCGGCTGCTGAAGTCCAGCCACCGCAGGTTCGAGATCATCGTCATCGTCGGGCACGACGACCCGGAGACCGCGGCGGTCGCCGAACGGGCCGCCGCCCGCGCCCCGCACCGGGTCAGGGTCGTCGTCGACACCCATGAGGCCAAGAACAAACCCAAGGCGCTCAACACCGCGCTGCCGCACTGCACCGGCGAGGTCGTGGGGGTCTTCGACGCCGAGGACCAGGTCCATCCGGAGCTGCTGACCCATGTCGACCACGCCTTCCGCACCACCGGCGCCGATGTCGTCCAGGGCGGCGTCCAGCTGATCAACTTCCACTCCAGCTGGTACAGCCTGCGCAACTGCCTGGAGTACTTCTTCTGGTTCCGCAGCAGGCTCCATCTGCACGCCCAGAAGGGCTTCATCCCGCTCGGCGGCAACACCGTCTTCGTACGGACGGACGTCCTGCGCGAGGCGGGCGGCTGGGACCCGAACTGCCTGGCCGAGGACTGCGATCTGGGCGTACGGCTCTCCAGCGTCGGCAAGAAGGTCGTCGTCGCGTACGACTCCGACATGGTGACCCGCGAGGAGACCCCGGGCTCGCTGATGTCCCTGCTCAAACAGCGCACCCGCTGGAACCAGGGCTTCCTTCAGGTGTACCGCAAGAAGGACTGGCGCCAACTGCCCACGCGCGGACAGCGGATGCTCGCCCGCTACACGCTGATGACACCGTTCCTCCAGGCGTTCACCGGTCTGGTCATCCCGCTCAACGTGGGGGTCGCGCTTCTTCTCGACGTCCCGGTGACCGTCGCGTTCGTGACGTTCCTGCCGCTGGTCACCGCCATGGTGACCTTCGTCTTCGAGGTCGTCGGACTCCATGACTTCGGCAAGCAGTACGGACTGCGGGTGCGGCTGACGCACTATCTGAAACTCATCGTCGGCGGCCCCTTCTACCAACTGCTCCTCGCGGGCGCGGCGATCCGCGCCGTCTGGCGCGAGCAGCGGGGGCACGGCGACTGGGAGCTGACCAGTCATGTCGGCGCGCATCTCATCCGAGAGGACGTCCACGCGTGACCTCCACCCTCCCCACGGTGACGACCGCGCAGCCGACCGTCGTCACCGCGCGGCCGGGTCATGCCCGCCCCCGCCGCGGCGGCCGGACCCATCTCACCGTCCGCCCGGTCATCCGCTTCCGCCGCTCCCGCGCCGATCTGCTCCTGTGCGGGGTGCTCCTCGTCGCGATCCTGCTGGTCCAGGGCTGGAACATCCAGCACTATCCGACGCTCAGCGACGACGAGGGCACCTATCTCGCCCAGGCCTGGGCCGTCCAGGAGGGCAAGGGCCTCGCCCACTACACCTACTGGTACGACCATCCGCCGCTCGGCTGGATGCAGATCGCCTTTCTGACCTGGCTGCCCTCGCTCCTCTCGCCCGAGACGATGACGGTCGCCCCGATGCGCTTCGCGATGCTGCTGGTCAGCGCGGCGAGTGCGGTCTTCCTCTATGTACTGGCCCGGCGGCTCTGGCTGCCGCGCTGGGCCGCCGGGCTGGCGATGGTCCTGTTCGGGCTCTCCCCGCTCTCCGTGGTGCTCCAGCGGGAGATCTTCCTCGACAACCTCGCCGTGATGTGGATGCTGCTCGCGTTCTGTCTCGCGGCCTCGCCCAGCCGGCATCTCTGGCACCACTTCGCGGCCGGACTCGCCGCCGCCGTCGGGGTGCTCACGAAGGAGACCATGCTGGTCGTCCTGCCCGCGCTGCTGGTGACGCTCTGGCGGCACAGCCATCGCGACACCCGGAAGTTCGCGGTGACCGGCGCGATCACCGCCTGCGCGCTGGTCGGGCTCTGCTATCCGCTGATGGCCCTGCTCAAGGGGGAGCTGCTGCCGGGCGACGGGCATGTCTCGCTCTGGGACGGCATCACGTACCAGATGAGCAGGCCCGGATCCGGCTTTGTGCTCGACCCCGGCAGCGGTTCGTACGGGGTGCTCCAGTCCTGGCTGTACTACGACCGGGTACTGCCGCTCGGCGGGATCGCGGGCGCCGTCCTGCTGATGGTCACCCTGCGCTGGTCGGTCACCGCGCGGGCGCTGGCGGGCCCCGCGCTGGCCGTGGTGATCCTCACCCTGGTCGCCCTGCGCCCGTCCGGTTATCTGCCCGCGATGTATGTGATCCAGGGACTGCCGTTCCTGGCGCTGGTGCTGGCGGGCGGCGCCGCGTCCGTCAGCCACGCGATCCTGCGCAGACGGCGCGGTCCGAGGGAGGGCCGGGCGCTCACCGCCGTCCGCCGGACGGCGCTGGCGGCGCTGGCCGCGACCGCGCTCGTGGTCGTCGTACCCCGGTGGTACGAGGGCGATCGCACCGCGCTGACGGCCGACGCCAACGCCCCCTACCGGCAGGCGGCTTCCTGGATGGCGACGGAGGTGCCCGACCCCTCCCGGGCCCGGGTGCTGGTCGATGACGCGCTCTGGCTCGATCTGGTGCACGCCGGGTACGCGCCGGGGCTCGGCGCGATCTGGTTCTACAAGGCCGACCTCGACCCGGCCGTCACGAAGACCATGCCGAACGGCTGGCGCGATCTGGACTATGTGGTCGCGTCCCCGACCGTACGGCGCGACGCGCGCGATCTGCCCAAGGTGCGTGACGCGCTGGAGCACTCGACGGCCGTCGCCGTCTTCGGGGAGGGCGAGGACCGGATCGAGATCCGGCGGATCGCGGGAAGTGCGAAGGGCGACCGGAACGCGGGAGGCGACGAGCGATGAGCATTCTTCCCCCCATCGGTGCCGGGGAGCGCGGTGAACCGGAGCTGGAAGCGACCGTCGTCGCCGAGCCAGGCGCCGTCACCGTCATCATCCCGACCTTCAACGAGTCGGGAAACATCAGGGAGTTGCTGCGGCAGCTCACCGACGCCGTACCGGCCAGGCTGCCCTGCGAGGTGCTCTTCGTCGACGACTCGACCGATGACACCCCCTCGGTGATCGCGTCGGCGGCGCAGGACTGCCCGTTCCCCGTGAACGTGATCCACCGCGACAAGCCCGAGGGCGGTCTCGGCGGCGCGGTCGTCGAAGGGCTCAGGGCCGCCGGATCCGAGTGGATCGTGGTCATGGACGCCGATCTCCAGCATCCGCCCGCGCTCGTCCCCGATCTGGTCGCCGCCGGGGAACGGACCTCCGCCGATCTCGTCGTCGCCAGCCGCTATATCGACGGCGGCAGCCGGGCCGGTCTGGCGGGCGGCTACCGCGTCGCCGTCTCCCGCGCGGCGACCTGGCTGACCAAGGGGATCTTCCCGGTCAGGCTGCGCGGGATCAGCGACCCGATGAGCGGGTTCTTCGCGATCCGGCGCTCCGCCGTCACCTCGGAGGCGCTGCGTCCGCTCGGCTACAAGATCCTGCTGGAGCTGGCCGTACGCTGCCGGCCCGAACAGCCGGCCGAGGTGCCGTTCGTCTTCCGCGACCGGTTCGCGGGCGAGTCGAAGTCGACGGCGAAGGAGGGGCTGCGCTTCCTGCGCCATCTCGTGGAGCTGCGGACGGCCGCGCCGCTCGCCCGGTGATCGTCTTCGGACTGATCGGGCTCACCGGCTTCGTACCGAACCTGCTCGCGCTGCACGGGCTGACGGCGGCCGGGGTCCACTATCTGCCGGCCGAGGTGCTGGCCAACCAGTTCGGTGTGGTGTGGAACTTCCTCCTGATCGAGACGCTGCTCTTCCGCGACCGGCGGGCGCACCGGCACTGGGCGGACCGGGTGGGCCGGTTCGCGCTGCTCGCCAACGCCGATCTGCTCCTCCGTATCCCGCTGATCGCGCTGCTCGTCGGCCGGTTCGGGATGGGGGTGCTGATGGCGACCGCGTGCGCGCTGCTGGCGACATTCGTGGTGCGGTTCGTGGGCACGGAGGCGCTGGTCTATCTGCCGAAGCGGCGGCGCGCGGGGCGTGGCGCCCAGGTCCTTACGGTGCCGGGCGCGGCGCCGGCCGAGGCGGTAGAGGGTCCCGAGGGGAGCGTGCGCCGATGAGCCCCGGCCGTCCGCGCGTCTCGCCGCGCCGGTTCCGCACCTCGCGCCGTACCGCGTTCCTCGCCCTCCTCGCGCTCACCGGCGGGCTGCTGTTCGCCACCCAGCAGCCCGCGATGGCCGGGGCGAACCTCGTCAAGAACCCCGGGTTCGAGACGCCGGGCGCGGACGGGATGCCGTACTGCTGGGAGCGGTCCGGCTGGGGCGACAACGACTTCTCCTTCGACACCGTCGCCGACGCCCACTCCGGCAGCGCCGCGCTGCGGGTCGAGCTGACCCGCCGGACCGACGGCGACCGCAAGGCGCTGATCACGGAGTCCGCGCAGTGCGCGCCCGCGGTGGTGCCCGAGCGGCAGTACGACCTGTCCCTCTGGTACAGGTCGACGACCCCCGACGCCGCGATCACGCTCTTCCGGCATGACACCACGGCCGGCTGGCAGTACTGGACCGACCTCAAAACCCTTGACCTGAGCGCCGGTTACCAGCGGGCCGAGGTCCGTACGCCCGTGATTCCGCCCGGCACCGACCGGATCACCTGGGGCGTGTCGGTGTACGGCACGGGCAGTGTGACCACCGATGACTATGTGATGGAGGAGGTCGCCCCGCCGCCCGTCGAACCGGAGTGCACCGGGACCGCCGAGGAGTGCGCCCATGGCCGCTGGCAGGTGCTGCCGACGGAGAACCCGGTGCGTTCGATGCACTCGGTGGTGCTGCACAACGGCAAAGTGCTGCTGATCGCCGGCTCCGGCAACGACCCGGAGATGTTCGAGGCCGGCACGTTCACCTCCGCCGTGTACGACCCGGCGGACGGCTCGTACCGTACGGTCCCCACCCCCGACGACATGTTCTGCTCCGGCCATGTCCAGCTCTCCGACGGCCGGGTGCTGGTGATGAGCGGCAACAAGGGCTATCCGTCGGCGGACGGCACGGTCGGCTACCAGGGCCTCAAGGACTCGTATGTCTTCGACCCCGCCACCGAGACGTACACCAGGACCAACGACATGAACGACGGGCACTGGTATCCGTCGGCCACGATCATGGGCAACGGCGATGTGATGTCCTTCGGCGGGCTGCGCGAGGACTCCAGCGGCTCGGTGACCGCCGAGCGCTGGTCGGCCGCCCAGGACAGCTGGCTGCCGATGGGGCAGGTCAACCAGACCTGGTCGTACTGGGGCCTGTATCCGTCGATGATCCTGATGCAGGACGGGCGGCTCTTCTACTCCGGCAGCCATGTCTTCGGCAATGGCACCCCGGGCACCGGCTCGTCGGTCTACGACTACGACGCCAACACGGTGACCGAGATCGCGGGGCTCCAGAACAAGGACGAGCGCGACCAGTCGGCGAGCGTGCTGCTGCCGCCCGCGCAGGACCAGCGGGTGCTGACGATCGGCGGCGGCAATATCGACTCCAACCCGGAGGCGAACCGGCTGACGGACCTGATCGATCTCAAGCAGCCCAACCCCCGTTACACACCGGGCCCGTTGCTGCCGCAGGGCACCGTCGACCTCGGCAACGGACCCCAGCCGCAGACCGGGGCGCAGGGCAAGATGTACGGTTCCGCCGTGCTGCTGCCCGACGGCAAGGTGCTGGAGACGGGCGGCGCGCTGCACAACCGCGCCAACCCCGTCTACGAGTCCTCGCTGTTCGACCCGGTGACGGACACCTTCGATCCGGTGGCGGTGGACCCGCAGGCGCGCGGCTACCACTCGTCGGCGTTCCTGCTGCCGGACGGCCGGGTGATGACGACCGGCGACAACCCGGGCAACGGATCCTGGAACCATCAGGTGTCGCTCTACACCCCGCCGTATCTCCTCAAGGGGCCACGCCCGCGGATCACGTCACTGATCGATGACCAGTGGCTGTACGGGGACACGCAGCGGATCACGGTCGACCGGCCGATCGCCAAGGCCGAACTGATCCGGCCGGCCGCGGTCACCCACTCCTCCGACCCCAACCAGCGGTTCGTGGATCTGCCGCTCTCGGTGGACGGAAACGACGGGAACACCGTCGACCTCAATGTCATGAGCAACCCGAATCTGGCGCCTCCCGGCTGGTACATGCTCTTCGCGGTCGACGCCAACGGCGTTCCCTCGGTGGCCGAGTGGGTGCGTCTCGGCGGCCCCCCGGCGCTCGCCGACCAAGCCGCGGAGTCGGCGCATGTCCATGACTTCGCGGGGGAGTTGGCGAAGAGCCCCGAGAAGCCGCGGAAGAAGCGGACCTCGGCGCCGGTGAGCCCGCGGGTCGCGGGATGCGACCGGCACTACGGCTCCGCCAACGTCTGCGTACCGACGGTCTTCCCGGAGACGGTGCGGGGGAGCACGAAGGCGGCGACGACGAAGGCGCGCTGCGACTGGCTCGCGGCGAACGACTACGGGCGGCTGAAGGTGAACGGCGGGGACGATCCGCTCCGGCTGGACCCGGACGGTGACGGGGTGGCGTGCGAGAAGGGGGACGTACGGAGGCGCTGAACGCCGGACTCCGATGGGGAACGGCGCGCGCGTACGCGGAGCCCCCCCGGCAGCCTCCGTGGCCTCCGTGTACGCGCGACGCCCCGTCACTTCATCCCGATGTCGGTGCTCAGCCATATCATTTGTCCAAGGTGTTCCCGGTCGCGGTTCTACGATGCGATCGTGGTGCACGACGCGATCGTGGTGCACGACGCGAGGGGGGCGTTGATGTCCGACGTGGATTCCCGTTCCGGCACACCCGGCCTGCGGGGTATGGAACGGCTGTCGCGAGACCTGCCGCACGGGGTGGAGCTGTTCCATCTCGGGCCCGAGGGCAGCGTGTTGTTCGCCGACCGGGACGGCGCGCGCGAGCTGGGCCCGAGCGAGGAGTTCCTGCGCTTCATCGACGACGGGCAGTTCGCCCACTATCTCGTCGGTGACGCGCGCACCTCGCCCGAGCGCCCGTCCAACGCCACGTTCAAGCTCGGGGTCGTCGGCCCGCGCAGCGCGTTCACCCCGCACGCGCACGGCGGCGAGCACATCGTGCTCAGTCTCGGCCATGCCGCCTGCGGTCTCTACGACGCGCCGCGCGGCCGGGTCACCGAGATCCGGCTGTTCCCCGGGGCCATGATCCGGATCCCCGAGATGATGCCCCACTCCTTCGCCAACCGCGGCACGAAGCCGTTGAACATCCTCGCCGCCAACACCGGTTTCGGTATCGACCACGAGGATTACGCGATCACCGCCGAGGAGGCCGAGCGCCGCGCCGTGGACGACGCGAGCGACGACGGCGTACGGCACGGCCGCGGCGCGCTCGGCACGGTCACCCGCGTGAGCACCGACTACGGGCTGCTGGCCGCCGCGCTGCGCGACATCGAACGTATCCAGCGTGTCAGGGGCATCGGCGCCACCACCGTGCGAGAGCGTCTCGCCGCCGGGCTCCGGCGCGCCGCGTCCGCACTGGAGGGTCCGCGATGATCTGCCCGTTCTGCGACAGGAACCTGCTCTTCAAGGAGCGGCCCAACCGCACCTGCTCCCACTGCAAGCGGCGCTTCGCCCTGGATCCGAGGACCAACTCGCTGAAGATGAGTGACCTACGGGTCCGCCGCCTGCTCGTGAAGCTCACCGACGGCGGCCGGCTGAGGATCTCCGTCGACCAGCTCGGGGCCCCGGCGCCGTCCAAGAGCGAGAGCCCGGTCGTGGAGGCCCTGGGATGTCTATGGGTCCCGCTGCTGATCGGCGTCATCATGTTCGTCGTCGGAGTGACCGCCGATGACATGGGCGGATTCGTCATCGCGGGCTCCGTCCTCGTCCTCATCGTCGTCCTCGGCCTGTCCGCCGCCCTGATCTTCGGCGGGAAGGAACAGAAGAGGGAGCAGGCGAGGCATCCGCTCAGCGGCTTCCGCGGCATGATGGCGACCGACTGGAAGAACGTGTACGGCTCGCTCCCGCCCGGGGTCGTGGACGACTTCCCGTACCGCCGCGTCTACCTCCCTGAGGGGGCGCGTCTCGCGCTGCTCTGTCCGGACCGGGCCGTCGCCGCCTTCCTGGTCGCCAACGGGATACCGGAGCGGTACGGAGTCGTCGTCGCCACCGAGGTCGAGCAGGTGCCGGACGCGCTGCCCGTCCTCGTCCTGCACGACGCGAGCGCGCCGGGCTGCCGGCTGGTCGTGCGGACGCGTGAGGCGCTGCCCGGCCGTACGGTGATCGATGTCGGGCTGCCGCCGCGCGCTGTCATGGGCACGCCGGGCGCGCCCGCGCGGCGGGGCGGCAGGCCGGCGAAGGACCTCGTCAAGTGGCTGGGCGAGAGCGGGACGCTCACCAAGGACGAGCTGGAGTGGCTGGCCAAGGGCTGGACCGTCTCGCTCGTCGCCGTACGCCCCGCCAAGCTCCTCGCCGCCGTCAGCAGGACCGTCGAACGCGTCGCCGCCGCCACCCGTACGGATCCCGAGCGCCGCGAGGCGGAGGCCGTCGGGTTCCTCACCTGGCCCGGCGAGGCGGGCCGATGACCCCACGCGCCGCCGTGGGCATCGGCGACCGGCTGCTCGACCGCGCCCTCGCCACCGCCGTCGGACGAGCGGGCGCACCCGGTCGGATCCGGTTCACCGAGCGGCAGTTGTACTACGAGATGTGCCGCGTCCTGCGCCCGCCGCGCATGGTCCCGCGCAGGCTTCCGCTGACGCCCGCGCCGCCCGTACGGTACGAGCGGTTCGAGGAGGCTCTGCGGCGGCGCGGCCCGGTGCCGGGGCTGCTGACCTCCGCTCCAGCCACCGCTTCGGCTTCGGCCCGTGTGCCTCGCGAGCCCTCCGGGACACCCGAGCCCGCCGAGATCTCCGAGCCCTCCGAGCCCGATCTCTACGACTACGGACTGCCCCGGCTGCTCGTCTGCCAGAGCCGTCAGGTGGCCCGGATGCTCCTCGCCAACGATGTGCATCTGGAGGCCGCCTGCCCGGTGTTCGCCGCTGACGACCTGCCGCTCGATCCCCGGCTGGTGGCCGGGCTCGGCAGGGTGGACGGCGCCACCGCGCATGTACTGCACGACGCGAGCGTGGACGGCATCGCGCTCACCGCGCGGGTGCGCGACGCGGTCCCCGGCGCACGGGTCTCCTCGATGGGCCTCGTACCCCGGCACGCCACCGCGCTCCATCTGATCTCGCCGCGCGGCCCGGCACCGGGACCCGGCCCGCTGCCCCTGCCCGCCGGACTCGAAGCCCGCGAGCGGGACTGGCTCACCGAAGGGCGCTTCGCCGAGGTGGAGTCCGTACCGCCGGCCCGGCTGCTGCGCACCGTACTGCGGCTCGTACGCGGGCCGAGGACGCCCAGCCATTCGGTCAGGGCCGGGCTGCGCGAGCTGCGTACGGCGGGATTCATGACATGGCCGACGAACCAACCAGGGGATACGGGGACCAAAGGTGATAAACCGGCCACGCGAGACGGAGTACAGGGATGAGCTGCTCGCCGACCACAGCGTCCACCGCCGCTACCGGGACGGACGTGAGGAGTGGCGGCGGCGCGAAGACGGCACGCGCGTGCGCTGGCACGACAACCAAGGCGCTTCCGGTACCGATGAACTGCTCGGCGGACGCATCATCAAGCGCCAGTACTCCGACGGCAGGGTGACCTACGGCAGGGACATCGGCTACGGCCGCACGCTCTGGGACCGGGGCGAGACGATGCTCGTCAACAAGACCTCGTTCGGTGGACGCATGGGCGTGCTGCTCGGCGGTCTCGGGCTCGTCAGCCTCGCCGTCACAGCCACCCAGCTCCCGCCGGAGGAGCTCACCCCCGAAGAGGAGGAGGAACTGCGCCAGCAGCAACAGCAGCAGGCGGCGGCCCAGAACTCCTCAGGCGGCGGGGACGTGGGCGGCGACGGCAGTGACTGGGACTCCGGCGACGGATGGAACTCCGACGACGACGGCGGCTGGAGCGACGACGACTTCGGATAGTCCGGCGCGCGGGACGGGCGGGGTGCCGGACGGACCGCCGGACGGACGGACGGACGGCCGGTCGGTCGGACGAGCCGCGGAAACGCGCGCATCGAGCGGAATCGGGCGGAATCGAGCGGAATCGAGAGGAGGGGCGACCGTGGCACGCTTCTGTGCCTGCCTGGCGGCGACACCCGAACGAGCGGCGGGACATCTCGCGGCGATGGGCGCCGCCGTGGGCGCCGGCGCGCCGGGCGCGGCGCTGATCCAGGACGAACCGGGCCATGCCACCGGCCCGTTCACCGCGTACGGCCGTACCGCCGTCGGCGAGGTCACCCTCCACAACCGGCGCGAACTGATCGCCGCGCTCGCGGGCGCCGGTGACCACGCGCCGCCCGGCTGCCCGGACGGTGAGCTGCTGCTGCGCTGCTGGGTACGGCTCGGCGCGGCCGGGATCCGGGCGGCGGAAGGCATGTTCGCGCTCGCCGTGCACGACGACGCGGAACTGGTCCTGATCCGCGACCATATGGGCGCCCGCACGCTGTTCTACGCCCGCGCCGACGACTGCTGGGCCGCGTCCACCTCGCTGCGCGCCCTGCGCCGCTGGCCCGCGCTCGGCACCGGTCTCGAACTGGCCGCCGTACGCTCCTTCCTGACCTTCGCCTACCTCCCCGGCGAGGAGACGCTGCTGCGCGGCGTGCGCGAAGTGCTCCCCGGGCGCTGTCTGCGGCTCACGGCCGGCGGGACCGTCACGGAAGAGCACTACTGGGAGCCCCGGGAGCTGATCGAGGACGACGGCGCGCCCGCAGAGAGCTACGCGCTGCGCCTGCGCGAGCTGCTGGAGGAGGCCACGGCGTGCCGGCTGCCCGCGGCGGAGGCCGTGGGCGTGCTGCTCTCCGGCGGGGTCGACAGCTCGCTGGTGACCGCGCTCGCCGCCAAGCTGCACGCCCATCCCGTGCACACGTACTCCATCAGCTTCGGCGACGAACTCCCCAATGAGCTGGGCTACTCGGGCCTGGTCGCCCAGCACTGCCACACCCGCCACCAGGTGCTCACCGTGTCCGGCGACGCCGTGGCCGCGCGGCTCGCGGAGGCCGCCGCGCTGCTCGACAGCCCGGTGGGCGATCCGCTGACCGTGCCCAATCTGATGCTCGCCGAGGCCGTGGCGGGCGACGGGCACCGCGTCGTGCTCAACGGCGAGGGCGGCGACCCGGTGTTCGGCGGGCCGAAGAACCTGCCCATGCTGGTGTACGAGATGCACCGCGGCGAGGTGGCGGGCGGCGACGCCGAGGACGCGCGCGAGCAGGCGTATCTGCGCTCGTACCGCAAATGCTTCACCGATCTGCCCGAGCTGCTCACCGCCGACGCGCTGGACGCCCTCGCCGCCGCGCCCGGGCCGGAGCGGTTCGTCGCCCCGTATCTGCGGCCCGCGGCCCGGGACGGCAGGATGGACCACCTGCTCAACCAGCTGCTGCACTGCAATCTGCGGACCAAGGGCGCCCATCACATCCTCACCAAGGTCGAACGGCTCACCGCGTCCCAGGGGATCGAGGGCCGCGCCCCGCTGTTCGACCGCCGGGTGGTGGACCACGCCTTCGCCACGCCGCCCCGGTGGAAGCTGAACGGGGCGGTCGAGAAGTGGGTGCTGAAGGAGGCCGTACGGGACCTGCTGCCCGACACGGTCGTGGACCGGCCGAAGAGCGGTATGCGGGTGCCGGTGCAGCAGTGGCTCGGCGGGCCGCTGCGGGAGCTGGCGGGCGATCTGCTGCTGGGCCGCGAGGCGCGCGCCCGGGGGCTGTTCCGGCCGGACACGGTGCGCTCGTGGATGCGGGGGGAGGGCACGCTGCTGCCCAGGCAGGGCGGCAAGCTGTGGCTCGTGCTCACCCTCGAACTGTGGCTGCGCGCCTACGACGTCAACTGATGGAGGCCCCCTTGAACACCGAGCCGCACACCGAGCCGCACACCGAGCCGCACACCGTGTCGCTCATCGACCCCCGTACCGGCCGGACACGGGGCAGCTCGCCCGTCGCCCGCGGCCCGCAAGTCACCGCCGCGGTCGGCGCGGCCCGCCGCGCCTTCGACGGCTGGCGGGCACGCACCCCGAGGGAGCGGTCCCGGGCGCTCGACCGGCTCGCCGGGCTGATCGAGGAGCACGCCGACGAGTACGTCGCCCGGGAGCGCGCGGGCACCGGCAAACCGGCGCACGAGGCGGCCGGCGAGGTGGCGAACGCGGCGGACCTCTTCCGCTTCTACGCCTGGGCGGCACGCACCCAGCCCGCCCCGGCCGCCGGAGGCTTTGTCGCCGGGCACGAGAGCTGGGTCCGCTGGGAGCCGCTCGGCGTGGCCGGGGTCGTCGTCCCCTGGAACTACCCGCTGATGATGGCCACCTGGCGCTGCGCGCCCGCGCTCGCCGCCGGGAACACCGTCGTCGTCAAGCCCGCCGAGACCACCCCCGACTCGCTGCTGCTGCTCGCCGAGCACGCCGGGGAGGCACTGGGCGAGGCGGTCCTCCAGACCCTGCCGGGCGACCGGGAGACCGGACGGCTGCTCGTGGCGAGCGCGGTCGACATGGTCGCCTTCACCGGGAGCGCGGAGGCCGGGGCCGATGTGGCGGCGCGCGCGGGCACCCGGCGCGTCAGCCTGGAGCTGGGCGGCAACAGCCCGGTCGTCGTCCTGCCGGACGCCCCCGAGGACACCTGGTCGGAGCTGGCGCTCGCGACCACGTACAACGCGGGCCAGAGCTGCGCCGTCCCGGCGCGGGTGATCACGCTCCGCGAGAACTACGAGTCGGCCGTGTCCCTGCTCGCCGACGCGATGTCGGAACGCCGGGCGGGCCGGGACTTCGGTCCGCTCAACAACCCGGACCAGATGGGGCGTTACGACCTGTTCGTGGCCTCCTCGACGGCGGTGGTGATGGCGACGGGCGAGAGCGCGCCCGGCCCCGGCGAGGAGGACGGCTTCTGGCGGCCCACGTGTGTGCTCGCGGATCTGCCGGACGACGATCCGGCGGTGCTGGACGAGGTGTTCGGTCCGCTGCTGACCGTGCAGGCGGCGGACAGCGTGGAGGAGGCCGTCGCGCTGGCGAACGAGGTGCCGCAGGCGCTGGCCGCCAGCGTATGGACCCGGGACGTGGCGGCGGGCCTGGACCTCGCGGCCCGGCTGAACGCGGGCGAGGCATGGCTCAACTGCCATCTCGTCCAGACGCCGGAGCTGCCGCACGGCGGCCGGGGTTCGTCGGGCCACGGCACGGACCTCAGCACGCTGGCCCTGCACGAGTACCAGCGCCCGAAGACCATCACGGCGCGTCTGACGCTCACGCCCCGCTTCCGCTGAGGGGGCCGCTGAGGGGGCCGGGGGAGCGGCCGGCCGCCCGGCGGGAGCGGGGGAGCCGAGGGGGACGTCGTCGTCCCGTCGGCCGTCAGACCGTACTGATCGTGGCGAACGCGCCCCACAGGACGGGGGAGTGCTCGACCGTACGCAGCTCCCGCCACGCGGCCAGCCGCTCCCGCTGCCAGTCACCATGGGCGAGGACCGCGTCCTCCCGCTCGTGCGCGGCGTCGATCGCGCGGACCGCGTCCTGGAGCGGGCGCGTCGACGGATCGGCGTCCGCGAGGCGGTGGAAGGCCAGATCGGTGGGGAGCGTCCAGCGGCCGGCGGTGACGGTCTCGGCGCCGCCGTGGATCATCGCGGTGGCCAGCCCGAGCGCCTCGGCGAAGCGCAGATCGCCGCCGCTCTCGCAGGCGATGAGCGCGACCCGGCTGGGGATCGGCCAGCGGGTCCCGCCCGGCTCGGGGCCCTCCGCGAGTCCCATGGTCCCCAGCAGCAAGTCCTTGGCGGACAGCGGGCGATGGGACCGTACGGGATCGGCGAAGCCGGTCGTCTCCGCCGTACAGGCCAGATGCAGCTGTGCGGTCTCGCTCTGCCCCGAGGCGGGCGGCGCGGCGGTCACATGGCCGACGTACAGCAGCCGTGAGGCCCCGGCGCGCAGGGCGGCGCCGAGCCGGTCCCGGTCCAGGTCGGTACGGCGGAACGCCTCGACCGGATCGTCCACGGCGGGCCACCAGCGGCCCTCGGCCGCGTACCGGCCGACCATCCGCGCGACCGGCGCGTCCGCCCGTATCCGCCCCAGCACCGAGCCCAGGGCGGAGTCCGCGCGGAACCCCGGCACCCGCGGATCGAGGACACCCACGACGGGCAGCCGCCGGGTGGCCGCCCAGGGTCTGGCCGGGCGGGCCGGGGCGTGCACGATGCTCACCGGCGCCAGCAGGCTGATGTCGGCGATCTCCACCAGCCGCACCCCAGGGTCGGGCGCCAGCAGCTCCCAGGGGACCTGCGCCACGCGCGGCGACGGCTGGATACGCAGATGCGGCCGTATCCCGCGCTGGTAGAGCTCGTAGAGCTGCTTGGCCAGTCCGTACGGCAGGAGGGTGCGCGACAGCGTCTCGGCGAGGGCGAGTTCGCTCCCGTACGAGGCGAGGGCGCCGGTCGTCAGCGCGGGCCCCAGCGCCTCGCCCGGCAGGGCGTCCGCCAACGCGGCCAGTGCCGAGGCGAGTTGGGCGGCCGGTACCCGCCCGACGCCCGTCGCGGACAGCTCGTGGGTCCATCGCCAGGAGATATAGAGATCCCCGGCGTCCGCCATCCGTACGAGGGCCGTCGGGCGGTCCGGGAGGGGGCGTGTACTCACCATGTCGGTACCACCCGGCGTTCCCGGATCCGGCCGCCGTAGCGGGTCTCGGCGTGACTGATGTACGGATCGAGCGCCACCGGTCCCGTCGGGTTCAGCGCCAGCCGGGGCGGCGGTGAGACCCGCAGACCGGCGCTCGCCGCGACCCCGGCGAGGGCGGTGCCGAGCCGGAAGGTGTCCATGGGGCCGGGCCGCTGCCCGCCGGGTGCCGACTGCTCGGGGAAGGCCGAGGGGCCGAGGAACCGCGGGGGCGCGAGCGATCGGCCGCTCGCGCCCCCGTAGGCTGCGCCCGCGCCCGCGTCCGGTGGGCCGTCTGAGCTGTCTGAGTCGTTTGAGTCGGCTGAGTCGGCTGAGTTGTCCATCAGTGGGGTTCCGGCGCACTGCGACTCGATCAGCTCGCTCACCAGCTCGGCGGCGCCGGCCCTGGTGGCGAGCCGGAACGCCAGTCGCATGGCGGGCGCGGCGAACTCGCGATGCCACCGCTCCCGCTGCCCGCCGCCGGCCAGGGTGAACCGCACCGCGTCGATGGCGAGCGCCGCCGGTACGGCCAGGCCGACGGCCCGGCCGAGCAGGGCGGGGTCGGGGGGTGTGCCCGACCCGTTGGCCCACCGGTCCTCCAGGAGCGTGGCGTGGAAGAAGTCCGCCTGGGCGCAGCGCAGTCCGAGCCCGCCCGCCGCGAACACGGACAGGGCGGTCCGGATGTGCGCCTCGCTCTCCTCGTAGCGGCCCTCGGCGTGCAGGCCGGCCGCCAGCCGTACGCGTACCTCGGCGGCGGAGACCACCGCCCCGGACTCCTCGAACCGCGCCACGCTCTGTTCGTACAGCTCGTTCGCCCGGACCGGGTCCCCGCGCAGCACGGCCAGCAGCCCGAGCAGATCGAGGCCGAGGGCGCTCTGGGCGCCCATGCCGGTCCGTTCGACGTACTCCTGGCCCGCCGTGAGCAGTTCCTCCGCCTCGTCGAGGCGGCCGGAGCGCAGATACGTCTGGGCCAGACTCTGCCGCGCCTCGGCGACCCCGGCCGGAGTGTCCGACGCCAGGAACGCGGCCACCGCCTGGTGCGCGAAGTCCTCGGCGAGGTCGGGCCGTCCGGTGGCCTCGTGGATCGTGGCCAGATTCAGCAGCGGTCGCCCGGAGAGGTGGGGGTGATGCCGCGTGACCACCTCCAGGGACTCGGTCGCCAGCTCGTGCGCCCTGGCCCACTGCTCGCGCTGGATGGTCAGGGCGGTGAGCGAGACCAGACAGCCGACGAGCAGTTCGGCGGTGTCCGCCTCCAGCCGGAAGGCCGTCGCGTTGCCGTCGGTGCCGTCGGTGCCGTCGGTGCCGTCGTCCCGGGGCACGAGAAGCGCGCGGGCCCGCTCCAGCGAGGTGTGCGCCGCGTCGAAGTCCCCGGTGTTCTGATGGGCCTGGGCGAGATTGACCAGTACGCCCGCCCGGAGTACCACGCTCACCGCCGTGCCCTCCGGGCTGCCGGTGGCGGCTTTCGCCAGCCGGTCGCAGAGGCCGAGCGCCTCGCGGTACGTGGCGACGGCCGCCGGGTGATCGCCCAGCCGGTCGGCCGCGCTCGCCCGGTTGACCAGGGCGCTCGTACGGACGTAGAGGGCCTGGTCGAACGGCGCCGCCGCCTCGACTGCCTGGTCGAACAGGGCGTGGGCGGTACGGAACTCGCCCTGGAGGAAGGCGTCGTTGCCCGCGTCGACGAGGGCGGCGATCCGGTCGAGCTGTGCGTCGTCGGGTCCGTCCGCCTCGTCGGGGGCCGGGCCGGGGGCGGGTTCGGCGGTCGTCATCAGAAGTCCGTCTCGGCGGTCGCCGCCGCGATCTCGGTACGCAGCAGCGGACCGGGGCCGCCGTCCCCGTCCCTGCCCCTATCCCTGTCCCTGTTTCCGTCCCTGGCCCCGTCCCCGTCCCCCTCCCTGGCCCTGGCGAGCCGCGATCGGACGAGCGCCCGCACCCGGGCCCGGACCTCGGCCGCCGCCTCGCCGTCGTGGGCGCGCGTCCGGGGCGTACCGAACCCCGGGAGGTAGATGTCGACGGCCAGACTCGCGCCGCCAGGGGCCGGGCCCCCGGTCCTGGCGGGGTCGAACGGGGCGTCCCCCAGCCAGGTGTCGTCCACCCGCCGCAGCGCGAGATCGAGCGGATCGGCCGCGCCGTTGACGGTCGCGCGCGGCGTCAACGCGCCCGAGACGGCGACCGGTCCGGGCGCGGCCACGACGGTGACGGAGACCGTGGTGCGCGCGGCGGCCCGTACGACCTCCCAGGAGACGGCGCGTTCGGAGGCGTCGACCAGCCCCGGCGGGTAGCGGCGCCAGTCGGAACCGCCCGTGCCGCGCGCCAGCGTGAGCCCGTCCGCCGAACGGGCCGCCCTGGCCGATGGACCGGCGGCGAGCGCGTAATCGGTCGCGCGCGGCGGTTCCTCGACGGCGGGGGAGCCGTCGGCGGGGGACTCGGCGTCCGGGGCGCCCGCCGGGCGCGAGTCGGCGGTCTCCTCGCCGGCGAAGAGCAGGTCGCACTCCTCGGTCAGCTCGCCGATCTCCCGGCCGAGCTGTCGCTCGTCCAGCGCCGGGATGTCATCGATCACCGAGGCGGGCCACCACCGCGCCGCCCAGTGCGCGAAGGCCAGTTGGCGGGCGCTCACCCCGAGCCCGGGCAGGGCGGGCAGCACCGGCACGTCGACCGGCTCATGCGCCGGCTCCGGCTCCGTGACCGTGTCGGCGGCCAGGGCGAGTGCGGTCTGTTCGCCGTACACGGCCCAGACCCACCCCTGGGCCTGATCGACATCGTCGAGTACCGCTACGGGCGGGGCGTCCAGCGCGAGCACGCTCCAGGTCAGCAGCCCGCCCGCCACCTCAAGCACGGCCACGTCGACCGCAGGCGCGGGATCCAGCACGCTCGGCGCGGCGCCTGTGGCACCGGGCGGCGGTGCGATGACGCGCAGCAGCCCGCCCTCGGCGTGTCCGATCCGTACGACGGCGGTCATCAGGCCCTCCCCTCGGGGGCGGCGGCGGGCCGGGCGCTGAGGGCGTGTCTGACCCGGTCGCGGTGGTCAAGGATCACTGAACGGGCCACCCCGTCGAGCACATTCCACAGCTCCTCGACGCCGGTCATCGGGGCGTCGCGTACATCGCGTCCGTGCAGCCGTGCCCACAGCCGCCGCAGATACGCCCGCCATGGGGTACGCAGCTCCCGCGCGATCCGCGCCAGCGGCTCCGCGACATCGGCGACGTCTGCGGCAGCGGCGGGTTGGGCTGGTTCGGCGGTGTCGCTGCCGAGGTCCACGGCGAGCCGCCGGGCCTGGAGGACATACGCCTCCCGGCGCCAGCGGCTGTTGATCGCCCGGTGCGCGCCGGTCTCGCCGCCCGTTCCGGGCTCCCCGCCCAACGGGCGTAGTCCCAGGGCGAGTTGGACCCCCACAGTGGCGGCGACCCGCAGCGACTCGTCGGTCAGTGCCCAGGGGGCGCAGCTGCGGCCGATCTCCCGGCGGACCAACTCGGGTACGGGCGCGAGCCCCGCGCGGTCGTGCGAGGTCTGGAGAACGGTGAAGACCCGCTCGTGGACCGTGCGGTCGAACGGCAGCCCCAGGGCGGACGTGGAGGCCGAGCCGCCGCCGAGTCCGGGTCTGACCGGCACGGGGTGTCTGGTCAGACCCAGTTCCCTGGCCCGTGGCGCGGGCTCCGGCCGCGCGTCCCACAGGGTCCGGCCCGCCGCCGTACCCACGAGGTCCTCGACCAGCCGCGCCAACGCCGCCCCGCCGGCCCCGCCGGACCGCCGGCCGCCGGGATCACGCGTACCGGTGTCCCGCGTACCGGTGTCCCGCGTACCGGTGTCCCGCGTGCCGGCCGCCGCCCGCCCGACGGGACACGCGTCGAGTACGGTCCGCACGACCGCCGGGGTGCCGCCCTCCCGCCCCTCGTCGGGGCGTACGCCGGGCGCGGGTTCAAGGGCCCTGGCCGCCCACGCCGTATCGAGCGCCGAGGTCAGCGCGCCGGTGTGCGCCGGGTCGGTCAGATACTCCCTGAGCGCCCGCGTCGTACGCCCCTGGGCCGAGCCGTGCGTCTCGCGCAGCGCCTCCTCGGCGGTCCGGCCGCCGGTCGCGGGGGCGGGCGGGCCCTGGGTGGCGGCCAGTTCGAAACAGAGCTGGAAGTACAGGTCCTGAGGGTTGCCCTCGGTGATCCGCAGTCCCCGGCGCACCTGCTTGAGCAGCGTGAACCAGGCGGCCGTGGCGCGCAGCGCGTCGGCCGAAGCGCGTATCAGCGCGGCCAGCAGCGCCGCGCCCTCGGCCGTCACCAACGGGCCCGCGCACTGCGGATGGAGGACGGGGCGGATCACCAGCGGATCGAGGAGGAGCTTCACCGTACGGCTGAGCGGGCCGCCCTGGGGCCCGCTCAGCGGACCGACGCCGTCCAGCTCGCGCCACACCTCGTCCAGGACCATCGCCCGGGGGCGGACGGCGCCCCGGGGTCCGCGCGCGTGGGGCACCCCGGCGCCCGCGTCCGCGCCCGTAGCCGTACCGCCGGCCGTACCCGTACCGCCGGCCGTCCCCGCGTCTGTGGCCGCCCCCGCGTCTGTCCGCATGACGCCAGGCTAAGAGGGAGGCCGAGGCCGTGCCAAACCTGGGATCGGTAGGTCCCGGACGGCTCCTACCGTCCCGGATATCGGCCGGTCGGCAGCGGCAACGGCCCCTTTCGGGAAGGACGGACGATGAAGAAGCTCATCCGGATCGCGGCCCTGCTGTTCCTCCTCGGCTCGCTCGGCTACTACGTCCGGCACGGCCTCGGCCAACGGACCGACGAGGGCATGGAGTTCCTCGCCTGGGTCGGTCCGCAGATGATCGCGCCGATCATCGCGCTGACCGTGGTCCCCGTCGTGTTCGCCTTCACCGGCGACAGCGTGATGACGACGCTCTCGGGCCGCAACAGCGCGGCGTTCCGTGACGGCCAGGTGGGCGTGGGGACCGTCACCGCGACCCGGCCCACCGGGATGTCGCTCAACGACCAGCCCGAGCTGCGGATCGATCTGATGGTGGAGGGCGCGGACGGCGCCCGGTTCGCCTCGTACGCCAGGGCGGTCGTGCCGATGACGGACCTGGCCCTGCTCAAGCCGGGCACGATGCTGCCGGTGCGCTATCTGCCGGGCCGTACCGACCGGGTGGAGCTGGACCGTTCCGGCGATCTCGGCAAGGCCCAGGGCGCCATGAACGAGGCGATGATCCGGCGGGGCGTGACCACCCGGGAGAGTCTGGAGATCGCGGAGCGCGGGGTGGTGGCCCAGGCGGTGGTGCGCACCCTGGAGGTCCCGGGTGAGATCCGCGACGGCAACCCCAAGGTCCTGGTCGGGCTGGCGGTCACCCGGCCCGACGGCTCCACCTTCACCACCGAGGTGGCGAAGTTCCTCCCGCCGCGCGCCGTGGGGCAGGTCCAGGTGGGGCGCGTCGTGACGGTGCACTACCTGCCGCAGAACGAGTCCGCGCTCGTCCTCACCCTCCAGGCCAACGCCTGAACGCGCCGGGGGAGTTCGGCAGCCGGGGGCTCAGAGGCGCAGACCCTCGGCGACGGTATCCAGGGCGCGGTGGACCAGGACGAGCAGATCGTCCTGGTTGCCGCGCTCGCCCCAGTAGAGAGTCACCTCGCGCACCACGCTCAGCATGGCCGCGACAAAGATCCGCAGCTCCAGGTCGTCGGGGGCGCGGCCGGTGCGCTCCGCGAGTACGTCGCCGAGCAGCTTCGCCGACACCGACATGGTCTCGGTCACCCGGGCGCGGACGGCGGGGACTTCGACCATCAGCCTCGTACGCTGTATCGCCTCGTCGTACTCGTTGGTCAGTATGGACTGAAGAGTCTGGTCGAAGAGGAAGCGGACCGATTCGAGCGGGGGTTCACCGGCCGGCCGGGAACGCAGTACGGACGCCATGACCGGGTCGTACTCGTCGGTGAGGACGATGTCCTCCTTGGTCGGGAAGTAGCGGAAGACGGTGGAAGGGGAGACCTCCGACGCCTCCGCGATCTGCTCGATGGTCGTCGCCTCGTACCCCTGGTCCGCGATCAGCCCGAAGGCGGCCCTGCGGATCGCGGACCTGGTCTTGAGCTTCTTGCGGGCACGCAGACCGAGCTGGGGCTGCTGCGCCGTGAGGGGGGTGTGGGAGGTGGCGGCCATCCTCTTATTGTCGGGCATCCACCGGCACCCGGACCATGTGCGGACCGGGACCATGTGCGAACCGGGGCCGGGTACGTCAGGAGTGCTGGTAGGCCACGAGCGAGATACCGACGAAGTGTGTGACGAACGCGGCGAGGGTGAAGGAGTGGAACACCTCGTGGAAGCCGAACCAGCGCGGTGACGGGTTGGGGCGCTTGAGCCCGTAGATCACGCCGCCCGCGCTGTAGAGCAGCCCGCCGACGATCACGAGCACGAGTACGGCGATCCCGCCGGCGCGCATGAAGTCGGGCAGGAAGAAGACGGCGGCCCAGCCCATCGCGATATAGCACGGGGTGTAGAGCCAGCGCGGCGCGCCGACCCAGAAGACCCGGAAGGCGATGCCCGCCGCGGCGGCGGCCCACACGGCCCAGAGCAGGGTCCGGCCGGTCGAGTCGGGCAGCAGCAGCATGGTCAGCGGGGTGTAGGTGCCCGCGATGATCAGGAAGATATTGGCGTGATCGAGCCGGCGCAGGACGGCCTCGCCGCGCGGTCCCCAGTTACCGCGGTGATATATCGCGCTGACGCCGAAGAGCAGGCACGCTGTGAGTACGTAGATTCCGCACGCGATCCGCGCCCGGGTCGAGCCGGTCAGGACGATCAGGGCCACCCCCGCGATCAGCACGGCGGGGAACATGCCCGCGTGCAGCCAGCCGCGCAGCTTCGGTTTGACCGGGCTCGGCGGCTGGATCTCGACCTGCCCCTCGTCCGAACGCGGGGGGTCTGTCCGCGAGAGGTTCGAGAGGTCGTCGAGCGGATCGGGAGCGGCGTTAGTCATGACTTCATGCTACCTACGGAGCCGTAAGTTACGACCCGGTACAGAAGATACCGGGTGCCATGTATGTGCCGTCGAGATGACGTGAGCGTGCCGCGCGAGTGGCGATGCTCACGTGTGAGGCCCTCTGGACATATGGGCGAATGAGTCGGATGATCAAATGAGTGCGGTCGGCACCGGATGAGCGGCTACGAAGCATCCGGGTCGCGGCCCCCAAGGGGCACAACCTCAGAAACCCTCACCAAGGAGCAATCGTGGCGCGCGACATCGCGGCTCCCACCACCGTCCCCACCAACCACCAGGAGCTGATCTCCTGGGTCGACGAGATCGCGGCAATAACGCAACCGGACAGGGTGGTCTGGTGCGACGGGTCCGAGAGCGAGTACGAGCGCCTGTGCGGGGAGCTCGTCGCCAAGGGCACCTTCACCAAACTCGACCCGGTCAAGCGGCCGAACTCCTACTACGCCGCCTCCGACCCCTCCGACGTGGCGCGCGTCGAGGACCGCACCTTCATCTGCTCCGAGAAGGAGGAGGACGCGGGCCCGACCAACCACTGGAAGGCGCCGGCGGAGATGCGCGAGATCTTCACGGGGGACGAGGGTGTCTTCCGCGGCTCGATGCGCGGCCGGACGATGTACGTCGTACCGTTCTGCATGGGCCCGCTGGGCTCACCGCTCTCCGCGATCGGCGTCGAGATCACCGACTCCGCGTATGTCGCGGCCTCCATGCGCACCATGACCCGCATGGGACGGCCGGTCCTCGACGAACTGGGCTCCGACGGCTTCTTCGTGAAGGCGGTCCACACGCTGGGCGCGCCGCTCGCCGAGGGCGAGGCCGACGTACCGTGGCCGTGCAACTCCACCAAGTACATCTCGCACTTCCCCGAGTCCCGCGAGATCTGGTCGTACGGCTCGGGCTACGGCGGCAACGCCCTGCTGGGCAAGAAGTGTTACGCGCTGCGTATCGCGTCCGTCATGGCGCGCGACGAGGGCTGGCTCGCCGAGCACATGCTGATCCTCAAGCTCACGCCCCCGCGGGGCGAGTCGAAGTATGTCGCCGCGGCCTTCCCCTCCGCGTGCGGCAAGACCAACCTCGCCATGCTGGAGCCCACCATCTCCGGCTGGACCGTGGAGACCATCGGCGACGACATCGCCTGGATGCGGTTCGGCGAGGACGGCAGGCTCTACGCGATCAACCCCGAGGCGGGCTTCTTCGGTGTCGCGCCCGGCACCGGCGAGCACACCAACGCCAACGCCATGAAGACCATGTGGGGCAACTCGGTCTTCACCAACGTGGCGCTCACCGACGACGGCGACGTCTGGTGGGAGGGCATGACGGAGGAACCGCCCGCCCACCTCACCGACTGGAAGGGCAACGACTGGACACCGGAGTCCGGCACGCCCGCCGCCCACCCCAACGCCCGCTTCACCGTCCCGGCCGGGCAGTGCCCGATCATCGCGCCCGAGTGGGAGGACCCCAAGGGCGTCCCGATCTCGGCCGTCCTCTTCGGCGGCCGTCGCGCCTCCGCCGTACCGCTGGTCACCGAGTCCTTCGACTGGCAGCACGGCGTCTTCCTCGGAGCCAACGTCGCCTCCGAGAAGACGGCCGCCGCCGAGGGCAAGGTCGGCGAGCTGCGCCGCGACCCGTTCGCCATGCTGCCGTTCTGCGGCTACAACATGGGGGACTACATGGGCCATTGGGTCAAGGTCGGCAGCGACGCGGCGCGGGAGGGCCGCGAGTCGAAGCTGCCGAAGATCTACTACGTGAACTGGTTCCGCAAGGACGACGCGGGCACGTTCGTCTGGCCCGGCTTCGGTGAGAACAGCCGCGTCCTGAAGTGGATCGTGGAGCGTCTGGAAGGCAAGGCCGAGGGCGTCGAGACCCCGATCGGCATCCTGCCGACCAAGGAGGCCCTGGACACCGAGGGCCTGCCGCTGTCGGACTCCGAGCTGGACTTCCTGCTCTCGGTCGACAAGGAGGTCTGGCGCGAGGAGGCGGCGCTCGTCCCCGAGCACCTCAACACCTTCGGCGACCACGCGCCCAAGGAGCTGTGGGACGAATACCACGCCCTGGTCGAGCGCCTGGGCTGACGGCGGTCCCGCCGGCATCCCGGCCGGCGCGCGTACCGGCACCCGTCGACCCGTACCCCCGGAGCCCGCGCACGGCTCCGGGGGTACGCGCCTGCCCCGGTCAGCGCCTGCCCCGGTCAGTGCCTGCCCCGGTCAGTGCTTGTTCCGGTCCTCCAAGTACCGCGTATGCGTCTCCTGCCTGCGGGCCTCCGCCTCCCGCAGCGCCGTCGCCAGCGCGTGTGCCTCGTCGTACAGCACCGTCAACTGGCGCTCCAGATGGCGTTCCGGCGGCTCGGTGCCCGGCTGGAGACGGGTCCACCAGCGGGTGCGTACGAACGTGTCGACCGACTCCGGGATGTCCTGGCGGACCGCCCTGGACAGGGTGTGGACCGCCTCCGGGTCCCGGGCCAGGGCGTCCGTGACCCAGCCGGGTTCCAGCAGGGCTCCCAGCGTTTCGGTCAGCTCGGTCAGCCGGCCGGCCGCCGCGGGAGGCAGGTCCACCTCGCCCAGATAGGTCATGAGCTGATCGAAGTCACCGCGCAGCTCGTCCAGTTGCTCCGAGGGATCGGTGAAGGGCGGCGCGGCCGGGCGCTCGGGCGGGGCGATCAGCGCGCCCGCGCCGTACAGCCCCGCGACGACCACCGGCCAGTACGCGCCCGCGAGTCCGGTGAAGGTGAGGGCCAGGCCCGCCAGCCCCGCCGCGCTGCCCGTGAGGTTCTTGCGGGACTCCAGATAGCCGAGGAATCTATTGGTAGCCACGGATCTCCTCGAAGGCGCCGTCGAGCGAACCGCGGGTCGCGTCGAACAGCCGCCCGCCCGTCAGTTCGGCGATATGCGTCAGCTCCGCGCGGTCCGAGTCGCCGAAGAGGATCGGGAAGACGGGCGTGGCTCGCTGGGCGGCCGGCAGCTTCCCGTAGAAGGCGTCGAAGTCGCCAGGACCGCTTCCGGTGGTGTTCTCGCCGTCCGTCATCAGCACGATCGAGGTGAAGGCGTCGGCCTCGCCCGTGCCCAGCCGTGTGTACGCCTCCCGCAGGCTGCTGTAGATGGCCGTCTCGCCGGACGCGGTCAGCGACCCGGCGTCCGTACGGATCCCGTTCAGCGCGGCGGCCGGATCGCGCGGGTCCACCGTATGCGTACCGACCCGCTTCACCGACGAGCCGAACGGCATCAGCGTCACCTCCTCCCGGTCCCGGAAGCGCTCCCCGGTCGCGGAGTCGTCCGTGCCCGTGAGCCCGGCCAGCGCCGCCTTCAGCCGGGACAGCCGGTCGCCTCGCATCGAGCCCGAGGTGTCCAGTACGTACACGGTGCGCGAGGGCCGGCGCAGTTGGTTCTCGTACGAGTCGAGCAGCCCGTCCGCGACCGACCGCGAGCCGGGGAAGGGCAGTTCGCGCCGCTTCTCGGTGTCAAGACCCGCCGCGGGCTTCACCGACGGTACGACCGGGCGGCGGAAGGTCTCCTCGGTCAGCGCCTTCTGCGCCTCCGGGCCGCGCAGATACGAGGTGAGCGCCTGGCCCGACTCCCGCGCCTCGGGCGACGCCGACGTCAGCAGTGTCAGCGGGTAGTCGGCGGTCACCACCCCGTCCTTCGGGCGGATCACGGTGAGTCCTGTGTGGCTGTCGCGGTTCATCGAGAGCAGCACCGACTCGTAGTTGACCAGCGCGTCCACGCTGCCGTTCCGGGTGTACGCGGACGCCAGCCAGCCGGAGGAGCCGGAGGTCAGCTTCTGCCCGGTGAAGAACTCCTTCAGCTCGGTCGTCGCCCGGCGCACATCGGCGTCCGTCAGCGCGGACTGCGCGCCCGACAGCCCGGACGCGACCGAGATCAGCGCGGAGAAACCGGAGTTGGACCGTACGGGGTCGGTCATCCCGTACGTCAGCTTCCCGGCCAGCACCGCCTGGTGCACCTGTGACCAGGTGACGTCGTCCGGCCGCCAGCCGAGCCGGGCGACGGTGGCCGCCTTGACACCGAGGGCGACGGGGGAGGACATCAGGGGCGTCTCGTTGGTGAGGCGCTCGGCCGTGCCCGGGTGCAGCCGCAGATAGTCGTTGGACGACAGCCACACGGCGTCGTACTTCCCGTCCGCCTTGCCGGAGGCGATCAGCTCGGCGGCGTCCAGCGTGCCGGTCCAGGTGGGGCGTACCTTCACCCCGGTCTTGCGCTCCGCCTCGGCCAGCACGCCCTGTGTGTCCGCGAGTTCGCTGGAGGCCAGCACCCGCAGGGTGCCCGGGTGGTAGGCGGTGTCGGCGCCGTCGCCGGCGTCCTTCGGCCCGCCGTCGGAGCCGCCGCCCGTCGAGCAGGCGGTGGCGGTGAGCAGCGCCGCGATCAGCGTGGCCGTCAGCCTCAGCCTCAGCCTCGGCCGCCGTCTGCCGGAAGACCGCTTCCCCGTCACTGAAGGCCGCCTTCCAGGGCGCCCGCGGAACGGGTCCGCTCCAGATGCGTGCTCGCGATCTTCAGCTCCGCCGTCAGCGACTCCACGGTCGACGCCATCGACTCCGTCGCCTGGATCTTGTACGTGTCGATGGCGTCCAGCGTCCGGTAGATCTGCTGGAACGCCGACCGCAGTGTCTCCGCCCCGACCGCCGGGTCCGCCGCGATGCGCTGGATCTCACCGCTCTGGGTGGCGAGCATCTCCGCGTTGCCCCGGATCAGGTCCTCGGTGGTCGAGCGCAGGACGTTCACCTGCTCGGTCACCTTGCGCTGGTTGTCCAGGGCCGAGGCCAGCATCACGGCGATCCGCAGCGCGGAGACCGTGGTGGTCGCGGCCCGGTCGACGCCCTTGATCAGCTCCTCGTTGTTGCGCCGTACGACATCCATCGCCAGATAGCCCTGCGCGCACACCGCGAGCTGGGTCAGCAGGTCCTGGTGCTTCTGCCGGACGGGGAAGAGGACATCGGCGCGCAGCGCGTCCGCCTGCGTGGGGTCGGTCGCGTCGACCGCCGCGATGCGCTCCCCGATCGCGGTGTCGAGCGCGTCGGTGAGGACCGCGTACTCCTGGAGCTTGCCCATGGTCTCCCACAGGCGGGTGCGCTCGGTGTGCAGCGCGGCGTTGTCGCGGCGCAGTTCGTCCTGGCCGCCCCTGAGCGAGCTGACGATCCGGTTCAAAGTGGACTGTGAGGAGGCGTACTTGGCGGCGTGGTCGCGCAGTTTGTTGCCGCCGGGAAGCTTGGAGAGGAACCGGCGGGCGCCCTTGCCCGGGGTGTCGCGCGGGTCCAGGTCCTCGACCGTACGGCGGAGTTCGACGAGCGAGGACGACACCCGGGACTGGGCGTCCTCGCCGCCGGACGCGAGCGAGCGGACCGTACGGTCCAGCATCCGGTTGGACTGCTGCGCGGCGCCGCGGATCTCGCCGGAGCCGAGGGCCGCGATCTCCCCGATGCGCGTGGTGAATTCGGGCGAGCGCGCGTCCAGACCGGCGAGCGAGCCGACATAGTCCGTGGCGCGCCGGGTCATCTCGTCGCGTACGGAGGCGTCGAGCGGTACCAGCCCCGCAGCCTGTTCCGTACGGACCGGGGCGACGGGCTCGGGCGGCGTGAGGATCAGCTCGCTCGGCGCGCCCGCCGTGTTCTCCGTGGTCATCTGGTCCCCCTGGGTATGTGTCTGCGCCGGAAAGGCATCAGGACCGGCTCCGCCGCGCCATCGCCTGGAGCCACTGGGTGGTGGGCACGGGCGCCTGGTGGACGCCGGTCAGCGTCTGGTTGAGAGCGGAGGTGTGGGGGGCGGTCGCCGCGGTGAACTCGGCCGCCGCTCCCTGTGGGCGGAAGCCATGGCGTACCACCAGTTCGCGCAGCCGCTTGTCGGTGGTGAGCAGTTCGCCGAGCGCGCGGCCGTCGGCCGTGAGCGGGACGAGCGTGTGGTCGCTGTTGACCGTGGTGTCCGGGTAGAGCACGACCAGGTCCCCGACGTCCTGCTTCTGGAGCAGCAGCGAGGCCACCTGCGACTCGTACACCAGCACCAGCGGATTGCCGGCCCCGCTGATGAAGTCACGGAACGGCGCGTCGGAGCTGGTCTGCTGGGCGCCCTGCGGCGCGATCAGCTTCTTGAGGAGCGGCGCCGTACGGTCGACCGCGCGGGCGTCGGTGACGAGTCCGCCGTTGGCGACGAAGGAGGCGGCGGCGAGATAGAGCGCGCCGGAGTTGGAGGTCTCGGGGTCGGTGCTGCTGATGAAGACCGTCCCGTTCAGCTCGGCGTGCGCCGAGGCGCCCTTGAGCTGCTGCCAGGTACGGTCCGCGCGGACGGCGTCGAGGTACGGGCCCATCCGGAGCGTGCCGCGCGCTTCCGCGCCCGGCTTCCCGTCGAGGGCGGCCAGCCCGTTGCGCGCCAGGACCTGGGCGACCGGGCGGTGTGCCACGACGACCAGTGGCGAGTAGAAGGGCCGCAGCGGGCCGCCCTGCACCTTGTACTTCGCGTCCAGCTCCTTGGCCGGTGCCTGGGAGGCGGGGAAGGCGAAGTCATAGCCGGTGAGGGGCAGTTCCTCCATCGCCCAGGAGCCGGAAGTCTCTGTCCTGACGGTGAAGCCCTTGTCCGCCAGGGCCTTCACCACATCGGGATCGGCGAAGAACTCACCCTTCTCCGAACCGATCACACCTCGCACGGTCTTCGTTGCCGTGCCCTCGCCCGTTCCCTGGGTTTCCCGGCCTGCCACGACAGCCGCTGCCACGCCGCCGATCAGCAGCACCGCCAGAACGATTCCTACGATGCGTTTCACGAGGGAAGCGTGCTCCCAGAAGCCTATGTTCTGGGGAGAGTTGGGTGTACGGAAGGTGAAGGGCCCATCCCGGTGCGGAACCGGAGGGATCGGGTCCCCCGGACGCGGCCGGAGCGAGTCCGGAGCCGGACCGCGTCGTGTGTGGCGCCCGGTCCGCGCGCCTCCGCGGCCCGCGGACCGGGGCCGTCAGCGGGCGCCGACGAGCCGGGGTTCGTGCGGCTCGTGCAGCGCGGCGGTGTGCGCGTCCATCCGCTCGGCGGAGAGGATCGCCGCGGCCGTGTCGGCGCGCGAGGCGGCGACGACCAGGGCGCGGCCCGCGAGGGCGAGCGCGCGGCGGTGCAGCGCGGCCGGGTCAGCGCCGGTGAGGCCCGCGTGCCGGGCCGGCGGGGCCCCGCGCAGCCTGGCGATCTGTCCGGCGATGGACTCGGCGGCGGCGTCGAGACCCAGCTCGTCCGTGACGGCGAGCAGGGCGGAGAGATGCCCGGCGAGCTGGATGTTCAGCTCTTCCTCGCGGCTGCGGTGGGGAAAGTCGGCGGTGTCGGCCAGCGCGTGGACCGACTTGGTACGGATCGGCTCGTACATGGGAGGGCCTCCTGGCGTGTCAGGAGACCATCCTACCTTGGATTCAGTCTAAAGTTGAGTGGAGTCCGAAGGTTGTCGTCCTACGGCTGGGAGTAACCGTCCAGGAACGTCCCGATCCTGGTCACCGCGTCGGCCAGATCCTGTGCCGCGGGCAGCGTCACGATCCGGAAGTGGTCCGGCTCCGGCCAGTTGAACCCCGTACCGTGCACGACCATGATCTTCTCGGCGCGCAGCAGATCGAGCACCAGTTGCCGGTCGTCCTTGATCTTGAAGACCTTGGGGTCGAGCCGCGGGAAGAGATAGAGCGCGCCCCTGGGCTTGACGCAGGTCACGCCCGGGATCGAGGTGAGCAGGTCGTACGCGGTGTTCCGCTGCTCCAGGATCCGGCCCCCCGGCAGCACCAGATCCTGGATCGACTGCCGGCCGTTCAGCGCCGTGGCCACCGCGTGCTGCGACGGCATATTGGCGCACAGCCGCATATTGGCCAGGATGGTCAGCCCCTCGATGTACGAGCCGGCGTGCGCCTTGGGACCGCAGACCGCCAGCCAGCCGGAGCGGAACCCGGCCACCCGGTAGTTCTTGGAGAGCCCGTTGAAGGTGAGGGTGAGCAGATCGGGCGCGACGGCGGCGGTCGGGGTGTGGGTGGCCCCGTCGTAGAGGATCCGGTCGTAGATCTCGTCCGAGCAGACGATCAGGTTGTGGCGGCGGGCGATCTCGGTGAGCGCGCCGAGCATCTCCTCGCCGTACACGGCGCCGGTCGGATTGTTCGGGTTGATGATCACGATCGCCTTGGTCCGATCGGTGATCTTCCGCTCGATGTCGGCGAGGTCCGGCATCCAGTCGGCCTGCTCGTCGCAGCGGTAGTGCACGGCCGTACCGCCCGCGAGGGAGACCGACGCGGTCCACAGCGGATAGTCCGGGGCGGGTACGAGCACCTCGTCGCCGTCGTCAAGCAGCGCCTGCATCGACATCTGGATCAGCTCGGAGACGCCGTTGCCGAGGTAGATGTCCTCGACGCCCAGCTCGATGCCCTTGGTCTGGTAGTGCTGCATCACCGCGCGCCGCGCGGACAGCAGACCCTTCGCGTCGCCGTAGCCATGTGCCCCGGACAGATTGCGGAGCATGTCCTCAAGGATCTCCGGCGGGCACTCGAAGCCGAAGGCCGCGGGGTTGCCGGTGTTGAGCTTGAGGATGCGATGGCCGGCTGCTTCGAGCGCCATCGCCTCATCGAGGACCGGGCCCCGGATCTCGTAACAGACGTTGGCGAGCTTCGTCGACTGGATGACCTGCATGGCGGCCACCTTACGGCGGTGCGGGCGGCGCCGCTCGGTGGTTTTGGCCACGTCCGGACCACTTCGCCCCATCTCTGGTCTCGTGGCGGGTGGGTCTGGGCAATGTGGCTTACTTAAAGTAAGGTACTGAAGGAAATCGGCCGGGTCCCGGTCGAGGGCAGCCCTGCCCGCCCGTCCCCGCCCGGCCGATCCTCGCGGGCCCGGGGCCCGCGGTCCGTCGCTGCCGCCTACATCTCCGAGAGGTCACCGTGTTCATCGCCTATGCCGTCGTCGGCATCCTGCTCGCCGTCGCCCTGACCGGCTCCGCCGTCGGTACCTTCACCCGGCAGGAGAAGATCGTCGGCTCGATGCTCGGGCTCGGTGTGCCCGAGAGCTGGCTGCCGCGCCTCGCCACGCTGAAGTCGGCGGGCGCGGTCGGGCTGATCGTCGGGCTCTGGGTGCCGCTGCTCGGCGTCGCCGCCGCGATCGGCGTGATCCTCTACTTCATCGGCGCCGCCATCACGCACCTGCGGGTCAAGGACTACGCGATCGCGCCGGTCGTCGTCCTCTTCCTGCTCGCCGTC
The DNA here is from genome assembly GCF_040681655.1 of Streptomyces sp. NPDC051662. Lineage (NCBI taxonomy): Bacteria > Bacillati > Actinomycetota > Actinomycetes > Kitasatosporales > Streptomycetaceae > Streptomyces > Streptomyces sp. NPDC051662. The sequence continues at coordinate 72,364 of NZ_JBFAZD010000011.1, forward strand.
GCGGCGCTGGTGCTGCGGCTCGCCTCGGCCTGAGCCCGGATCCACCGGCTTGATGCCGGTGGATGGTTCACCCAGAAACGAAGAAGTGCCTTGCGACCTGCGATGATGGGGTTTGTCTAGGACCACATCAGGCACGATCGACAAGGCACTTCCGAGATGCAGTCTTCCCGTGCCGCGGCGGCGGTCTCATCCGCGTTCGATGATCCGAACCTGATCGCGTACGGCGGGCTGGAGCCGGTGGTGCGGCTGGCCGAGCGGTGCGGTCTGCCCGCGCTGGTCGGGGAGACGGACCCTGGTACGGCTGAAGGGGTTGGACTATCCGTTGTGTGCTTCGAGCTCGGTCGCCAGCGTCTGTTGGGTGGCCGCCCACGACGCCAAGAGCGCCAAATTGTCAGCGGTCGGTGTGCCCGCGGGTGCGGTGTAGATGTTGAGGTGCAGGCCGGGTTCGGCGGGCAGTTCCAGGGATTCGACGTCCAAGTCGAGCTGGCCCACGATCGGATGGTGCATACGCTTGCGGCCGGACCGGTGCAGCCGCACGTCCTGAGATGCCCACCGCTGCCGAAATAGCTCACTGCACGTTGACAGTTCGCCGACTAGGGCGATCAGTTCCTCGTCGTGCGGATTGCGGCCGGCTGCCATGCGCAGCTTCGCGGCCGCGTCACCGGCAACCTGGTCGTAGTCGACAAAGAGATCTCTGGCCGTCGCGGGGTTCAGATAGACGAACCGCGCGGTGTTCGCGGGCCGTCGCGGGTCAGCCAGCACCGGTGAATACAGCGCGCGAGCGAGTTGATTCATGGCGAGCACGTCATAACGGCCGTTACCGATCCAGGCCGGCGCATCGGAGATCGCGTCGAGCACCTGCTGCAGCGTCGAGCGCACCGCTACGGCAGGCCTGCGCCGGCGTGGGCTGCGGGGCGCCCTCGATTGGCGCGCGAGGTGGAACAGATGGTCGCGCTCGGCTTCGTCGAGCTGCAAGGCAGAGGCCAACGCCTCAAGCACGCCGTCGGAGGCACCGGCGAGGCTGCCGCGCTCCATGCGCACGTAGTAGTCGACCGATACCCCCGCCAGTAGCGCGACCTCCTCGCGGCGCAGACCTTTGACCCGGCGGTTGCCGCCGTAAGCGGGCAGGCCCGCCTGCTCGGGTGCGATGTGGGCGCGACGTGAGCTGAGAAACTCCCGGATCTCGGTGCGTAGATCCATCGCGGTTATCTCCTCACCGTAAGCCCGTCCCGCAGTTTAATGGATACCCGATGCGGTCGTTGCGGTACCGCCGTCCACCGGGATGATGGCGCCCGTGAGGTAGGACCCAGCCCGGCTGGCGAGAAACACGGCGGCACCCGCCATATCGTCGTCGCGGCCGAGCCGGCGCAGAGGGGCCGACGCCGCGATCGTGTCGCCGATGGCATCGAGCGTGGAGTCCATCATCTGCGACGGGAACACTCCCGGTGCTACCGCGTTCACCGTGACGTGCTGTGGGCCCAGCTCCCTGGCAAGTACCCTGGTGAGTTGATGGAGTGCCGCTTTGCTGCTGGCGTACGAGTAGTTGGGCGACGGGGCGACGTGGATGGCGGCGATGCTGCCGATGTTGATGATCCGTGCGGGATCATCGGCGGTGCCCGCCTTACGAAGTGCCGGGAGCAGTGCCTGCACCAGCCAGAACGGCGACTTGAGGTTGAGGTCGAGCACTGCATCCCAGGCCTCGTCCGGGAACGTCGCCAGCGGCTCGCGCCGCATCGCTCCCGCGTTGTTGACAAGGATGTCCAGGCGTTCCGAGTCGGCCTGGACAAGATCAGCGAGGCGCTGACACTCGTCGTGCCTGGACAGGTCGGCGGGGATTGCTCGCACGTCGCCGAATTCGGACAGTAGACGCTGTGCCTCCGCGCACGTGTCTGCGTTGCGTGAGCTGATGACGACGCGGGCGCCCGCCTGGAGAAGGCCGCGCGCTATCATCATCCCAATGCCTCTGGTGCCGCCAGTGACAAGGGCGTACTTTCCCCTCAGGTCGAAAAGTTCTGTGTGAGTGGTGAACTGGTTCTCCGCCATTGGTCTCCGTCCCTTCTGTTGTAAAAGAATGCGCCGACACGGTCGCGTATTCGGGGCAGCTGAATTGAATGATGATGGTAAAGCTGCAGTGCGTTTCCATGGAGTGTTGTCGGCGCTTTCGACTCAACCAGGTTGACAGGCGTTTGGAACGTCGGGGAGACCCTGGTGATACAGGTACTGTCAGGGCCCCCCTTCCCTGGTGCGCTGAGTCCGGATCACCCCGGCTTGATGCCCGTGGATGGTTCACCCAGAAACGAAGAAGTGCCTTGCGACCTGCGATGATGGGGTTTGTCTAGGACCACATCAGGCACGATCGACGAGGCACTTCCGAGATGCGAAGTTCCCATGCCGCGGCGGCGGTCTCATCCGCGTTCGATGATCCGAACCTGATCGCGTACGGCGGGCTGGAGCCGGTGGTGCGGCTGGCCGAGCGGTGCGGTCTGCCCAAGCTGGCCGGCGAGCACGTCCGGCTGCCCGCCTCGAAGGACGGCACCGGCGCCTTCCCAGCGGCGAAACTGATGTCGCTGGTGGGCGGCATGGCCGCGGGCGCCGACAGCATCGACGACATGGACCGGCTGCGGCACGGCGCGATGGGCCGCCTGTTCTCCGGAGTGCGGGCCCCGTCCACGCTGGGGTCGTTCCTGCGCTCCTTCACCCACGGGCATGTGAAGCAACTGCACGCCGTGGCCCGCCGGTTCCGCACGAACTGGCCCGTCACACCCCGCTGCTGCCCGGCGCGGACCAGGCCGCCTACCGCCGGCACGCTGTCGTCGAGCAGGTGATCGCCGATGTCAGGAACAGCGGCTTCGCCCACGCGCCGTCCGGTCATTTCCAGGCCAATGCCGCGTTGCTCGCCCTGGCGGCCCTGGCACACAACCTGACCCGCGCCACCGGCGCCCTGGCCTCCGCGTTCCATGCCAGGGCGACCACCGCCACCATCCGTGATCGCCTGATCAACGTGCCCGCCCGCCTGGCCCGCTCCGCCCGCGCGTCCGGCGGCGGTCGTGCCGTACGTGACAGCAAGAACCCCAGCGGCCCCGCCCTGCTGTTCGGCGCCGACGAGTGGCAGGCGTTCGTGCGCGGCGCGGCGGACGGCGAGTTCAACTGATCGTCAGCGCACCGGCTCGCCCATGACCAGGAGGAGCGCCCGGCCACCGCGGTGAGCCGGGCGCTCCTCGCCGTCGGCCGGCCGGGACCGGACCGGGTCAGGCGGTGCGGCGTACCGAGCGGCCCGCCAGGACATTCGTGCGGCGGCCGTCCTCGATCACGAACCGGCCGTCGATCAGTACGTGCGGGATGCCCACCGGCGGCACGCGCGGATTCTCGAAGGTGGAGCCCGCCGCGACGGTGTCCGGGTCGAAGAGGACCAGGTCCGCGCGGTAGCCCTCGCGGACCAGGCCACGGTCGGGGAGGCGCAGGCGGGCGGCCGGGCGCCCGGTGAGATGTGCCACGCACTCCTCCAGGGTCAGGATGCCCAGCTCGCGCGCGTACCGGCCCAGATACCGCGGGAACGTGCCGTAGGCGCGCGGATGCGGTTTGGCGCCCTGGAGGATGCCGTCGCTGCCGCCCGTGTGGACGCGGTGGCGCATGATCCGCCGCACGTTCTCCTCGTGGCCCACATGCTGGAGGATCGTCGAGCCGAGCCGGTCCTCGATCAGCAGCCGGCGGGCCGTGGTCCAGGGGGTCTCGCCCGCCCGCGCCGCGGACTCCGCGACCGTCCTGCCGACATGGTCCGCGAGACCGGCGGACGAGACCCCGGAGATCTCGATGGTGTCCCACTCGATGGGCACGCCATGGCAGCCGTCCGCGCCGATGACCTCCATGTGGTGGCGGATCCTCTCGGCGGTCGCCTCGTCGCGCAGCCGCTCCAGGGTGGCGTCGGGACCGCCCTCGCTCGCCCAGCTGGGCAGCATCGCGACGAGCGTGGTGCACCCCGGGGTGTACGGATACGTGTCGAGCGAGATGTCCGCGCCCGCGTCCAGGGCCCTGTCGAGCAGCGCGAGCAGCTCGGGCGCCCTGCCCTTGTTCACGCCGAAGTTCATGGTGGCGTGAGCGAGATGGAGGGCGCAGCCCGCCTGCCGGGTGAGCGCCACCATCTCCTCGTACGCCTGGAGCGCCCCGGCGCCGTACGAGCGGTGGTGCGGGCAGTAGTAGCCGTCGTACCGCGCCACCACCCGGCACAGCTCGGCCAGCTCCGAGTCCTTCGCGTACATCCCGGGCGTGTAGGTCAGCCCCGAGGACATCCCGACCGCGCCCTGCTCCATCGACTCGGCCACCAGCCGCTTCATCCGGTCCAGTTCGGCGTCCGTCGCGGGCCGGTCGTCCCAGCCGACCGCGTACATACGGACCGTGCCCTGCGGGATCAGATACGCGGCGTTGACCGCGATGCCCGCGCCGTCGAAGCCCTGGCCCTCGAAGGCGCGGTCGAGCCGGTCCAGATAGTCGCCGACCGTGCGCCAGTCGAAGTCGATGGTCGTGTCCCCGGGCGCACCGCCGTTCCAGCCGGTGATCGCCTGCCGGACCTGCGCGAGGGTCGTGTCGTCCACGGGCGCGTACGACAGCCCGTCCTGGCCGATCACCTCAAGGGTGACGCCCTGCGCGGCCTTCGCGGAGTGGTCGGGGTCGCGCAGCAGGGCGAGATCGCTGTGCGCGTGCATGTCGATGAAGCCGGGGGAGAGGGCGAGCCCGGCGGCGTCGAGGACGCGGGCGCCGGACGGGCGCGGCTCGCCCTCGCGCCGTATCGCCGCGATACGGCCGTCCTCGACGCCGACATCGGCGCGGTACGAAGGGCCGCCCGTGCCGTCGATGACCCGTACGTCCCGAATGACGAGATCCATGTGCGAAGGCCCCCCAGAGGTCAGAAGAACGTACGGATGAGGTCGGTGACCGTGCCGTCCGCCTCCACCAGCGGGATCAGCTGCCACTTGTCGAACGACGTACAGGGGTGGGACAGCCCCATCCCGACCCAGTCACCGACCTCCAGTGCGGCTTCGGATGCCGTGGTCAGCCAGCCGTGCTGGTCGGACAGGCCCGTCACCGTGATCCCCGTCGCCGGGCGGATCTCGCCGGTGCGGCCGTCCCGTACCACCTGCGCCACCGGTAGATCGAGGTCGTACGCCGCGTCCCGCTTGCCGGCGTTGACGAACGCCTGCCCGGCCGACGGGCGGGAGACGACCTGCGCCCAGAGCCGGAAGGCGGGCTGGAGGGAGCCCTCCTCGGGGACGCGGTTGAAGGGGGTGAGGTGGAGGTAGTGGCCGTCGTCGTGCGAGACGTACGCGCCGGAGCGCAGCAGCTTCAGCACGGGCCGGGAGAGGGCGGGGATCTCCGCGAAGACATCGGCGACCGCGTCGAACCAGGCGCTGCCGCCCGCGCTGACCACGATCTCGTCCGTGTCCCCGAACCGTCCCGCCGCGTCGAACTCCGCCGCCAGCGCGACCAGCCGGCGCAGCCAGGCGCGGACGGACTCGCCATCGGCCCCCGGCACCTCGCCCTCGTACCCGGCGACCCCGGTCAGCCGCAGGGTCGGTACGGCCGACACCGCGTCCGCGACCGCCGCGCACTCCGCCTCCGTACGCGCGCCGGTACGCGCCCCCTCACCCGCGCCCAGCTCGACCACGACCTCCACCGGGCGGATCGCGCCGGCGGCCCGCAGGGCCTCGTCCATCAGCTCGACGCCGCGTACGGAGTCGACGTAACAGACGAAGCGGAAGCCCGGGTCGCGGTCCAGCTCGGCGGCGAGCCAGCGCAGCGCCGCCGCGTCGACCACTTCATTGGCGAGGAAGATCCGCTGGATGCCGAACGCGCGGTAGACGCGGGCCTGGTGGGGTACGGCGGCGGTGATGCCCCAGGCGCCGTGCTCCAGCTGGCGTGCGAAGAGCCGCGGGGACATGGAGGTCTTGCCGTGCGGGGCGAAGGCGAGGCCATGGCGCTCGGAGTAGGTCTCCAGGAGGGCGAGATTGAGCTCGACCGACTCGGCGGAGAGGGCGAGGACCGGGGTGGTGAAGCCACCGGTGAACAGCGAGCGGCGCTCGGCGGCGAGCGCGCCGACGGTCAGGCCGTCCGCGTCCGGCGGGAGGCCCTTGAAGCGGTGGTCGACGCGTTCGTCGCTCAACTCCCGCGGGCCGCTCGGCCCCTGAAGTCCATTGGGTCCGTTGAGCTCGTCGAGTCCGTTGAGCTCGTCCGTTCGTCGGCCGGCGGCCATGGAGCCTCCCCACTATCGATCTCGTTGCAGTACATGCAATGACCATTGCGTATATCGCTGATGGCTGTCTAACATCCGAGCCGACAGCGGGTCAATGGTGACCCGTCACGGTGACCGGCCCAGGGCCGGTCGAGCGGCGAGGAGCCCCAGAGTGACCGGAACCGTAGACACGGACCTCCACCCCGGCGTGGATGCCGTCTGCCTCGGTGAATCCATGGTCACCTTCCTGCCCTCGCTCCCGGGCCGCCTCGCCGACGTCCCCTCCTTCGCCCGTACGATCGGCGGCGCCGAATCCAATGTCGCCTGCGCGCTGGCCGCCGCCGGGCACACCGTGAAGTGGGTCAGCCGGGTCGGCGCCGACGGTTTCGGCGACCATCTCGTCGACGCGATCGCCGCGTACGGGGTCGACACCTCGGGCGTACGCCGCGACCCGGACCGGCCCACCGGCATCTACTTCCGTACGGCGACGGACCGCGCCACCGACGCGCACGAGGTCGCCTACTACCGTGCGGGCTCCGCCGCCTCCGCGATGGCGCCGGGGACCCTGTCGTACGACGATCTGTGGGCCGGGCGCGTGCTGCACGTGTCGGGCATCACGGCCGCGCTCTCGGACGACTGCCTCGCCCTGATGCGCGAGCTGACCGGCCGGGCGCCGGGACGCCCGCTGATCTCCTTCGATGTCAACCACCGCCCCGGGCTCTGGCGCGACGGCTCGGGCGCCCGCGTTCTGCTGGACCTCGCCCGGGGCGCCGATCTGGTCTTCGTCGGTGAGGACGAGGCGGCCGAGGCGTGGGACCTGCACGGCGGGGACGCGATCCGGGCCGCGCTCCCGGAGCCGGCGACGCTGGTGGTGAAGCGGGGCGGCGCGGGGGCGACGGTGTACGAGCGGATCGCGGGCGGCGACGGTGGCGGGGATGGCGCCGGTGGCCGGGACGGCGCCGGTGACGTGGAGGGCGTCGGCGTCGGCGACCGGGGCGGCGCCGGTGGCGGTGACACCGTCACGTCCGTGCCCGCGCTGCGCGTCGATGTCGTCGCGCCCGTCGGCGCCGGGGACGCCTTCGCCGCCGGGTTCCTCTCCGCGACCCTCCGCGGACTGCCCGCCGCCGCCCGGCTCCGGCACGGCCATCTGATGGCCGCGGCGACCCTCACCGTCCCCGGAGACCTCGGCACACCACCCTCGCGGGCGGAAGCCGACCGGCTCGTGGGCCTCGACGACACCACCTGGGGGACACTTCGTCTCGGCCCCGGCTGGACGGCGGCCACGGAGCAGGAGGTACGTACCCCATGAGCCAGACCGTCGACCGGGCACTGAGCATTCTGCCGCTGCTCGCCCAGGGACCCGCCGACCTCGGACGGGTCGCCGACCGGCTCGGCGTGCACAAGTCCACCGCGCTCCGGCTGCTCCGTACGCTCCATGAACACGGGCTCGTCTACCGCCAGCAGGACAACCGCTACCGCCTCGGCGCGCGTCTCTTCGCGCTCGCCCAGGAGGCCGTCGAGAACCTCGACATGCGTGACATCGCCCACTCCCATCTGGTCGCGCTCAACAGCCAGTGCGGTCACACCGTCCATCTCGCGGTGTACGAGGAGGGCGAGGTCGTCTACATCGACAAGGTGGAGAGCCGCTACCCGGTCCGGATGTACTCGCGGATCGGCAAACCGGTCGCGATCACCGTGGCCGCCGTCGCCAAGCTGCTGCTCGCCGACCTTCCCGAGGCCGAGCGCCGCGCGCTCGCCGAACGCCTCGACTACCCCATGTACACGCCCCGTTCGAGCTCCAACGCCGCCGCCTTCCTCAGGGAGCTGGCGACCGTGCGCGAACAGGGCTGGGCCACCGATCTCGGCGGCCACGAGGAGTCCATCAACTGTGTCGGCGCGCCCATCCGCGGTGCGGACGGCCGGGTCGTCGCCGCCATGTCGGTCTCCGCGCCGAATGTCGTCGTCACCGCCGAGGAACTCCTCACCCTGCTCCCGCTGGTACGTCGTACCGCCGACGCGATCAGCAGGGAGTATTCCGGCAACACCCATCCCAGCAAGGACGCTTCATGACCGACAAGACCGCACTGACCCCCGCGACCCACACCACCCCGCCGGCGAAGTTCTCGCACGGTGTCCGCAAGGGCAATATCCTCCAGGTCGCGGGCCAGGTCGGCTTCCTCCCGGCCGTCGAGGGCCAGGCGCCCACCGTCGCGGGCCCGACCCTGCGCGAGCAGACCCTCCAGACCTTCGCCAACGTCAAGGCGATCCTGGAGGAGGGCGGCGCGAGCTGGGACGACGTCATGATGATGCGCGTCTACCTCACGGACGTCGACCACTTCGCCGAGATGAACGAGATCTACAACGCCTACTTCGGTGAGCAGGGCCTGAAGGAAGCGCCCGCCGCGCGTACGACGGTGTATGTGGGCCTGCCCAAGGGGCTGTTGATCGAGATCGACGCGCTGGCCGTCCTCGGCTGAGCCGTCTCTCCACAGCTCCACAGCTCCACAGGCTTCACAGCACCGCGGCCCCGTCCGCCCGTCGCCCGTCGTCCGTCGCCCATCGTCCCGAGAACCCGCACCGCTGAACGTCTTACGCGTACCCGCGCCGCCGTACGGCACGGCGCCCGCAGACCGGGCGTCGTGCCGTGATCCCCCATGCCCACGACCAGAGGCTCCCCATGCTGCTCGCCGCTGACGCACCACCGGAGACCCCACCCCACACAGGGGGTCTGCTGCTCCTGATCGACGGCACCGCCGGTCTGCTGACCGTCGCCGCCCTCGGCATCGTCCTGTTGCTCTTCCTGATCATCAAGGTCAGGCTCCAGCCCTTCGTGGCGCTGCTCGGCGTCTCCATAGCCGTCGGCCTCGCGGCGGGCCTGTCCGTCACCGAACTCTTCGGTACGGTCCAGAAGTCCGCCGCCGTCTCGATGATCGAGAGCGGGATGGGCGGCATCCTCGGCCATGTCGCGATCATCATCGGACTCGGCACCATGCTCGGCGCGATCCTTGAGGTGTCCGGCGGGGCCGAGGTGCTGAGCGCCCGGCTGCTGAACCTCTTCGGTGAGAAGCGCGCCCCGCTCGCCATGGGCGTCACCGGTGTCGTCTTCGGTATCCCGGTCTTCTTCGACGTCGGCATCTTCGTGCTCGCGCCGATCGTGTACGCCGCCGCCAAGCGGTCCGGAAAATCGATCCTGCTGTACGCGATGCCGCTGCTCGCCGGCCTCTCGATGACCCATGCCTTCCTGCCCCCGCACCCCGGCCCGGTCGCCGCGGCCGGACTCTTCAAGGTGGACCTCGGCTGGGTCATCCTCATGGGTGTCGTCGTCGGCGTCCCGGCCGTACTCGCCGCGTGGGCCTATGCCGCCTGGATCGGGAAGCGCATCTTCGTCGACGTTCCGCAGGACATGGTGGAGGCGGCGGAGGAGGCCAAGGCCGCGGTCGCCGCCGAGCAGCGCGCCTCGGGTGTCACGCCCCGGGAGACGCCGGTCGCGCTCGGCACGGTCCTCGCGATCATCGGCACCCCGCTGCTCCTGATCCTGCTCGCGACCTTCTCGTCGATCGCCCTCGATCCGTCGACGGGCCGCTCGGTCATCGAGTTCTTCGGCCACCCCTTCGTGGCGCTGACCATCGCGCTGCTGCTCGCGTACTACCTGCTGGGCATCAGGCGTGGCTGGTCCCGCAAGTCCCTGGAGACGGTCTCCACCGCCTCGCTCAAGCCGGTCGGCAACATCCTGCTCGTGGTCGGCGCCGGCGGTGTCTTCGGCGCGGTCCTCAAGGGCAGCGGGATCGCGGACGCACTCGCCGACACCTTCAACGACGTCGGCCTGCCGGTCATCCTGCTGGCCTGGCTGATCTCGGTCGTCCTGCGCGTCGCCCAGGGCTCGGCGACGGTCGCGATCGTCACCACGGCCGGAATCGTCGTCCCGCTGGTCGAGGGCCAGGGTCTCTCGCAGGCGCATCTCGCCCTGATCATCATGGCGATCTCGGCCGGTTCGATCTTCGCGTCCCATGTCAACGACGGCGGGTTCTGGATGGTCGCGAAGTACTTCGGCATATCGGAGCGCGACACGCTGAAGTCCTGGACGGTCCTGGAGACCGTGCTGTCGGTGGCGGGCTTCGTGGTGGCGGCGCTGCTGAGTCTGATCATCTAGTACAGAACACAGAACAACACAGAACACCCGGGCCCGAGGGCCTGGTTGACCGTAGCGGTCTGGTCGCGACTGGCGGCCAGGCCGCTTCGTCGCGTGAGCCCTGTGGGTTTCGCGGCTCAGCGGCTCAGCGGCTCAGTGGGTTTCGCGCGGGAGATCGGCGACCCGGCGGAGCGCGCTCTTGAAGGCGGTGTACTCCGGCTCGCCCAGTGCGCGTGCGTGGCGCTCCTCGATGCTTCGCATGATGGAGGAGGCGGCTTCCATCTGGAGCAGACCGCGGGCCGCGGGGCAGATCAGTTTGGCGCGCCGGTCGGCGGGGTCGGGCCTGCGCTCGACGTAGCCGAGGCGTTCCAGGTCGTCGATGAGGGTTCCGATGACCTGCTTGTGCTGTCCGGAGAGCCGGGACAGTTCGCTGGCGCGGATGCCTTCGCGTTTCAGGTGGGCGAGTACGGCGCCGGTGCGTGGCTGGATGTCGTCGAAGCCCTGCTCGGCGAGCCTCGCGTACAGCTCGCGCTGCACGGAGAACAGCACGCGCGCGGCGAGCACACCGATGTCCGGCTGTGCGACCTCCGTCATGCGTCTGCTCCCGTCCCGGCGGTCGTCCGCCGCCGCTGCCTCACCGACCGGCGATTTTAGTCGTCGCCCGCGGTGCCTTGGTGACCGCGTCCCGACCGGCCTTGCACTTCGGTGGGGGGTGCTCTACGTTTGAAGTAGTCACTGATTCTGACTATCAAGGTTAGTGACTATATTACTCGTGGGGTTCACGCATGCCTCGCGGGGCTCAATCGACTCAAGGAGCGGAAGATGAACGAGCGCGAGCGCGGCGGGTTCCTGGACCCGATCACCCGGGAGAACGTGGCCGTGGTGCTGGTGGACCATCAGGTCGGTCTCCTGTCCGGCGTACGCGACATCCCCGTCGGCGAGCTGAAGCACAACGTGGTCGCCCTCGCGAAGGCCGCGGCGGCGCTGGACATCCCGCTGGTCACGACCACCACCGCGGCGGACAGCATGTGGGGACCCACCGCGCCGGAGCTGGTCGAGGCGCTGCCCGCCGGACAGGAGATCATTGACCGGAGTTCGGTGAACGCCTGGGACGACGACCGGGTGCGCGAGGCCATCGAGGCGACCGGACGGCGCAAGCTGATCTTCGCCGGGGTGTCGCTGGAGGTGTGCGCGGCCCTCCCCGCGTACTCCGCCCTCGCGGCCGGACATGACGCGTACGTCGCGGTGGACGCCTCCGGCACCTTCAGCGCGACCAAGCGCGAGGCGGGACTGCTGCGCATGCAGCAGGCGGGCGTTGTCCTGAGCGACTACTCCACGCTCATGGTGGAAGCCCTCGCCGACAACGCCGCCCCTGAGGCCGGAGCCGTCTACGCCGCCTTGGACATGCCGTTCGCCGTCCTGGTGGGACAGATCTCGGCGGCCTACCGCGCCTAGGAGTGTCCCGGGCGGGTCCGACCGGGCCGGGCCGGCGGGCTTCTCAGGCACCCGCCAGGGCCAGTACGCGCCGGGCTCGCCGCAGGAGCGGCAGATCGACCATCTGTCCGTCCACGCGTACCGCGGCACCGTCGCTGTCACCCCCTGCCCGCACCACACGTCGAGCCCACCGGATCTCGTCGTCACCGGGCTGCCATGCGTGGTGCACCGTGGCGATCTGACGCGGATGTACGCACAGCCGGCCGCCGAATCCCAGGGCCCTGCTTCGTCTCGATGAGGACTCCAGGCCCACCGGGTCATCCAGGTGGGTGAAGACCCCGTCCAGCGGGGCCGGCAGGCCGGCTGCCCGTGAAGCGTTCACCAGAGCGGAGCGCGCCCAGAGCAATTCCGGCTCGTCCGGCTCGGACGGTGTGATGCCCGTGTCGAGGGCGTAGTCGATGCTGCCGAACAGCAACCGTCCCACCCGCGGAAGACCGGCGATCGCCGCGGCCTCGCGCAGGCCGATCGCGTTCTCGACCAGCGCCAGCACGGGCATCCCGTGAGGAAGCCGCTCGATCACGGCGGCCACTTGCGGCGCGGTGGAGCTCTTGGGGAGGACAACACCGCGCAGGGCTCCGGCCTCGGCGAGAGCGGCGAGATCAGCGGCATGCCAGGGGCTGCCGACAGCGTTGACGCGCACCAGCCCGGGGCTCCGTGCCAGCCAGGCGACCGCCGCCTCGCGGGCCCGGGCCTTGTTGCCCTCAGGGACCGCGTCTTCCAGATCGAGCAGAACGGCGTCCGCACCGCTGGACGCGGCTTTGGCGAAGCGCTCGGGCCGGTCGCCCGGGACAAACAGCATGGTTCGCGCCGAGAACCGCATGATGGTCTCCTTTGTCGGGCGGGGCGGGGGTCAGACGACCACGAAGATCAGCCAGGCGGCCACGGGAGCCAGTACGCACACACCCGCTCCCCAGCGCAGCAACCCGCGGTAGGCGCCGTCCCGCTGGTGCTCGGGGGTGTTGGCGACGACCAGGGCACCGTTGGTGGAGAAGGGACTGGCATCGACCACAGTGGCCGCTGAGGCCAGGGCGATCACCATGCCGGTTGTCCCGATGGCCCCGGAGGCGAGAAAGGGAACCGCCAGCGGCATCAGAGCGCCCAGAATGCCGGTGGTGGAGGCGAAGGCCGAGACGACGCCGCCCACGTAACAGATGATCAGTGCGGCGAGCAGCGGCGCACCGATCCCCGCGATCATCCGCCCCAGGGAGTCGACAACGCCCAGGCTCTGCAGGAGCGCGATGTAGGTGACGATCCCGCAGACCAGCAGGACGACGGGCCAGGCGATCTCCTGGTACGCCTCGCGGGCTGTGCGCCGGAACAACAGGGCCAGTGCGGCGGCCAGCGAGAGAGCGAGAAAGCCGGTGTCCAGGGAGAGGACGGTGGTCCCCAGCACCAGGGCGAGCATCGCACCCAGTGTTGTCGCCTGCTCCGCTCCCAGCGTGACCGCCGAAGCCATCGAGCCTTCGGAGCCGGAGCCGGAGCCGGAGCCGATGCCGGAGCCGGTGTCGGCGCCCGCCTGCTGTCGGGTACGCCCGCGCCCGAAGACCAGCTGAGTGACCACGCCGACGGCGACGTTGAAGGCGAACGTGCCCGCGAACAGCTGCCAACTGCTCGCGTGCAGACCATGGTTGTCGAGAGTGGAATTGACGATGCCGCCCAGGACGCCGGTCGGCGCGAAACTGCCCGCGGCAGCCCCATTGACCACCATCAGACCGACAAAGAGAGGGTTGACGCCCTGCCGCACGGCGAAGGTGATGCCGATGGGCGCGACGATGGCGACGGCCGCGGGAGACGCCGCCCCCGTCGCACACAGCAATGCGGCCAAGCCGAACAGGACCCAGGGCAGGACGGCCAGGCGCTCACCCGCTCCCCGCAGGGCGGCGTGCACCATCCACTCCACGGTCCCGTTGACCCGCGCTGTCCCGAACAGGAACGTCACCGCGACAAGGACGACGAACATCTCCGCGGGAAACCCGTCCAGCACCTGCTGGGGAGTGCGGCCCAGCCAGACACAGCCCAGCAAGAAGGCTGCCACCAGGGCCAGTACGCCCATGTTCAGTCCCCGCAGGCTGGACAGTATGAAGACAGCCGCGAGAACCAGCACGCCGATCAGTTCCGTGGGCATGGCGCACCTTCCTCGCGCGTGCCGGACGGGGAGGCGGCCAGCCAGGTGAGAACAGCCTCGGTGTGCTCGCCCAGCCCCGGAACGGGCCGCAGACGCGAAGGGCCGTCCGCTTCGCCGTGGAAGGTGACCGGCGGGATCAGCCCCGTCAGTGGTCCGACCGGGCTGTCGAAAGAAGCCCACCGGCCGCGCTCGCGCAATTGGGGGTGGTCGCTGAACTCCCGCATGCCGCGCTGGCGCGCGTAGGCGATCCGGGCCTCCTCCAGGCGGTTCACCAGCTCCTCGCCCGAGAGGCTTCCCGTCACCTCGCGTACCAGCTCGTCCAGTTCGGCCCGGTGCGCCACCCGGTCGGCGTTTCCGGTGAACCGGCTGTCACCGCGCAGATCGTCGCGGCGCAGGACGGTCTCGCAGAAGGAGGCCCACTCCCGCTCGTTCTGAAGCCCCAGCACGATGGTCTGCCCGTCCCGTGTGAGGAACGGACCGTAGGGGGCGATCGTGGCGTGGCCGGCACCTGTTCGTTCCGGCGCCGTCCCCCCGTAGCGGGTGTAGTACTCGGCATATCCCATCCACTCGCCCAGCGCCTCCAGCATGGAGACCTCGATCCGGGACCCGCGGCCGGTACGGGCCCGTTTCAGCAGGGCGGTGAGGATGCCGGAGTGGGCGTACATCCCGGCGCAGATGTCGGCGATCGACAGGCCGACCTTCGACGGTGTGTCGGGGGTGCCGGTGATGGACAGCAGTCCGGCCTCGCTCTGGACCAGGAGATCGTAGGCTTTGCGGTCCCGGTAACCGCCGCTGCTGCCGTAGCCGGAGATGTCGCAGGTGATCAGGCGGGGATGGCTGAGAGCGAGGGCGGAGTGCCCGATACCCAGCCGGGCAGCGGCACCCGGAGCCAGGTTCTGGACCAGGACATCGGCACGGTCGACCAGATCGTGCAACCGCCGGTTGCCCTCCGGCGAGCGGACATCGATCTGCACACTCTCCTTGCCCCGGTTGAGCCAGACGAAATGGCTGGACATGCCGTGCACGGTACGGTCGTAGCCCCGCGCCAGATCACCACTGCCCGGTCGTTCGATCTTGATGACGCGCGCGCCCAGATCGGCGAGCTGCCGCGTCGCGAACGGGGCGGCGACGGCCTGCTCAAGTGATACGACGACCAGCCCGGCCAACAGTTCGGCCGTGCGGTCGTGCGGAACGTCGTCCTCGGGGGAATGCGGCTCGGACATGGGGTCCCTCCCATGGAGTCCTGATGGATGTGAGGACACCTTCCAGCCACGGCCGCCCGCTGTGAAATGACGATCTTCTCCACAGTCCATGCGTCCGGCGTATAGTCCGTGCATGGAGATCAGGGAGCTGCAATGGTTCACGGCGCTGGCCGAGTGCGAACACGTCACCCTGGCCTCGGAGCGGATGAACATTTCCCAGCCGACACTGTCCCGGGCGATCAGGAGGCTGGAGGCTCGCGTCGGCGTGCCCCTGTTCGACAGGCAGCAGAACCGGTTGCGGCTGAACAAGTACGGCGAGGTCTTCCGCGCTCACGCCTTGCGTGCCATCGCTGAGATCGAGACAGCGGAGCAGCGCGTCGCCGCACTGGTCGACCCGGACGCCGGCACCGTGGTGCTCGGGTTCCTGCACTCCTATGGGACGTGGCTGGTGCCCGAACTGCTCTCCGGATACCGCTCCATCGCCCCGCGGACCACGTTCGAGTTGCGGGGCGATGCCGCCGACTCGGTGGTGGACGGCGTCCGGCAGGGGCGCCTGGACATGGGGTTGACCGGCCCGCGGCCGGCCGGGGACGACCTTGCGTGGATACCGCTGCGGGAGGAGCCTCTGTGCGTCCTCGTTCCGGCCGGCCACCGGCTGGCCGTGCGGCGGCGGGTCAAGATGGCCGACCTGGCCGAAGAGTCCTTCGTCGCTCTTCAGCCGGTCTTCGGTTTGCGTCAGATCACCGACAGGCTCTGTGCGGCTGCCGGCTTCATCCCGCGGGTCACTCTGGAAAGTACGGAACTGAGCACCCTGCGCTCCCTGGTCGGGGCGGGCCTGGGCATTGCCATCACGCCCACCACGGGCTGTCCGGTGGACCGGCGGGGGCCCGTCGTCGCGGTCGCTCTGGACGAGGCGGAAGCCGTGAGGACAGTAGGCGTCATCACTCCCGTGTCGGGTATCCGCTCGCCCGTGGTCCGACGTTTCCTCGACTACATCTGCTCCACCTCCCATGCGTCAAACGCATAGTGTCGGTGAAGATTCGCTATTTCACAGACGCGTTCAAGACTCCGAACAATGAGCGCATGACCACCCTGAGCCGCGCAGAGGACACATCCGCACCGCAGCCCGTGCCGGGCTGGACCGGCCGGTACTTCGAGGACTTCACCGTCGGCGACGTCTACCGGCACCCCCTGGGGCGCACTGTGCTCGAAACCGACAACTCATGGCTGACCCTTCTCACGCAGAACACAGCCCCGTTGCACTTCGACCGGCACTACTCCGCGGGAACACAGTGGGGCAGACCGCTCGTGGACTCCACCTTCACACTGGCACTGGTCACCGGGCAGAGCGTGACCGACGTATCCCAGCACGTGATGGCCAACCTGGGCTGGGACCGCGTACGCCTGCCCAATCCCGTGTTCGAGGGCGACACCCTCTACTCGCGGTCCGAAGTCCTCGGGGCCCGGGAGTCGAAGAGCCACCCGGAAACAGGGATCATCACCGTGCGGACGATCGGCTACAACCAGACCGGCGTCATCGTCATCACCTTCGAGCGGACCCTGATGGTCTACCGCCGAGGCCATGGCCCCACCTTCGCCGCCGTGGAGCCCGTCTGGGACGAACGATCCCGCAAGGCCGCCGGCCTGGGTGAGTGACCGGCGAGGATCAGGCACGCTCGCCGCGCTCGGTCCGGGCTGACCGACGGCTCATACCGCCGGGGCTCGGGCTCCCGCCACCGAACCCTCACGGCAGGCCCTCTTGCGCGATCATCGTCACCCCGCTTTGGTGACTCGGGTCACGTACGGAGACAAGCGGGAGGCGACAACACGTATGGCAGACACCACGGACACCGGCACGAATGAGGCCGTCTCCCTTCCGCGCAAGTCGAGTTGGACGTATATCGGCCCCGGCATCGTCGTCGCGGCGACCGGTGTGGGCGCGGGCGATCTGGTCGCCACGCTCATCGCGGGCAGCAAGTTCGGCTACACCCTGATGTGGGCGGCGGTCATCGGCTGCGTCGTCAAGATCTCCCTCGCCGAGGCCACCGGCCGCTGGCATCTCGCCACCGGCCGCACCCTCTTCGAGGGCTGGCGCAGTCTGGGCCGCTGGACCACCGTGTATTTCGCGGTGTACGTCCTCGTCTGGGGCTTCGTCTACGGCGCCACGGCGATGTCCTCCAGCGCGCTCCCGATCGTCGCGCTCTTCCCGGACGGGCCGGGGCTCAAGACCTGGGCGGTGATCACGGGGCTGATCGGGCTCGTCTTCGTCTGGTTCAACCAGTACGCCGTCTTCGAGCGGGTCATGACGGTCCTGATCGGCGTGATGTTCGTGGTCGTCGTGTACGTCGCGATCCGTGTCGTCCCCGACGTCGGCGCGAGCTTCGCGGGTCTGCTCCCGGTCCTGCCTGACGGCTCACTGCTCTACACGCTCGGCCTGATCGGCGGGGTGGGCGGCACGATCACCATGGCCGCGTACGGCTACTGGGTCAACGCCAAGGGCTGGACCAACACCGGCTGGATGAAGGTGATGCGCCTCGACAACCGGGTCGCGTACATCACCACCGGCCTCTTCGTCGTCGCCATGCTGATCATCGGCGCCGAGCTGCTGCACTCCTCCCAGATCGCCCTGACCAAGGGCGACCGCGGTCTGATCGACCTCGGCACGATCCTGGAGGACCGTTTCGGCGCGACCACCGCCAAGCTGTTCCTGGTCGGCTTCTTCGCCACGTCCTTCTCGTCGCTCATCGGTGTCTGGCACGGCGTGAGCCTGATGTTCGCGGACTTCGTGGAACGGATCCGCAAGGACCGCGTGGGGGCGGCGGCGGACGAGTCGAGGAGGACCACGGAGGAGGTCGCCGCCGGCGAGCGCGAACGCTCCGTACCGTTCCGCGCGTATCTGCTCTGGCTGACCTTCCCGCCGATCTCGCTCCTCTTCCTGGACGAGCCGTTCGGCCTGGTGGTCGTCTACGGCGTGCTGGGCGCGTTCTTCATGCCGTTCCTGGCGCTGACGCTGGTGTGGCTGCTCAACTCGTCGCGTACGCCCAAGGAATGGCGGAACGGCGTTCTGAGCAATGTGATGCTGTCGGCGGCGGGGCTGCTGTTCGTGGTGCTGTGCGTGCAGCAGGTGCGGGACATTCCCTGGTAGGGGGCTTACGTCTCGCCTCGGGCGCTTACCGCGACTCCTCCGGCGCCGGACACACGGCAGCGCCGTCGGGTGGGGTTCGACGGCGCTGCCGGCCCTGTGGGGGGCTCGGGGTGGTGGTGCGGACTACGGGTGCGACGGGACTACGGGAGGCCGTGGACGTGCGGGCCGACCGCGTTGGACCAGGCGTTGCCCGCCGTCGCGTCCCAGTTGGTGGACCAGGTCATGGCGCCGCGCAGGCCGGGGTAGGTCTTGGCGGGTTTGAACGAACCGCAGTTCGTGCCCCTCGTCAGACAGTCCAGCGCGTTCTTCACGATGGAGGGATCCACGTAGCCGCTGCCCGCGCCACGCGTGGACGCGGGGACGCCGAGGCCGACCTGTGAGGCGTCGAGTCCGCCTTCGAGCTGGATGCAGGCGAGGGCGGTGAGGAAGTCGACGGAGCCCTGGGAGTAGACCTTGCCGTCGCAGCCGAGCATGGAGCCGCTGTTGTAGTACTGCATGTTGACGACGGTGAGGATGTCCTTCACGTTCAGCGCGGTCTTGAAGTACTCGCCCGCCGTCGACTGCATGTCGATGGTCTGCGGTGCCATCGTCAGCACCATGCCCGCGCCCGCCTTCGCGGACAGCTGGCGCAGAGCCTTTGTCATATAGGTGGAGTTGAGGCCGTTCTCCAGGTCGATGTCGACGCCGTTGAAGCCGTACTCCTGCATCAGTGCGTAGGCGCTGTTGGCGAAGTTGGTGGCGGAGGCGTCGCTGTTGACGGAGATGGTGCCCTTCTCACCGCCGACCGAGATGATCACCGACTTGCCCGCGGCCTTCTTCGCGGCGATGTCCGCCTTGAAGTCGGCGACCGAGGCGTAGCCGACGGCCGGGTCGAGGTTGAAGGTGATCTGGCCGGGCGTGGTGGTCGCGTCGGCGAACGAGACGGCGATGATGTCGTACTGCGACTGCACGTCACGGAGCTTCTGGACGGCGGCGCCGTTGTTGAAGTTCTGCCAGTAGCCGGTCACCGCGTGCTTCGGTACGGCCGGGTTGCCCGGGTTGCCGCCGCCGCTCTGGGCGGTTCTGCCGGTGACGGTCGCGGACTTCGCGGACTCGCCGGCCGCGTTGGTGGCGGTCACCTGGAAGTCGTACGAGGTGTCAGCGGCCAGCCCCGTCACCGTCGAGGAAGTGCCGCTCGCCGACTGGACCTTCGTACCGGCCCGGTAGACGTTGTAGCCGGTCGCGCCCGACACCGCGCTCCAGTTGAGGGTCACGGACGACGAGGTCACCGAACCGACCGCCAGCCCGGAGGGCGCGCCCGGTAGCTGGGGCTCGGGGTCGCCGCCTCCGCCGCCGTCGGGGCCGAAGACGGACACATCGTCGGCGTAGTAGGGGCTCTGCCCGTACCAGCCATGGGTGTAGACGGTCACGGACCTGGTCGAGGCGCCGGTCCTGAAGGTGGTGGTGAGCTGCTTCCAGCCGGTGCTGTCCGGCGTCCAGGTCGACACATCGGTGGTGCCGGTTCCCTCGGCCCCGAGATACGCGTAGCCGCCCTGGACCCAGGCGCTCAGTGTGTACGTCGAGTTGGGCTGTACGGCGACCGCCTGGACGCACTTGGCGTTGTCCTGGCCGGCGGGGGTGGCCCGGAGCGCGGCGGCGCCCGCGTGCACGGGGGATCCGACGGTGGCCCCGCTGCCCGCGGAGCAGGTCCAGTTGGTGAGCCCGGACTCGAAGCCCGCGTTCTTGGCCACGTTGATGTCGGCGGCCTGCGCGGTGCCGGTGAGCCCGGTCAGGCTCAGCGCGCCGGCGGCCAGCAGGGCCACCGTCCCGCCGACCCAGGTTCTGATACGTCCTCTGCCGCCTGGTGCACGTTCCACTTGCTGCCTCCGGCTGGGGTTCGGGGATGGAGGTACGTGAGAGGGGGAACGGTGGCCACCGTCGGGCGTAAAACTGGTCCAGACCAATCAAGTTGTCAAGACCTGTGGCAGCAGGTCGTATACGGAGGGGCGGCGGCAGCGCCCCGGAAGCCGGCTCTCCACGCGTCAGTCCCGGAGCTCAGTCCCCGGACCTCAGTCCTCCTGGAGCCGTTCCACCGCGTAACCCGTCACGCACCCGACCACCAGCACCGCGTTCGACATCAGCAGCCCCTCGGCCGCCAGGTCCTCCCACTGGAGCGACAGGTTGAGGGCCTGCGCGGCCACCGGCACGGTCAGGACCGCCGTCAGATGCTGCGCCCTGGCGTCGCGGAACGGGTCCCGGTGGGCGCGTCCCGCCGCCCAGGCGGCGACCGCGATACAGGTCGCGTTCGGCAGATGGATCAGCAGCAGGCGGCCGAGGTACGTCTCCAGCTTCTCGTCCGAGGCCAGATGGTCGTAGACCAGCGTGGCCTGGAGGTACTCCGTGAGGAGCAGCATGACGATGCCGGCCGCCCAGGCGCGCATGATCGCGAGGACCGGCGCTCCGCCTCCGTCGTCCCGGCGCGCGGGCGCCCTCGGGTAGTCGTACCGCGTCATCGCCTCTCGCCTCCGAACGGATGGGTGAACAGTTCGCCGTGCATCGAATCCCCGTGCTTCAGATCGTTTCGCTGTTTGATTTCCAGGACCCGGGAGTCGCGGCCCCCGGGTGGGCGCCTTGAACCGCCCTGACGTGTCTCAGATCGCCGTGAACACCAGCACCGCCGCGAAGCAGGCCGCCGCCAGCGCGCACCCCGTCACCAGCAGCGCGTACTGCGCCACCGGTGACCAGTTGCCGCGCCCCGCGACCGTCGCGCTGCGCTCGGGGGCCGCCGGGTCGTACGCCACAGTGACCCGCGTACCCACCCGCACCGCGCCCGTCGCCAGATCCTCGAACTCGACGCTCCGCCCGTCCGGGGTGCGGAAGGAGAAGACGTACCGGCGCGCGTCCGAGCGGTTGTACGGCTCGCTCTCGACGCGTACGCAGACGCCGGGGGCCCGGCCGCCCGCCCGGAGCGCGCGTGCCACCGCCGCCAGTCGTCGGGCGTAGTGGGCCGCCATCCAGCCGAAGAGCAGGGTCATGCCCCCGAAGAAGACATGGTCACCGCCTGGGATGTCCATGACAGCCGCCTAGGTGAGGGTGATCGAGTCGATGATCTTCGTGAGGTCGCCGTCGCCGAGTCTCCCCTTGGCCGCGTCGACCCGTACCGCGTAGGACTTCTTCGCCGAGTCCAGTCCCGCGACGATCACGCCCTTGATCCGGGAGCCCTTCTCGGTGAACTCGAAGTCGATGCGTCTGGCCTCCGTCCCGCCCTCGGGGCCGGCGACCTCGATCTTCCGCTGCTCGCCCAGCGTCGAGCCGAGGGCTATGCCCGCCTCGGCGCCGATCGCCGCCTCCTCCACCGAGTCCGCGTGGGTGAAGTCCAGCTGGACGGTGATCATCCCGATGTCCTTGCCGTCCTCCGCGAGCGTCGCCGCCGCCGCGTTGTACTCGCTCCGCTCACCGGCGCTCTGCGGTGTGAAGGCCGGCGGATGGGCGACCGTGACCGCCGAGGTCCTGAGCGTGCCCCAGCCCTCCGGCACCACGCCGGCCGTCGTGTCCGTACCGCATCCGGCCACCAGCGCGACGACGGCGGCGCAGGCGGCGGCAGCGGCCGGCCACCGCGGTGCCTTCCCGCTGTTCGGGCTGTTCGGGCTGGTGGCGGTGGTCATGGCGGGTGTCCTCATGGCGGGTGTGCTCCTGTCGCCTGCCGGGTCAGTTCGCACAGTAGCTGTACGGGAGATAGGTGCGGCCGTCCCCGTGGGGTGCCCCCAGGAACTCCGCCTTGTCGAGCGTCTCCTCCTTCTTCTCGGTGGAGACCGAGAAGCCGAGGCTGAGCCCCAGGTTCAGTTCGAAGCCGTACTCCGCGGCCTCCGTCTCCCCGGTGTAGTTCGTCCGGCTGGAGAGCCCCTCGTCGAAGAGCAGCCGCCCGAACGGATCGTCCGCGCCGGGGCGCTTCGTCGGCGCGTGGTCGTCGAACATGTAGGTGAAGGGCGCGGCGTTGTCCCCGTGGCCGTCCAGCCACTCCTGGGCGATCCGGCGCTGCTCGTCGCCGTCGGAGCCCGGCGGGATGACCACCGAGTTGGTGACGACCTCGATACCGGTGGACCCGTCGGTGCCCTTCGCCCCGCCGCTGCCACCGCGCTTGTCGTCGCCGCTCCCGCCGTTGTCCCCGCCGGCCTTCGCGCCGTCCTTCGTGGCGCCCTTCTCGACCGTGCGGGTCATGTCGACGCGCAGCAGCTCACCGGTCTTCTTGTCGTGCGTGACGGTGATCGTGCCGGTAAGCGTGGTGGACGCGGCGGAGTCCCCGCTGAGGGGCCCGGCCTCGTACCCGACCTTGCCGCCGTACTCGATCGCCGCGCTGTACGTGTATGCCTTCGTGCCCTTGAAGCTGTTGTCGGTCCAGGTCACCTCGGGCGAGAACTTGAAGTTGCCGCCGAGGGTGGCGCTCAGCTTCTTCTCGTCGCCCGGGGACACCTTGAGCCCGCCCGCCGCGGCGGCCTCCAGGCCGACCTTGCCGTAGCTGATGTGGCGGTTGCCGAGCTTCTCCTCGATGCGCTCGCGCAGCTCCTCCTCCTTGGCCATCGGGCCCTTGCCGAAGAGATAGAGGATGCTGTTGCCGAGGCCGCCGCCGCGCGCGTTGGTGTTGCGGTTGGCCAGCTCGTACGTCTTGAGTTCCTCGATGTCGGCACGGAACGACGCGGCCTGCTCCTCGCTGTCGAAGACCCAGGTGTCGCCGTTGGTGACCTTGATCCCGGCGCCGAGTTCGACCTTGTCCGTACCGAACTTGCCTATCTTCGCGCCGGGTTTCCAGTCCTTCTTGGCGGCGACGGAGGCGGCGTCGGTGAACGTCATCATGACCTGCTGGTCGTTCGCGTCGACCTTGCCGTCCTTGTTGAGGTCCTTGTTGGACTGGAACGTCGTCTGCTGGAAGCCGTATTCCTCGCCCCACTCGATGAAGAGGACCTTCGCCTTGGCCCCGGCCTTGTCGGTGACGGAGGAGATCTGACAGAGCGGCGGTTCGTAGTCGGCGTCGGTCCTGGGCGCGGACTGGTCCTGCCCTCCGCCGCCGCGCGAGCCGCAGGGGCCGCTGAAGGTGATCAGACAGCGCAGACCGTCGGCGAGGGTCCGGTCGACTCCCGTACCGACCAGCGCCCCGACGACCGCCGCCACGACCACGATCACGCCCGCGTACTCGGTGGCCGTGGCCCCTCGGTCGCGCCCGTGGCCCGGCGTCTGTCGTCCTGTCCGGCGTCTCATCCGGCCCGTCCCCCTCCGTGACCGAGTGCCTTTCGCACGCGGAATCGGAATGGGAGCGTACGGGCGCGGGTGTTGCCCGTTCGTGGGTCCGTGGGCCCAACTCGGGCCCAAAGTCGAGCGATTGGATGCGGAATTCGACGAAATGAAATATTAGTTGAAACGGCAGTGAACAGCTGACTGCTTCGTCCGGCTTTGCCGGAGGTAGCCGCCCGCGCCCTTGGCATCGTCATCTGATAGGTGTTCTCTGCACAGTACGAGGTGGATAAAGTGCTGAAGCAGAAGCGCCCAGCAGGGGAGAACTGCGGCCGTCGGGACTCCGGCGGCCGGAGCCGAACGGGGAACCAGCGTGCCGACCGCGATTGCTGTCACCAGTCCTGATCTGGTGCTACCACCGACGGACCAGCAGACGCCGACCGCGGCGCTGCTCCAGTCACCCGACGCCCAGCCACTGGACGCCGCGCTCGCCGATACACAGGTCCTCGTGGAGCAGCACGGCTATGTCGTGGCGCTCTATCCCGCGTCGATCTCGGCGGCTCATGAACGACGCTTGCACACCGTCCGGTCGGTTTTGGAGACGGACCGGATCGCGCTTCTCAAACTTGATCTGCCGCCGCTCGGCGTGGCCGTACTCGTGCGCCAGCTGCGGCAATTGTCCATCTGTGACTTCAGTGCCGGAATCGTCGCTTCCGCGGCCCGGCTGCTCTCGCACTACATCTACGCCGGGGCGCTGCTCAACTCCGTGACCAGGCTCGACCGGGTGCCCGTGAGCCTCAAGACCCATGCCAAGTCCTGGGTGCCCGGGTCCCAGTTCGGGGTGCTCGCCAATCCGTCGCCCCAACTGATCAAGATCGGCGGGTCCGGTGAACTGGCCGGCCCCGACTTCGGGACCCAACTGATCGTCGGCAAGGGGCAGTCGCAATCCGACTGGGTGACCAAGACCCTCGCGCCCGCGTGGCGCGTCCAGGGAATCCAGGAGAGCGCCCTCCCGGCGGATTCACCACGCTGGTGGGGAACTTCCAAGATGGTGGAGTTCGCCGCCTTTCTGCCTGATATCTCCGTTCTCTATCAGCTGGTCTCCTCCGTGCGAAGAGAGGTGTGTTCCTGGTGCGGTATCGAACTCATAGGTGACCGCTGCGGATTCTGTTCCGCTCCGCTGGCGCCGCCGGAGAACCAAATGGGCACAACGGGTGTCTTGAATCAGGGAACAGCCACCTAGATCATCTGGACGGAACACCACGTGCGGCGTCGCGCGTGACCGGAAGCGCTCTCTGCGCGCCCTCCGGCCCCGGGGTTCCGTCGCCTCCCCCGACTCCGGATACCCACCGACCCGACGCCCCACTCCTCACTCGGACTTCACGCACCGACCGCACACTCAGCCTTCACCATCGGCTCGCATGCCGGGCCCCCAGGCCGAGTACCCACACTCCGCCCTCACACTCACGTCACCGAACGAGGTTGTACCGCTCATGAATTCACGGCAACGCCGCGGCGTCATACTCCTTCTTCTCTCGGTCCTCTGCGCCTTCGCCGCGTTCGCCGGTGTCCTCTCCGTGATAAGCGACGTGAATTCGAAGGTCGGACCCGAGGTGGACGCGTACCGCCTGAAGGCGGATGTCGCTCCGTACACCCCGCTCAACGAGGGCCAGTTCGAGAAGATCAGCATGCCCAAGCGCTGGCTCTCCGAGAACGCGGTGACCGATCTGGCCGTCGTCAACGGAAAGATCGCCGTCACCCAGCTCAAGCAGGGCTCGCTGCTTCAGGACGACATGATCGTCAATCGGCCCGCGCTCGCCAATGACGAGCAGGAGATCGCGATCATGATCGACGCGTCGACCGGTGTCGCCGGGAAGATCCTCCCCGGCGACCTGGTGAATATCTTCGCGACCTTCGCCGGCGAGAGCCGGGACGCCGCGGCCGAGTCCCGGATCATCGTTCCCAACGCCAAGGTCCTCGACGTCGGCAAGCTCACCGCGCTGCAGCCCGACGAGAGCAACAGCAGCCGCAGCGCCGCCACCAAAGCTGTCCCGATCACCTTCGCGCTGAAGACCAAGGACGCCCAGCGCGTCGCGTACGCCGAGTCCTTCGCGAAGCACGTACGCCTCGCGCTCCTCGCCGACGGCAGCCCCACCACGCTGCGCCCGGGGGAGAACACCTACACCCTCGAAGGGGACAAGTGAGGGACGTATGAGCACCAGAATCCTGCCGGTAGTCGGGGACGCCGATGCCGCGCGGTCCATCACCACGCTGCTCAGCCAGCTCCCCGACGCCGAGCCGGCCGCCCCCGTCGGTGATTCCACCTCGCTGATCGACACGCTGGCCAGGCTGGCCGCCGAGTCGATCGACGAGCTGCCGGAAGTGGTCCTGGTCCATGAGCGGATCGGTCCGGTACCGGCGCTCGAACTGATCAGGGAAGTGGCCCTGCGCTTCCCGGCCGTCGGCGTCATCCTCGTCACCACGGACGCCGGACCCGGCCTCTTCGCGGCGGCCATGGACTCCGGCGCCCGCGGTCTGGTCGGGCTGCCGCTCTCGTACGAGGAACTCGCCCAGCGCGTACAGGCGGCGGCGGCCTGGTCGGTGGGGGTACGACGCCACCTCGGCCAGGGCGCGGACGTGTTCACCGGCCCCGGCGGTACGGTCGTCACGGTCAGCGGCGCGAAGGGCGGCGTCGGTACGACCATGGTCGCCGTCCAGCTGGCGCTGGCGGCACGGGCGTCCGGCATGAACACCGCACTCGCGGACCTCGATCTTCAGGCCGGCGACATCGCCTCGTATCTCGATGTGCAGTTCCGCCGGTCGATCGTGGACCTCGCCTCCATCCAGGACATATCTCCCCGGGTGCTCCAGGACGCGGTCTACCTCCACCCGAGCGGGATAGGGATGCTGCTGGCGCCGGGGGAGGGGGAGCGCGGCGAGGAGGTCAACGAACGGTCCGTACGGCAGATCGTCAGCGCGCTCCGCAACCGCTACGAGGTCGTCGTCATCGACTGCGGCACCCAGATGAACAGCGCCAACGCCGCCGCGATCGAGATGGCCGACACCACCTTGCTGCTGACGACCCCGGATGTCGTCTCGGTCCGGGCGGCCAAGCGCATGGTGCGGCTGTGGGACCGGCTCCAGATCCGCAAGGCGGAGGAGACCGTGATAGTCGTCAACCGCCATACGCGCAGCACCGAGATCCAGCCGCCGCTGATCGAACGGATCACCAGCACCCGCGTCGCCCGCGTGACGATCCCGGCCAACTTCAAGGAGCTGCAGGCCGCCGTCGACGCGGGCCGGATGCAGGATCTGGAGTCCAAGTCCACGGTGAAGCAGGCGATGTGGGGGCTGGCCGGGGAGCTGGGGCTGGTGAGGGCACCCGAAGGCGGGGAGAAGAACACCAAGCTCAAGGGGGACCGCGGATCGGTCGGGGTCCTGCGCGGACGATCGAGGCAGCAGGACTGATGAGGCCGGCCCACCACCGGAGGGGGAGCGTTGACGCATGAGTGTCCCGAGAACAGACATACGACCATACGGACAGGCCCTGGATCCTGTCCGGCCGGGCAGCCGGTGGAGCCGCGGCCGGAGCCGGTTCACCGGCCGCTCGCGCGCTGAGCGACCGCGGCTCCGCGAGGACCGGCCGCGCGGTGCGTGGCCATGTGACGACCGGGGGCAAGTCGCCGTCGAGTTCGTCGGCATGGTCCCGATCATCCTGGGCACGGTGATCCTGCTCTGGCAGGCCGCCCTGGTCGGCTACACCTTCTCGCTGGCGGGCAACGCGGCGGACGAGGCGGTGCGGGCGGGCACGGTAGCGGAGTCGGAGACGCGGAACGAGGCGTGTGAGCGCGCCGGGACCGAGGACCTGCCCGAGGCCTGGAACGCCGAGATCCGTTGCCAGGGCGACGGCGAAGACCTGGTGAAGGCCGAGGTCGACCTCGAAGTGCCGGTGCTCTTCCCCGGCTTCAACATCCCGATCACCGTCCCGGGCCATGCCTCGGCCGTAAGGGAGAGCTGACCCATGGTGAAGCGCACAGCGCGCGACGCGCGCGAACGGGGACAGGTCGCCCTCGAATACGTCGGGGTCATCACCCTGCTGCTCCTCGTCGCCCTCGCCGCGATCCAGCTCGGGCTGGCCGCGTACGCCGTACAGCAGGCGAGTACGGCGGCACGGGCGGCTGCCCGCGCCGAGTCGTACAACGATGTCAACACCTCAGCTCAAGCGGCCGGCCGGGCCGCGACCAGCGAGTGGCTGACGGTCGACATCCCCGAACCGAGCATCAACGGCGACGAGGTGACGGTGACCGCGAAGGTCAAGGTCCCCTCCCTCCTGCCCAAGGTCTTCGATTTCGGCGAGGCCAGGAGGAGCGCCACCATGCCCCTCGACTGACCCGGCCGTCCGGCCGCCGCCGCACACCGGCCACGGCCGCGACGCATCACCATCGCATCGCCGCACCACCCGAGCACACCAGCAGAACCTGGGAGTTGAGGACATGAGCCTGCGGGCGCGCATCAACAGCCCCGAGCCGACGAACGGGCACAGCGAGGAGAGTCTCCTCGTCGGGGTCTACCGCGCCAAGCTCCTGGAGGAGATCGACCTCGCCGAGATGTCCGCGCTCGCCGCGGCCGAGCGCCGGGCCCGCCTTGAGCGGGTCCTGAGCCACATCATCAGCAGGGAGGGCCCGGTCCTCTCCACCATCGAGCGGACCCAGCTCATCCGCCGGGTCGTCGACGAGGCCCTCGGCCTCGGCATCCTGGAGCCCCTGCTCGAAGACGCCTCCATCAGCGAGATCATGGTGAACGGCGCGGACCAGGTCTTCGTCGAGCGCGGCGGCCGGCTGGAGCAGCTGCCGATGCGGTTCACCTCCAACGAGCAGCTGATGCAGACCATCGAGCGCATCGTCTCCACGGTCAACCGCCGTGTGGACGAGGCGAATCCGATGGTCGACGCCCGACTGCCGTCCGGTGAGCGGGTGAACGTGATCATTCCGCCGCTCTCGCTGACCGGACCCATCCTCACCATCCGGCGCTTCCCGAGGGCCTTCACCCTCCAGGAGATGATCAGCCTCGGTTCGCTGGACGAGCAGATGATGATCCTGCTGTCGGGCCTGGTGCGCGCGAAGTTCAATGTGATCGTCTCCGGGGCCACCGGTACGGGGAAGACGACGCTGCTCAACTCCCTCTCAGGACTCATCCCCGACGGCGAGCGCATCGTCACCATCGAGGACTCCGCCGAGCTCCAGCTCCAGCAGTCCCATGTGATCACGCTGGAGAGCCGCCCCTCGAACGTGGAGGGCAAGGGCCAGGTCACCATCCGCGACCTCGTACGCAACTCCCTGCGTATGCGCCCCGACCGCATCATCGTCGGTGAGGTCCGCGGCGGCGAGACGCTCGACATGCTCCAGGCGATGTCCACCGGCCACGACGGCTCGCTCGCCACCGTCCACGCCAACAGCGCCGAGGACGCGCTGATGCGACTCCAGACCCTGGCCTCCATGTCGGAGGTCGAGATCCCGTTCGTGGCGATCAAGGACCAGATCAACAGCGCCGTCGATGTCATCGTGCAGCTCACCCGGCACGCCGACGGCTCCCGCCGGGTGACCGAGATCGCCATCGTGGATTCATACGGCCGCGAGGAGTACCGGATCGTCTCCGTCTGCCGCTATATCGCCCAGCCCATGTCCCCGGAGGGCCGGGTGCACGGGAAGTTCGAGTACTACCCTCTGCCGCGCCGGATCGCCGAACGTCTCTACCTCAGGAGCGAACCCGTCCCTCCGGCCTTCGGGGTCGCTGCCGCCGACGAGGAGCTGGCCGTACGCAAATCGGCGGCCTGAACCGGTCCGACGTCGCCCCGCCCCGACACCGTCCCCTCCTCTCCACCGTCCCCTCTCCACTCTCCACCTCGTCCACCGAGAAGGTCCCGCACGACATGGATAATCTTCCGCTCCTGACGGTCGGCGTCACGCTGCTCACCTGTGTGCTCGCCGTGATCGGCGTGCACGTCTACTCGTCGGGCAAGGCCCAGCGGCAGGTACTCGTCGCGCGCATGTCCCAGACGGGACAGACCAATACGGTCTCCGGCCGCCGCCGGCGCTTCGTCGGCATCGACGAGTGGCTCCGTACGACGAAGCTCGGCAGGCGCATCGAGCGCAAGATCGCGGTGACGGGCCTTGATCTGACCCCCGGCGAGTACTTCGTGTACGTCGTGGCCGGGCTGCTCGCCCTGTACTTCACCATTGGCGCGATCTTCGCCCAGTTCTTCGGCGTCCTGGCCGCGCTGATCGGCGTCTGGGGCGGTAACGCCTTCCTCAACTGGCAGCGCACCAAGCGCACGGAAGCCTTCATCAACCAGTTGCCCGAGCTGACCCGGGTGCTCGCCAACGCGACCCAGGCCGGTCTGGCGCTGCGCACCGCGCTCGCGATGGCGGCGGAGGAGCTCGACGACCCGGCGGGCGAGGAACTGCGCAAAGTCGCCGACCAGCTCGCCGTCGGTCATTCCATGGACGACGCGCTCGGCGAGCTGGCCGACCGGCTGCCCTCGCGCGAGCTGGTCGTCCTCGTCACCACACTGGTGCTCTCCAGCCGGGCCGGTGGCCAGGTGGTGAGTTCGCTGCGCAACCTCACCGAGACGCTGGACGAGCGCAAGGAAACCCGCCGAGAGGTCAAGACCATGCTCTCCCAAATCAGGGTCACCGCCGTGGCGGTGCCCATGCTCGGACTCGGCTTCCTGCTGGTGATCAATGCCATGTCCGCCGGAGCACTGGACAAGATGACGGGATCGGTGCTCGGCCAGGCCGGGGTCGTGGTGGCCTTCGCGATGTACGGCGTGGGCTTCTTCCTGATCCAGCGTATGTCCCGGGTCCAGGTCTGAGTCCGCGTCCGAGGAAGGAGGAGAGAACATGATGGGTCTGCTGCTTGCCATCGTTGTCGGACTGTCCGTCTACGGGGTGTTCCAGGGCCTCCGTATCTATCGCGCCGACGCCAAACTGCCCGGCGACCTCGCCGTCGCCCTGGAGGTCGGCGCCACCCGCACCACCGCCGTCGGCTCCGGCATAGACCGGCTCGGGATGCGCTACGCCCCGTCCGTGCTCCGCATGATGGGACCCAAGCGCGTCGACGCGCTGCGCCGCCGCCTCGACATGGCGGGCAACCCCGGCGGTATAACGGTGGACCGCTACGCCGCCCGGCGCGCCGTCTACGGTTTCCTCGGCGTGTTCGCCGCGCTGGCGCTCCTCGTGCGGGGCCAGCCGATCATCGCGTTGGTGGCCCTCGCGTACGGCCTGGTGTGGACGGACGTCATCATCCGCTCGCACATCGCCCGCAGGAAGGAGGACATCGAGCGCACCCTGCCCGACTTCCTCGACGTCCTCGCCGTCGTCGTCTCCGCCGGTCTCGGCTTCCGGCAGGCGCTGGAGCGTGTCGCCGAGAAGTACAAGGGCCCCTGGGCCGACGAACTCCGCATCACTCTGCGGCAGATGGACATGGGCGTCAGCCGGCGCGAGGCGTTCGACCAGCTCCGCAAGCGCAACGCCTCCGAGCAGGTGTCGATGTTCGTCACCGCGCTCCAGCAGGGCGAGGAGCTCGGCGCCCCGATCGTGGACACCCTGATACAGATCGCCAACGACATGCGCCGCACCGACGCGCAGAACGCGCGGCGCCGGGCCGCCCAGGCCATTCCGAAGACCACGCTCGTCGTCACGATGGTCATGCTCCCGGCCACCATGGTGCTGATCGTTCTCAGCTTCTACTACGGTTCCGGGGTCGACTTCGGGGACATTCTCGGCTAGTGACCCCACGACGGCGAATAGAGCACCGGCGACCTCGGCACCGGCGACCAATGACGCGTGAGCCCGATCCCCAGTACGGGAGGTGACCCCCATCATGGCCCAGAAGACCCTCATTCTCACCGGCGGCAACAGCAGTGAGGTGCCGCGTTCGGCCACCGCCGACCCGAAGCACGTGCCGGCGCTGCCGATCCAGGTGAACGCCCTTCAGGCGCTGTGCCGGCAGGTCTTCGGGTTCCGGCTGGCGATGATCGCGCTCGCCGCACCCTTCGCCCTCAGGAGTACGGCATCGGGGGTGGCGACCGTGCTCGTCGGCTCGGCCGTGCTCGTCACCTTCATGGTCTCGTACGTCCTGCTGCGCGACTGGGAGCGCTTCGGACCCTTTCTGCTCCGCCACCCCGCACTGCTCGCCGCCGACATGCTCTTCGGCGCCCTGCTGCTGGCCACGGCCTCCCCGGACTCGACACTGGCGTACGTCACCATGTGCACCCCGCTGCTCGCCGGGCTGGTGTACGGCTGGCGCGGCGCCGCGTTCTTCGCCGTACTCCAGTCGCTGATCGTCGCCGGGGCGTACGCCGTCAACAACGAGGCGGAGGCGGGCTTCAACGCCCTGCTGCTGCCCGGGCTGTGCGTCATGGCGGGTGCGATAGGCAGCACTCTGCGCAATCTGATGCTCGGCTTCGGCACCGCGAGCCAGGCTCTGACCGAGGCCCGCGCCCGGCTCGCGGTGAGCGGCGCGGTCGAGGAGGAACGCGCCAGGCTCGCCCGTGAGATGCACGACTCGGTGGCCAAGACGCTGCACGGTCTGGCCATGGCGGCGGACGGGCTGGCGAGCTCGGCCGACCGGATGGAACCGCGCACCGTCAAGCACCAGGCCGAACTGGTGGCACGCTCGGCGCGCCGGGCCGCCGCCGAATCGCGGGAGCTGCTCTCGGACCTGCGACGGGAGTCAGGACTGGACGGAGGCGTCGATGTCCTGGGAGAACTCCGCACCCGCACCGAGGACTTCGGCCGCCGCCACGGCATCACCGCCACCTTCCGGCAGCTCGGTGACGTGTCCGTACCGCAGATGCCGCACGCCGTGGCCCGGCACGCGCTGATCATCGCCACCGAGGCGATGGAGAACGCGCAGCGCCACGCGAAGGCCGAATTCGTCACCGTCTCGGCCGGTGTGGCCGGGGATCTGCTGCGTATCAGTGTCTACGACGACGGGCAGGGCCTGCCGCCCGGAACCACCCTCGAAGATCTGCGGCGGGCCGGCCACTTCGGCCTCGTCGGCATGGTCGAGCGGGCCGCCTCCATCGGGGCGCGTATCCGCATCGGCAAGGGCCGGGCGGCGAAGGGTACGGAGGTACGGCTGGAACTGCCGCTGAACGCCCTGCGACCTACAGGAGGGGGACAGTGGCCGCAGAGCCCCGTCCCGCAGCTGAACTGAATCGAACCTGAACCGAGACCCACTCGTCCCCACACTTGAGAGGAGGCCGCAGCCATGCCGGACGACATCTCCAGCTCTTCCGGGCAGCACTGGACGCAGCAGGCCCATGCCTCGCAGCACACGTCCTCGCACGCCACACCGCTCAGCTCGGAACAGACCGCCGGAGTCCCCACTTCCGCACCGCCGGCGGCATCCGGAGAACTCCCCGACTTCCCCCATACGATGCCGGCCGCGCCGCCCCTGCGCGTCGTGGTCGCCGACGACAACCCGGTGGTACGGGCGGGTCTGACCGTCCTGCTCTCCGGCCGCGACGACATCGAGGTCGTCGCGGAGGCCCAGGACGGCCGCCAGGCGTATGAACAGGCCGTACAGCACCGGCCGGACGTGATCCTGCTCGATGTGCGTATGCCGGGGGTGGACGGGATCTCCGCCCTGCCTCATCTGGTGCGGCTGGCCCCGGTCCTGATGATGACGTACAGCCGTGAGAGCGAGATCGTCCACGAGGCGCTGCGGCTGGGCGCGGGCGGCTATCTCGTCCACGGTGAGTTCACGGCCGACCAACTGGTCGAGGCCGTAAGGGACATCAAGCAGGGCAGGGCGCACTTCACCCACTCGGCGTCCAGCGCGCTGCTGGCGACGGTACGGGGCGGCGCGGGCGGACGGCCCGAGGGCGGGCAGCTGCCGGAGGGCCTGGGTACGGCGTTCACCGGCCCCGGCTATTCGCCAAGCATTCCCGAGCAAACGTCTGCGCCTGCACATGCAACGCCTCCGGGGCATCCGCCGTACTTTCCGTCAACGAATGTCCAGGCTGGCGTAGTTGATTCGGAGTTGAACGCACAACAATTTGCTCAAGACCCTTCGCTTTCGCAAGCAGATGTGGGACATTCTCTTCAGGGACGGCAACCGTCCGGGGCGGCCTCGGTGGCCCTGTACTCCGAACTGAGCCAGCGGGAGGTGGAGATCATGGACCTGATCGGGTCGGGAATGACCAATCAGCAGATCGCCGCGGCCTGCTTCATCAGCCAGAAGACCGTCAAGAACCACATCAACCGCATCTTCGCCAAGCTCAACGCGGGCAGCCGCGGGGAGGCCATCGCCCTGTGGCACGGCATCGCGCGTGGGGGGGCCACGAGCCATGGCTGAACGCGCGCGGGACGACCGGATGTCCGGGACGGCGGCGGGCTCCCGCACGCCGGGCTCGCTCATACCCGGCGGGGCCCAATCCTCGCGTTGGGCCCTGAGTTGGGCCCGCAGGCCCATGCTGCGGGGTGTTGCCCCGGCGTACGTTTCTCATGTCGCCAGCGAGACCGGCCGGGAGGAAGCCGGAAACGCGAGTGACACCAAAGACTCGTACGAGTCGGCCGGAACACGGCCGGCCGACACCGGAGGAGAACACCATGTCGAACATCACGCTGAAGGCCGCCACCAACGCCAAGCTCTACGTCGGCACCTGGGCGAACACGGCCGTCACGGCGATGAAGCGCCGCAGCGACAAGGGCCAGGGCGCCGTCGAGTACGTGGGCGTGATCGTTCTGGTGGCGCTGATCATCGTGGCCATCGTGGGCACCGGTGTGGCGGACGACATCGCGGGTGGCCTGTCGGACAAGGTCAGCGAGATCCTCGACGCCGGCTGATCATGAAGCGTTCCCGTGAGGCAGGGCAGGCCGCTCCCATCTACATCACGATGGTGGCGGGCCTGCTCTTTCTCGCGCTCGCGCTCTTCGCGGTCGGTCAGGCCGGTGCGAAGCACAGTGGTGCGCAGTCCGCGGCGGACGCCGCGGCCCTGGCAGCGGCCCAGGAGTCCCGTGACGCCTTCGTCGTCGACACGGTCCTGGAGAATCTGCTGAACCCCGAGTTCTTGGACGACATCTTCAACGACGAGCCCCCGGGGTCACAGATCGGATGCCAGGTCGCGGAGCGTTTCGCCGACCGGAACGAGGCCGTTCTGGTGACGGACGGCCAGGAAGCCGGCTGCAGCGCCCTGTCGGACAGGTGGGGCTTCGAGGTCCACGTCAGGACCAAGAAGCCGATGGGTGCCACCATCCTGCCGGGAATCGCGGACAAGAAGGCCGAGGCATGGGCCACGGCGGTCGTGGAGTCCCGGTGCACCTTCGAGCCCGCTGAGGATGCTGAGGATGAGGAGAATCCGCCACCGGACGGCGACGAGTCGCCGGAGGACAACCCGGACGACACCGAACAGGTGTCGCCGGGCTCACTTGACTGTGGCGGCGATCCGTGGGAGATCGATCCGGAGCATCTCAACCTGCTCCCCGAGGCGGCCGATCTATTCTCCGTCCGACTGGCCCAGGACTGACCACCGCGAGTGAACGCAAAGGAACAGGATTAATGAGTCTGTGGCATGGGGCGAAGGCCCGTAGGGCGGCCGGGGCCGCTCTCGCTGTCGTGGCGCTGAGCATCTCCCTGACAGCCTGTGGGGGCGGCGACGCGGACAACAAGGACCAGGGCGCCGGGGCATCGTCCTCCGCTCCCGGCGACGACAAGCCCAAGGAGAGTGAGGGGAGCGGCGGTACCACGGTCCCCGACACCAGCAAGACCTTGGCAACGATCAACGGCAGCAATGGATTCCAGGTTCTGATCCATACGGCGGACCGGGACGAGGGCGGCTTTCTGACCGTCACGGGAACGGTCAAGAACACCGCCGGCGACAACCAGCAGGTGCCCCTTCAGTGGAACGGCCAGGAATCCCAGATCAAGGGCAAGGGCCGGTCGTTCGGTGGCATCACGCTCGTGGACAAAGCGGAGAAGAAGCGGTACTACGTCCTGCGCGACACCGACGGGAACCCGCTGACCACGACCGGCATCAGCCGTATGGACGGGGGAACCAGCGTGACGTTCTTCGCGCAGTTCCCTGCCCCGCCGTCCTCGACGACCCAAGTGGACATCCAGGTTCCGGTGATGCCCACCGCCACGATTGAGATCTCCTGATGCGTGCCACGACGCCCCGCGCACGCAGGGCATCCAGGCGCCCGGCGGCGACGGCACTCGCCGCGGCCGTGCTCTTCACCAGCGTGCAGTTCACCATGGCCGCGGGCGCCCACGCCGACGAGACCCCCAGTACGCCACCCGGCACCGAGTCGACCGCGCCTCCGCCCGAGGTGGACGGCAACGCCCCCGGCCTCAAGCTCCGCGCGGGCGCCACCCTCGCGCCCGCCAAGGTGCTCGACATCATCTCGGTCGTCGAGTCCGAGGGCGGTGAAGAGCGCCGCGAGGACACGAACGAGAACGTGAAGTTCGCGCTCCAGGCCGAGGTCCTCTTCGGCAAGGACAGCGCCAGGCTGTCGTCCGCCGCGAACTCCCGTATCGCCGCCATCGCCGAGGAGATCAAGAAGCAGAGCGCGACGAAGGTCCGGGTCTTCGGCTTCACGGACGACCTCGGCTCCGCCGCGCACGGGGACGTGCTCTCCAAGCAGCGCGCCGAGGCGGTGCACGGTGTCCTTCAGGGGCAACTGACCTCCGCCGGGATCACGTTCGAGATCCGCGGTTACGGCGAGCAGTACCCGATCGCGGACAACAGCACCGAGGAAGGCCGCAAGAAGAACCGCCGCGTGGAGGTCTCCTTCCCGCGCGGAGAGAGCCAGTAGGCTTCCGAGCCACGTGGTGGCGGGCCCGGAAGGCGACGAATTCCACGTCGCCTTCCGGGCCCGCCCGTCTTCCCGGCCCGCCCGCCTTCCTGGCGAACGACGCCACTTGGGACCTACTCCGCTAGGCCGCCGCCCGCTCTCCCACCGGCCGCCGCCGCAGCGACGCCTCGGTCAGCGGGCGCGGCTGCCACGCCCCGTCCGCGCGGTACAGGTCCGTACCCGGCGGTACGATCGCGTCGATCCGGTCAAGCGCCGCGTCGTCGAGTGTCAGGTCCGCGCCCGCGAGCAGGGACGTCAGCTGGTCCATCGTGCGCGGGCCGGTGATCACCGAGGTGACGGCGGGGTGCGCGGTGACAAAGGCCAGCGCGAGTTGGGGAAGGGTGCGGCCGAGATCGTCCGCGAGCGCGATCAGCTCCTCGACCGCCTCGTACTTGGCCGCGTTGCCCGGGATCTCCGGGTCGAAGCGGGCGGGGGCGAGGGCGGGTCGGCCGGTGGTCAGATCGGTCGGGACGCCCTTGCGGTACGCGCCGGACAGGAAGCCGAAGGCGAGCGGCGAGTAGGTCAGCACGCCCATGCCGGTGCGCTGGGCGACGGGCAGCACGGCGGCCTCGACGCCGCGAGCGAGCAGCGAGTACGGCGGCTGATTGGTGCGGAAGCGGTGCAGACCGCGGCGTTCGGCGACGTGATGGGACGCGACGATCTCCTCGGCCGGGAACGACGAGCAGCCGAAGGCACGGATCTTGCCCTGCCGTACGAGGTCGGTCAGGACCGACAGCGTCTCCTCGATGTCCGTCCGGTGATCCGGGCGGTGGACCTGGTAGAGGTCGATCCAGTCGGTGCCCAGTCGGCGCAGGCTCGCCTCGACCTCCTGGACGATCCAGCGGCGCGAGTTGCCGCCCCGGTTGGGGCCTTCGCCCATCGGGAAGTGCACCTTGGTGGCGAGGACCACGTCGTCGCGTCGGCCTCGTAGGGCTTTACCGACGATCTCCTCGGACTCGCCCGCGGAGTACATGTCGGCGGTGTCGACGAAGTTGACGCCGGCGTCGAGCGCCGCGTGCACGATCCGTACGCAGTCGTCGTGGTCGGGGTTGCCGACGGCGCCGAACATCATGGCGCCGAGGCAGTACGCGCTGACCTCGATACCAGTGCCGCCGAGGACGCGATAACGCATGGTGGAGCTCCTTTGTCGCCGGGTTCGTGGCGGACTCTAGGAGCTGGAGGCGGCTCTAGATCAAGCCTCCTATGCTGCTCGTATGACCGAACTGAGCATCGGCGACGTGGCCCTGCGCACGGGCCTCAGCGTGCACACCCTGCGGTTCTACGAGCGCGAAGGCATCCTCACCACCCCCGTGCGCCGAAATTCCGGCGGCCGGCGGCTCTACGGTCAGGAGCACGTCGACTGGCTCACCGTGTGTACCTTCCTGCGGGCATCGGGCATGCCGCTGCCGGAGATCCGGCGCTACACGGAGCTGGTCCGGGAGGGCATGGGCAACGAGTCGGAGCGGTTGGAGCTGATGCGCCGGCACCAGAAGCTGGTGGGGGAGCGGATCGCGCGGCTCGGCGAGTGCATGGACCTGATCAGCCACAAGGTGCGGGTGTACGAGGACATCGTGGCCGCGGGGGACCCCGGGCACGAGTGCGTGGGACCGGGGCCCGTGCAGCGGTGAGGGGGCGGTCCACAACCGGTCGGTGGACCCGCCCCCACACCGCGTGCGCGTTCGGAGGCTCAGAGCAGGTGGTCGGCCTTGCCGGCCTTGATCTCGCGGATCAGCTCGCGCAGGGCGTCGCGACTGTCGGTGAGGTAGTGGTCCTCCTGGCCGAGTACGGAGATATAGCCGTTGCCGTCCTCGTCCGTGCCTATGCGGAAGCAGTTGTTGCCCTCGCCGCAGAAGGCGTCTTCCCAGTGGATCTCTGACATGTCGGCCTCTCAGAGCTCGTGTGCGATCCCATGGATGAAGTCACGCGACTGTTCGGTGGTCAGAGCGTGCTCCTCCATCCAAGCGAAGTGAGCGCGGTATTTGGCGAGTTCGGCCTCCGCGTGGCTGAACACCGGACCATGGGCCGAGTCGAGCTGAACGGTGTCCAGCTGCGGCACCGGCCCCTCGGCGTAGAGGACGGCGTGACCCGCGCCCGGGAAGGCCCCGACCTGAACCGGCAGTATGCGCAGTTCGATGTTCTCGCGTTCGGACATGGTGCACAGATGCCGAAGCTGTTCGCGGGTGGCCCGGCGGCCCCCGAACAGCATCCGGAGCGCCGCTTCGTGTACGTACCCGACGTACCCCAGCGGGTCGGTCCGGTCGAGCACCCGCTGACGTTCACGACGGTGGGCCACACGGAGTTCGATGTCGGACGCGGGGAGCGGAGGGAGGACGGCGGCGAACACGGCGCGTGCGTAATCGCTCAGCTGAAGCAGCCCCGGAAGATGAACTGTCTGGAGCGTGCTCAGACGCGTGGCATGCCACTCCAGCTCGGCGATGTCCAGGAGCCCTTGCGGCAGTACGCCCCGGTACGACTCCCACCACCCCTTGCCCTTGGCCATCGCCATGGAGGCGAGGGCGTCAACGAGGGCCTTGTCCTCACACCCGTAGTTGCCGGACAGCGTACGTACGCGCTGCACGCTGAGCCCGGCGCGGCCGGACTCCATGTTGGGCACGTTGGTGCGCGGAACGTCCAGCAGCCCGGCTGCGAACTCCGTGGACATGCCCGCCGCCAGGCGCATCTTCCGCAATTCGGCGCCGAGTCGGCGTTGACGCTCCGTGGGTGAACTCCTCGGCGGCATATCGCCCCCTCCTGGTCGTTCCTGCCTGAGTGATCTCAGTCTGCCGGTGGAGTGCGTACGCGTTCCATCCAGAGCGTAGTACACGTACTCCCGAATGCTCTACAGTCGGTAACGCACCGCTCACGCAAATGGGTTGGAAGTGCATCACGCGGTCCTGCCCGCAACTCCTTCCCTGGGAGGGGCGGTTCCGCGTCAGGGAGACAAGCCACCGCTCAGCCGCGTCGCGGAATACGACCCAACTCGCCCCGTCCGAGGGAGACATCCATGCCGCTCCTGCGCGCCACGCACTGCCCGGTGGCCCAACCCGTCCTCGCCAACGCGGGCCTCGCCGGCCGCCACCGCAACCGGCCGCCCCGTCCCGAGGGCCTGGCCTACAGCTTCACCCTTCCCGGCGAACCGCATGGCGCGTCCACCGCGCGTACCGCGATCCGGTCCGCGCTGGACGTGCACGGGCTCGCCCCGTACGCGGACCTGGCCGCCCTCGCCGCCACAGAACTGATCGGTACGGCGGTCAAGCTGACGCCGGACCGGGAGGTCTATCTCTTCCTCCGCTACCGCGCGGGCACCCTCCGCCTCGTCCTCTGGGACCAGCACCCGCGCCACACCGACCCCGACGACGTGAGCCTCTGCGCGGAACGCCGCCGGGGCGCGCTCTGGCTGCTCGCCGCATGCGTCGGCGACTGCGGGGGCGAGTGGGGCACGGCCGAGGCGGAGCCGCCGCAGCGGGGGGTCAAGTCGTGGGCGGTACTGCCGTGCCGGCGCCCCGACGCGGGCGGGAAGCGTCTCTGAACCGGTCTTCGTCGGGTGGGGGCCCGGGGCCTGTCCGTGGGTCCCGGGCCCCGAAGGGGGTCCCATTGGCCGTCGCCGCCTCGCCCTTCCGCGACTTCGCGAGCTGGTTCGTACGGAGTTGGGTCCTCGGGCCCAAGACCCGGGAGGCGCGCGCCGATAACCTCGTGCTATGTCGCCATCGGGGGTAGTGCGTCATTTTCGTCGTGTCCGCCGTCGCGCGCGGAGGTTCGTGCCGCGTACCGACGTCAGGCTGCTCGGGCTGCGCCGGGCGCAGCGGGGGCAGGGGGCCGTCGAGTACGTCGGCCTCGTCGCGGTCGTCGCCGCGATCGTCGCCACGTTGGTGATGACCGGTGTGGGTCCGACGATCGCCGAGGGACTGAGCACGCAGGTGTGCCGGATCACCGGTGGCGACAATTGCGGTGGCGGGGGAGGGGGAGATACCGCCGCGAACCCGGAGGACCAGGGCGATCCCGCCTCCGACACCGGCGGCACCGGCGACACCGGTGGAGAGAAGCCGCGGACCCAGATCGATTACGAGGCCGCCCTCAAGGAACTCCAGGACGCCCAGGCCGCCGAGCGGGCCGACTCCGACAAGGCCAAGGAGGCCGCGAAGGAGCTGGCGAAGATCCTGGCCGACGAGCTGGGGATCACCGACGCCCTGGACTGTGTCACCAAGGGCGACATGGGCGCCTGTACGGAGACGCTTGTCAACGTGCTGCTCAGCCTCGTCGGCGGCGCCGTGGGCAAGCTCGCGGCGAAGTACGGGGCGCCGTGGAAGTGGAAGAAGGCCGTCGAGCTGATCAGAAAGCTGAAGAAGCACAGCGGCGATCTGTACGACGGCATCAAGGGCCTGATCAAGAACCGCAAACGCGTCAGTGAGGCCGAGGACAGACTCGCGGACGCGAAGCGGAAACTCGACGCGGAGAACAAGGGCAAACCCAAGGAGGGCGACAAGGACGGGGACAAGGAGACACCGGACAAGAAACCCACCACGTGCCCCGTCCGGCACAGCTTCCTGCCCGGTACGCCGGTGCTTCTCGCCGACGGCACGCGACGGGCCATCGACCGTATCCCCGTGGGCACCCACGTCCTCGCCACCGACCCGGTCACGG
Organism: Streptomyces sp. NPDC051662; assembly: GCF_040681655.1. NCBI lineage: Bacteria > Bacillati > Actinomycetota > Actinomycetes > Kitasatosporales > Streptomycetaceae > Streptomyces > Streptomyces sp. NPDC051662. The sequence continues at coordinate 113,388 of NZ_JBFAZD010000011.1, forward strand.
GTGTGACGGAGCCCCGTGCGGTCCAGCGGACCATCATCACGTACGACGACAAGCACTTCACCCGGCTCACCGTCCAGGACGGCGGCGTGCCGGCCCGCCTCACGGCCACGGACACGCACCCGTTCTGGCTGAGCGATGAACGCCGTTGGGCGGAGGCCGGCACCCTCTCGCTGGGCGACGAACTGCGCACGCCGACGGGCTCCACGCGTACGGTCACCGCCGTCGCCCGCTACACCCAGCGGCAGACCACGTACGACCTGACCGTCGCGGGCATCCACACCTACTACGTGGGGATCGGCTCGGCCGCCGCACTCGTCCACAACAACGACTGCGACATGTCCCCGGAGGACGTCGAGGCGGCCAGGAAGCCGAACGTCGGCGAGGGCGACGCCAAGAAGTTCAAGGATCACTTCCTGCGGCACAAGAAGCTCATCGAGGACGCCCTCGGTACGAAGTACAAGAAGCTGAAGGAGGACGGCCCCCGGTTCCGCGAGGACATCGGAAAAGCCATTGAGGACGGCACATTCGAGCTGGTCGGGAAGGGTACGTTGAAGAAGGGAGAGCCGGAGGGGCTGATCTATCGTGGCAAGGGCGTGACGGTCGTCCTGCGGGAGAACGGCGACTTCTGGACGGCGCTCAAGAGCGGTGAAGGACTCGACACCTCGATCGAGATCACCCAGAAGGTGCCGAAGAAGAAGTAGGCAGAGCAGCAGGCGACGAAGGGGCCGGGCCGGAATGAGCAGCCAGTGGCGGGCGGTCGAAGAGGCGCTCCGCGCCCACCATGTCCGCGATGTGCTTGTCCCGGGCTGGATCGACCGGGACGGCGACGTACCGGAGTTCCGGCCGCAGCCGATGGTCGTATGGCTGCGGCTGGACGATGGACTGCTGCGTTTCGAGTCCGCCGGCCAGTACGACCGGCTGGACTCCGCACTGGTCCCGGCCGTCAGTTGGGCGGACATCGGGGTACTGACCGACGCCGAGGACGAGGTGATCGTCGCCTCCTACGGCGAACAGCTCTTCGGTGACGGCAGGAGCGAGTGGCGCTGTACGCGGTTCCGGGTCTATCCGGGCGGTGGGGCGGAGTGCAGATGTCTCGCGCTGGACTTCGAGGGCGGTCACACGCTCTTCCTCGACCCCACCTGGACGTTCGGCATCCGGCTCGGCAACGAGGCGCAGGAGAAGTGCTGGGTGGAGTTGTACGGGGATGGTGCCTGCGGAGTCGAGACCACACTCGTGCCGGGCAGCTAGCCGAGCGGACAGCCGGGCAGATAGCCGAGCGGACAGGCTGGCAGGCAGGCGCGTTTGGGCCCGGACCCACGCGTGTACCGGGTCCCAGGGCCCATGACCCCGTGCCCCGGAGCGCATAGCGTCCCCCTCGCTGGAGTCGCGTACGTCCGGACCCGGGACACGGGAAACCGGACGCCCACGCGCGAGCCGCCGGAGTCGTCGACGGGGGAACGTGCACATGCTCTGCAACTTCTTGATCAGCCAACGGCTGGAACCGTCCGAGCTCGTCGCCGCGCTGGCGTACGCGACGGGGGTGCGGCCCGGCCAGGTGGATGTGTGCGCCGAGGTGGACAGTCAGGCCGCACGCGACTGGGAGGCGTTCGTCCTCTGTACGCACCACCGGGTGCGGGGCGATGTGGTGATGAGCCTGGACGTCCAGGTGCAGCCCGCGAGCGCCGCGTACGGCGCGCCCGAGACCGAGGCGGAGCTGGCCGTGGCCTTCGCCGCCCGTACGGGGGTCGCGGTGCTCTATCCGGACGCCGGCGCCGACCCCGAGACGTACTGGCTGGCCGCCCCGGCCGGCGGATCGCCCGCCACGGTGGTGACCCGGGCGCGGCTGGCAGCGGCCTCCGATGTCGCCTCGGCCGACGAGCGGCCGGTGTACACCGTGAACGCCGTGGAGACGGCGGTGGCCGCCTTCCCCGGCGCCGAGGTGACACCACTCGGCGCGCAGGCCGCCATGAACGTGCCGAGCGACACGACCCAGTGAGGAGCGACGGGATGAGCACGCGCACCGAAGGCAGGCGGGAGCGGGACATCCCCGGTCCGGGGCAGGACGCGCCGGGGCAGGACGCGCCGGGGACATTACGGCGTGGGGTCCTGGCCGCCGTGACCGCCGCGCTCGCGCTCGGGCTCATGGGCGCCTGCGGGGGCGGGGAGCACGGCGACGCGAAGGAAGCGGGCGACGAGACGCGGACCTCCCCGCCCGCTGCCTCCCCGCCCACTGCCTCCTCAGCGGTCGCCCCCTCACTCGCGGCGACCCCCCGCCCTGATCTCACCGGCGTCGGAGCGAGCGACGGAAAGGTGCTCACACAGGGCGAGTTGGACCGGGCGATCCTCGTCGACGGCGATGTGCCGGGCTTCACGTCCGGCCCGATGGACGCCCCGCCGCCACGGGGCGAGACCGCCGACCGGAGCGAGTGCCTGCCTCTCACCGCCGTACTCAACGGCAAGCCGGAACCGCTCGGGAAAGCCGTCGCGTACCGCCAGCTCGTCGGCCCCGAGAACGACCGCCCCGCCGTCTCCGAATTCCTCACCACCCACGGCGTACGGGACGCGAGCACCCTTCTCAACCGGTTGCGGGCGGCCGTCACGGCGTGTGCGGACGGGTTTACCGCCTCCGGCGGTGACGGCCCCTCGAAGTACACGGGCGTCAAGCCGCTGAGCCCGGTCAAGGCGGGCGACGACGCGCTCGCCTATCAGCTGACGGGGGACTTCGAGGGCGATCCCGTCCCGCTCGTCTTCCATCTCGTACGGGTGGGCGGCACGGTGGCCACCTTCTACACCGCGAACTTCGAGAACGGAGCGACACCGCCGATGCCGCCCGCCCTGCTCGCCGCCCAGGCCACCAAGCTCACATAGGCCACCGAGCCCACCTACGCGGAGCCCTCCGCGCCGACGCTCACACTCAGCCGCACCCCGGGCCGTACCCCCCACCGCTCCATCGCCCCGCCCTCCGCCTCCAGCACATGGCGGGCCCGCCAGCGCGGCAGGGGCATCCGGCCCGGCTTCAGCGTATGGACCTCGATGACGTTCAACTCCTTGTCCAGATACGCCACATCGATGGTGAAGCGCATCCTGAACGTGTGCACGCTGTTGCACGGGGTGATCAGCAGCGCGCCCGCCGTCCCGTCGCGCCCGAGCAGCCCGCGCCGCCGTGTCCCGTACGACGCGGCGATCTCCAGCTCCACCGGAGCGTCCTGCCCCGCGACCGTCAACTGCCCTGTGCCGTTACGCCAAGTGCCCATGGCCGTAGACCGTAGCGCCCGGAGTCCGGCCGCGCGCCCCCGGCCGCCGAGGATGGGTCCTGGGGCGCCGGGAGTGGGCCCCTGGACCCATGACCGCGCCCGGCGGGGGCCCTAGGGTCGGTGCTGTGTACGCCACGCTGATCGTCGTCGCCGTGCTCTGGGGCGCCGCCACCGGACTGCTCCTTCCGCGTGCCGCCTACCGGCTCTCCGTCGAGCCGGAGGACCCGTGGCGGGACAGCTGCCCGGCCGGACACCCGATCACGGGCCCCGCCGGAGGGTGGCTGGGCGTCGCGACGTGCACGAGCTGCGGGGTGGCCGAGCCGTCCGGTACGGCCGAGAGCTCCGGTGCCGACGTCAAAAGCCCTGGCGTCGGCACCGGCCGCACCGCCGCCGGTGCCGACACCAGATCAGCGGTCGGTTCCGCCGGTGCGGCGGCCGACGAATCCCGTACCCGTACCCGTACCGGTTCCCGCACTCGCACGCGCACCGGTTCCCGTGCCGGCGTCCGTTACGCGCCCGCCCTTCTCGTACCTCTCCTCACCGCCCTCGTCTGCGCGGTCCTCGCCGCCGCCACCGGCCCCCGCCCCGAACTCGCCGTATGGCTGCTGCTGGCGCCCTTCGCCGTTCTGCTGACCCTCGTCGACCGTGCCGTCCACCGGCTGCCGGACCAGCTGACCCTGCCGCTCGCGGCGGCGGCCGTCGTACTGCTGGGACTGGCCGCGCTGCTCCCCGACGGGGGAGAGGGCGGCACGGGCCCCGGTGGCTCGTGGCCGACCGCGCTGCTCGGCGGACTCGCGCTCGGCGCCTGCTACTTCGTGCTGTTCCTGATCAACCCGAACGGCCTGGGCTTCGGCGATGTCAAGCTCGCGCTCTCGCTCGGCGTCGTGCTCGGCTGGTACGGCTGGACGGTGCTGTTCGTCGGGGCCTTCGTCGGGTTCCTGCTGGGCGCGCTCTACGGGTTCGGGCTCATTCTGCTGCGCAGGGCCGGGCGCAAGTCCGCGTTCCCCTTCGGCCCCTTCATGATCGTCGGCGCGCTGGCCGGTATCGTCCTGGGCGCTCTCGCCGCCGCGTGACGGACCGCCGTACGGACCTCTCCGTCGACGGCTGGGACTTCTCCTGGCTGGACGTCGAGCGGTACCGCGACCGGCTCGCGGCGCTGCGTCTCCGTATCGAGGCCGAGGGGCCCTTCGTGGCGACCACGACGCGCTTCCTCATCGAGGCCGTCAAGCCCGGCCCCGGCCGCTGAGACCCCGACGTCAAGCCGGCTCCCACGCGGGGGTCGCTCCCGAGGGTCACGGCGCGGGGTGGCATCTACTCGCCACTCCGAGCGCCGGAACCCCCGAAATGCCTGGTACTACGGGCCTCACACGGCCAACCACCGTTTTCGAAGCGTCGGCACGGCCAGTCGCGGCGCCCACCACGAGTTATGAAGGGTTATGGTGGAAACCCCCCCTCGGGCCGGTCCGTATCCCCCCCCACGGACCGGCCCGTTTTCTTTTCACAGCCGGACAGCCGGACAGCCTGGGTGTCAGCCCCGCCCGGCCCAGATGTTCGTGCCCGCCGTGTCCACCGCGAAGCTGTCGATCTCCGCCAGCTCCGCGGTGGTGAGCTCCGGCCCGGCCAGCGCCGCGACGTTCTCCTCCAACTGCTTCGTACTCGACGCCCCGATCAGCGCGGACGTCATCCGCGGATCACGCAGCACCCACGTCAGCGCCAGCTGCGCCAGCGACTGACCGCGCCGCTGAGCGATCTCGTGCAGCCCGTTCAGCCGCCGCATGACCTCGTCCGACAGCAGGTCCGGGTCCAGGGACTTGCCCTGGGTGGCCCGCGACCCCTCCGGGATGCCCTTCAGATACTTGTTCGTCAGCAGCCCCTGGGCGAGCGGCACGAAGGAGATACAGCCCATCCCGGCCGCCTCCAGGGTGTCCAGCAGCCCGTCGTCCTCGGTCCAGCGGTTGATCATCGAGTACGAGGGCTGGTGGATGAGCGCGGGCACGCCCATCTCCTTGAGCAGCCCGGCCGCCTCGGCGGTCTGCTCCGCGGTGTACGACGACACACCGACGTACAGCGCCTTGCCCTGCCGCACGGCGGAGGCCAGTGCCCCCATCGTCTCTTCCAGCGGGGTGTTCGGGTCGAATCGGTGGGAGTAGAAGATGTCGACGTGGTCGAGCCCCATCCGCTTCAGGGACGCGTCCAGCGAGGACAGCAGATACTTACGGGAACCCCATTCGCCGTATGGGCCCGGATGCATCAAATAACCGGCCTTGGTCGAAATGATGAGTTCATCCCGGTAGGCCGCGAAGTCCTGCGCGAAGAGCTTGCCGAAATTCAGCTCGGCCGATCCCGGGGGCGGTCCGTAGTTGTTCGCGAGATCGAAGTGCGTGATGCCGAGATCGAAGGCGCGGCGCAGGATCGCGCGCTGCGAATCGAGGGTCCGGTCGTCGCCGAAGTTGTGCCAGAGGCCGAGCGAGATCGCGGGCAGTTTCAGGCCACTGCGTCCGCTGCGCCGGTACTCCATGGAGTCGTACCGGTCGTCGGCTGCGAGGTAAGAGGGAAAATCAGTCACGCTTCTCTGCTTATCACGTACTTGTGACAGACCGGGTTGGGTCCCCGTGGGGCCCGCGCAGTAATGTGACGGCTTCGGGGTCCCCGGGCCGGCCCCAGGATCCCGTCAGTGGACGCGCCGGTCCCCATGGAATCGAGAGGGTGGACTCAGTGAACCTGCGCGACCTGGTGTATCGGCTCTACGCACGCCGGGTGGAAGGCCGTCTCGACCACACCCAGGTGCCCAAGCACATCGGAGTCATCCTCGATGGCAACCGTCGCTGGGCGCGGGCGGCCGGCGGCACGGCCGAGCAAGGACACAAGGCCGGCGCCAACAAGATCCAGGAGCTGCTCGGCTGGTGCTCGGAGACCAATGTCGAGGTGGTCACCCTGTGGCTGCTCTCCACGGACAATCTCGACCGCCCCGAGAACGAGCTGACCCCCCTCGTCGGCATCGTCGAGAACGCGGTCCGCGATCTGGCGGCCGACGGCCGCTGGCGCGTACATCACGTCGGCACGCTCGATCTGCTGCCCGCCCATACGCAGACCGTTCTCAAGGAGGCCGAACAGGCCACCATCGGCAATGAGGGAATACTCGTCAATGTCGCCGTGGGTTACGGCGGCCGACAGGAGATCGCGGACGCGGTCAGCTCCCTTCTGATGGACCACGCGAGCAAGGGCACCTCATTCGAGGACCTCGCCGAGATCGTCGACGTCGATCTGATCTCGTCCCATCTCTACACCCGCGGCCAGCCGGACCCGGATCTGGTCATCCGCACCAGCGGTGAACAGCGTCTCTCCGGCTTCATGCTCTGGCAGAGCGCCCATTCGGAGTACTACTTCTGCGAAGTCTTCTGGCCGGCCTTCCGTAAAGTCGACTTTCTGCGTGCCCTGCGCGATTACGCCGCACGTCACCGGCGCTACGGGACCTGACCTCCCCCTTCTCCCGTAAGGACGCCGCGAGCCGACCATGTGGCGCCGCCCGGTGCCCGGCCGATTCCGCCGGGTCGGCCCGCCCGCTTCACCCACGGTTCATCCACCGTCCGCCCTACGCCCTGGCATGGCGGCGCGTGTTCGAGGGAATACCTCCCCCAGGTCGACGTCCAAAACAAGTCAGTGGGCGTCGGATCTCAGCGGACGGCATGGGGCCGTCCGCCCGGGAGGCCCTTTGCACCAGGACGACCGTGCGTCGAGTCGTACGGGCGACATGGAGGGCCGGAGTCCGGCCCGCGCATGGGGTCAGGACCCGGCCCACCCGCCCGCGACGCCGTCGCACCCCGACCTCATCCGAGGGGGTACGTCCTTCCGTGGTGACCAGCACAAAGCGCCGCATGCCCGACAGGCGCACCTACGTTCTCGACACCAGCGTCCTGCTGGCCGATCCGAACGCCATGTCCCGCTTCGACGAGCACGAAGTGGTGCTCCCGATCGTGGTGATCACGGAGTTGGAGGCCAAGAGACACCATCCGGAGCTCGGCTACTTCGCCCGGCAGGCGCTGCGCCTGCTCGACGACTTCCGCATCCGGTTCGGCCGTCTCGACGCCCCCATCCCCCTGGGCGACCTGGGAGGCACGCTTCGCGTCGAGCTCAACCACTCTGATCCCGGCATCCTGCCCGCCGGCTTCCGCCTGGGGGACAACGACTCACGGATTCTCGCGGTGGCCCGCAATCTGCAGGCCGAGGGATACGACGTGACGGTCGTCTCCAAGGATCTGCCCCTCCGTATCAAGGCGTCATCGGTCGGGCTGCTCGCCGAGGAGTACCGCGCCGAGCTCGCCATCACCGAATCCGCCGGCTCCTCCGGCTGGACGGGGATGAGTGAGCTGTCGCTCGCCGCGGACCAGGTGGACCTTCTGTTCACCGAGGACTCCCTCTATGTACCCGAGGTGAGCGACCTGCCCGTGCACACGGGTCTGGTGCTCCAGTCCGAGCGCGGCAAGGCGCTCGGCCGGATCACCGCGGAGGGCCATGTCCGGCTCGTCCGCGGGGACCGCGAGGCCTTCGGGATCCATGGCCGCAGCGCCGAGCAGCGCATCGCCCTCGATCTCCTTCTCGACCAGGACATCGGCATCGTGTCCTTGGGCGGCCGGGCGGGTACCGGCAAGTCGGCGCTGGCCCTCTGCGCGGGGCTGGAAGCGGTCCTGGAGCGCAGACAGCATCAGAAGGTGATGGTCTTCCGGCCGTTGTACGCGGTCGGCGGACAGGAACTGGGCTATCTGCCCGGCACCGAGGCCGAGAAGATGAGTCCGTGGGCGCAGGCCGTCTTCGACACGCTCTCCGCGGTCGCCGGCCGTGAGGTCATCGAGGAGGTACTGGGGCGCGGCATGCTCGAAGTGCTGCCGCTCACGCATATCCGCGGCAGGTCCCTGCACGACGCGTTCGTCATCGTCGACGAGGCCCAGTCCCTGGAACGGAACGTACTGCTGACCGTTCTGTCCCGTATCGGGGCCAACTCCCGGGTGGTACTCACCCATGACGTCGCGCAGCGCGACAATCTCCGTGTCGGGCGTTTCGACGGAATTGTCGCTGTCGTCGAGAAGCTCAAAGGCCATCCGCTCTTCGCGCATGTCACGCTCACGCGCTCCGAGCGTTCACCGATCGCCGCGCTCGTGACCGAAATGCTGGAGGACGGTCAGATCTAACCCCGTATCACCACACTTGGCGCCGCCCGGCGAAAGCGAAGCAGCTTAGCCGGGCGGCGCTGTGCCGCGCCGCTATTTCCGTGATTCTCCTGTGGCAAACAAGGTGTGAGCTTTCCCACCCAACGAAGAATTGCCACCCGCCGTTACCTTCCGGCAGAGTCTTGCTTCCGTCAGGCCCCGCATGCGGCACACGCGCATCTTCAGAGATGTGGCACCACACAACTCAACAACTGCCGCCGCATGTCGCCCGCGCACCACGCGGCAGTCCCCGCAGGGGGGTTGCCCACCGGGCCCGTGTCTCCCGTGACCCCGCAGTACGGAGACCAGTGCCAGGGGCACGATTGCGTCCGCGAGGTCACGTGTGCGGATGTTGCTGGAAGGACACCGTGTGAGCCGGATCTCGGTCCGGGGATTCGCCGTGGCATCTGCCACTGCGGTCACCACCGTTGGCGCTGTCGTGGGTGTTGCCTCGGGCGACCCCCAGGTCTCGGACGATAATTTCGAAACGGCCGCAGCCGACATGACGCTCCTCGCTGACATCCCCGCGGGCCAGCAGGCCCAGGTGCAGACCGCGTCGCTGACGCAGCAGGCCGAGGTACAGGCCGCCGCGGCCGACGCGACCGCGAAGAAGTCGGCGGAGGAAGCGGCCCGTATCCAGGCTGCCAAGGACGCCAAGGCGAAGAAGGAGGCCGCCGACGACGCGGCCGAGCGCGAGCGCGAGGCGAAGGAGGCCAAGGAGCGCGCGAGCCGTGACGAGGCCCGTACCCAGACGGCTTCCGCCGGTTCCTTCACCACGCAGTCCTCGTACACCGTCGCCGAGGTCAAGGCGATCGCACGGCAGATGGTCCCCGCCGACCAGTTCCAGTGCTTCAGCAACATCGTGAACCACGAGTCCACCTGGAACTACAAGGCGCAGAACCCGTCTTCCGGTGCCTACGGTCTCGTCCAGGCGCTGCCCGGCTCCAAGATGTCCTCGGCCGGCGCCGACTGGCAGACCAACCCGGCCACCCAGATCAAGTGGGGCCTGAACTACATGGACGGCCGTTACGGCAGCCCCTGCGGCGCCTGGTCGTTCTGGCAGGCCAACAACTGGTACTAGGCACCCCCCGGCGCACCAGGCCGGGTGAGTCGGCCGAAACCGGTTCCGCAGGCGCTCAACCTCACGAAGCCCCCCGCCGTCCTACGGCGGGGGGCTTCGCGCGTGTACGGTCGATTCGAACGTGCTCCGGGGGGAGTGAGTTGGGGACAGCACAGGGGGGAAGAGGAAGTCTCATGTCGAAAGTGCCCGCATGGCTCGGTCAGGTCGGCGCCGAGCTGACCCGTATGGGCGAGCGCCTGGACCAGCGGAGGGCGGAGGCCGAGGAGGAGGAGCGGCCGGTCCCCCGGACCGCGCCCGAGAGCGTTCCCCCTCCTCCGGCGTACGCACCCTCGGTCGCGGCCAAGCCGGATCCTGTCTCCGCCATCCCCTGGGGGATGCGGGTCGCGGGCGAGGCCGCCTGGCGGCTGCTCGTCCTCGCCGGGCTGCTCTATGTGCTGATGCGGGTCATCGGCGCCGTACAACTGGTCGTCATGGCCTTCGCCGCCGGTCTGCTGATCACGGCGCTCCTCCAGCCCACGGTCGCCTGGCTCAAGCGGTACGGGATGCCGCGCGGACTGGCCACGGCCCTCACCGCGGTCGCCGGATTCGTCCTCATGGGGCTGGTCGGCTGGTTCGTGGTGTGGCAGGTCATGGAGAACATCGACGATCTCTCCAACCGGGTCACGGACGGCATCAACGAGCTGAAGCGCTGGCTGCTCGACAGCCCGTTCCATGTGACCGAGGGCCAGATCAATGACATCGCGAAGACACTGAGCGATGCCGTCGGTTCCAACACCGAGAAGATCACGTCCGCCGGGCTGCAGGGCCTGACCGTGATCGTCGAGTTGCTGACCGGCATCGTCCTCGCGATGTTCTCGACGCTCTTCCTGCTGTACGACGGCAGGAAGATCTGGCACTGGACGCTCAAGCTCGTCCCGGCCCAGGCCCGTGAGGGTGTGGCGGGAGCCGGGCCGCGTGCCTGGACCACCCTGACCGCGTATGTGCGCGGCACGGTACTGGTGGCGCTCATCGACGCGCTCTTCATCGGTCTGGGGCTCTACTTCCTCAATGTCCCGCTGGCCGTGCCGCTCGCGGTCTTCATCTTCCTCGGTGCCTTCATCCCGCTGGTGGGCGCGCTGGTGTCGGGTGCGCTGGCCGTGGTCGTCGCGCTGGTCACACAGGACGTGTTCACGGCGCTGATGGTCCTGTGCGTGGTCCTCGGAGTCCAGCAGATCGAGGGGCATGTGCTCCAGCCCTTCATCCTGGGCCGTGCGGTGCGGGTGCATCCGCTCGCCGTCGTGCTCTCCGTCGCGATCGGCAGTCTGGTCGCGGGCATCGGCGGGGCGGTGGTGGCGGTGCCGGTGGTGGCCGTCACCAATACGGTGGTCGGCTATCTCCGGGCGTACAGCGCGGAACAGGCCCTGCCGAAGTCACCGGCGCAGGACCCGGCCTCGTCGTCGTCCCCCTCGTCCGCCTCCGCCTCCGCGTCCTCGCCCCCGCCCCCGCCTTCGTCCCCGTCGTCCGGGGAGGCTCCGGAGGTTCCGGCCGCGGCGCCGTCGGCCAAGCCCGCCACCGCCGAGGCCGGGGACGGCCGGGAGTGATCTCCGAGCCGGAACTGGAAGGCGAGGACGGCGGCGCTCCCCGGCCGCCCGACGGGTCCGAGACGGTCGGCGCCGGAGGCGACGACCTGGCGCATCGGCGGAACTCGCCGGCTCTGCCGCCGCGCCGCGTACGGTGGCTCTGGGCCCTCGGCGGCGCGGTGGTCGCCTCCGCCGTCTGGGCGGGCGGACTGTACGCGTACGACCGGACGGCAGCGGATCTGGGCGGCTACCGGATCAGCGAGGACCTGTGCCTCGACGCCGATCTGTCCGCGCTCTCCAAGCTCCTCGGCCCAAAGCGCTCCCCGCAGCCCGCGGTGGAGGAACAGCACGCGATAGACCGGTCCTTCTGCAATGTCACGATGATGAAGGGACGGCCGCACGAGGTGAAGGACGACGCCCTGCCGTCGTCGTACTCGTCCGTCGTCGTCAATTACACCCTGCACAAGGAGACCGACCCGGCTCCTGAGTTCGACGCGACACTGACTCCGCTCGCCGTCTCCCGGACCGTCGACCGCAAGACCAAGCGCATCCCGGAACTGGGCGAGCGCGCCTATCTGATGACGGATTCCGCCGGATTCACCCCGGAGCTGAAGGTCCTCGACGGCCGGGCCGTGCTCTCGATCGAGGTCATGAGCGAGTATGTCGCCGAAGGTCCGCACGGTGCCGGACAACCGGTGAAGCCGGAGCGGGTCGACCCCGCCGCCCTCGAACTCGCCCTGGTCGAGGACATGAAGACGCTGATGGCCGCGGTCAAGAAGTGACCGGGCGGACACGCTGACGGGTCCGGCCCCCCGCCCGCCACGGCTGGGTGGCGGGCGGGGGGCCGAACCGTACGCACGCGCCGTCGGCGCGGTGCTGGGAACAGGCCCTACTCGGCGAGTACCGACCCGGCGAGCACGGCCTCGGCGTCGAGCGTCGTGCCGACCGCCTGGATCACCGCGGCGATCTTGAAGGCTTCCTGGATCGTCTCGCGGTCCACACCGGCCGTACGGAGCACCTGCTCGTGCGAGTCGAGGCACTGGCCGCAGCCGTTGATGGCGGAGACGGCGAGCGACCACAGCTCGAAGTCGATCTTCTCCACACCCGGGTTGCCGATGACGTTCATCCGCAGACCGGCCCGCAGCGTCCCGTACTCGGGGTCCGACAGCAGATGCCGGGTCCGGTAGAAGACATTGTTCATCGCCATGATCGCGGCGGCCGACTTGGCGGCGGTGTACGCCTCGGCGCTCAGATTCGCCTTCGCCTCCGGCTCCAGCTCGCGCAGCACGCGCGCCGAGCGCGAGGCGATCGCGCAGGCCAGCACCGTGCCCCAGAGCTGCTGCGCGGGCAGCCCGCTGTTGCCGATGACCGAACCGAGGTTCAGCCGCAGGTCCTTGGCGTAGTCCGGCAGGGCCGACTTCAGTTCATCGAGGGCCATCGGGAATCACTCGCCCGACAGGAGCTTGACGGGGTCGAGGGTGTTCTCGCCCTTGTTCCAGTTGCACGGGCACAGCTCGTCGGTCTGGAGCGCGTCGAGCACCCGCAGGACCTCCTTGGGGTTACGGCCCACGGAACCGGCGGTCACCATCGTGAACTGGATCTCGTTGTCCGGGTCGACGATGAAGACGGCGCGCTGGGCGAAGCCGTCCGCGCCCTCGATGCCGAGGTCGCGCATCAGCTCGTGCTTGGAGTCGGCGAGCATCGGGAAGGGCAGGTCGCGCAGGTCCGGGTGGTCCTTGCGCCAGGCGTGGTGCACGAACTCGGAGTCGCCGGAGAAGCCGAGGATCTGGGCGTCACGGTCGGCGAACTCGTCGTTCAGCCGGCCGAAGGCCGCGATCTCGGTCGGGCACACGAAGGTGAAGTCCTTGGGCCAGGCGAAGACGACCTTCCACTTGCCCTCGTAGGTCTTGTGGTTGATCTCCTCGAACTCCTTGCCCTTCTCCAGCGAGACACAGGCGGTCAGTTCGAACGAGGGGAACTTGTCACCAACGGTGAGCATGGGCGCTCCTTGCGGGGGCGGGAAGTCCCTTTTGGGGTCTTCCGGGCGGTAGGACGGCTCACTGATGGTGGCACAGTCGGCATTGATCAAAGAAATAGCTAGACTCGGTCGCCGTGATCGGAGGTACCTATCAGTGAGGTCGGTTCAGTGGCGTCGGTGTCCGTCGTGCAGCACATCAGACAGCCGGGCGCGCGGGGTAAACAGCCCAGCCTGTCCCAGCTGCGCGCCTTCGCGGCGGTGGCCGAGCATCTGCACTTCCGGGACGCGGCCGCCGCGATCGGGATGAGCCAGCCGGCCCTCTCCGGTGCCCTCTCGGCGCTGGAGGAGGTTCTTGGCGTACAGCTCGTGGAGCGTACGACCCGCAAGGTACTGCTCTCCCCGGCCGGCGAACGGCTCGCCGGCCGGGCGATGGCCGTACTGGACGCGGTGGGCGCGCTGGTGGACGAGGCGGAGGCGGTACGGGCGCCCTTCACCGGGGTCCTCAGACTCGGTGTGATCCCGACCGTCGCGCCGTATCTGCTGCCGACCGTGCTCCGGCTGGTCCACGAGCGCTACCCGGAGCTGGACCTCCAGGTGCACGAGGAGCAGACCTCGTCCTTGCTGGACGGTCTGGCGGCGGGCCGGCTCGACCTGCTGCTGCTCGCCGTACCGCTCGGACAGCCCTCGGTGACCGAACTGCCCCTGTTCGACGAGGACTTCGTTCTGGTCACCCCCGACGGCCATCCCCTCGGCGGCTGCCACGACCTGCCGCGCGAGGCGCTGCGCGAACTGCCGCTGCTGCTCCTGGACGAGGGGCACTGTCTGCGGGACCAGGCGCTGGACATCTGCCGGGAGGCGGGCCGCGCCGACGGTCTGCCCGTGACGACCACGGCGGCCGGCCTTTCGACGCTGGTGCAACTCGTCGCGGGCGGCCTCGGGGTCACACTGCTGCCGCGTACGGCCGTACAGGTCGAGACCGGCCGCAACGACCGGCTCGCCACGGGATACTTCGCGGACCCCGCCCCGGCGCGCAGGATCGCCCTGGCGATGCGTACGGGGGCGGCGCGGGGCGGGGAGTTCGAGACCTTCGCGGACGCGCTGCGTGAGTCCCTGCGGGCGCTTCCGGTACGTCCGAGCGCGTCGCCGGAACCGCCGCGCGTGCCGCGTCAGGGCTGACGCCGCCCCCGTCACCGCCGTACCGCCCCCGTCACCGCCGTACCGCCGCCGGATCACTCCGACCGCAGACCGTCCGGTCGCATCATCCGCCACAGGGGCGGCAGGCTGACCAACGTCACCAGCAGGATCACCGCGATACCCGTGACCGCGAAGGGCACGAAGACCCACCAGTCGGCGACCCGTTTGGTGATCAGGTTCAGCAGTACGGCACCGAGGGTCAGCCCGCCCGCGACGGCCAGCAGCGTACCGAGCACGACCGGCAGCGCGGTCTGCCAGAGCACCGACCAGGCGAGCGTCGAGCGGCGGGTGCCGAAGGCCACGAGGACCGACAGCAGCCGTCTGCGCTCACGCAGTTGCTCGATCTGGGAGACCAGCATGCTCACGGCGATCAGGGCCATCGTGGCGGTGCCGCCGACGAGCAGACCGGTCTGCACGCTCGCGTACTGCTTGTCGCGTTCGACGGCCTTGAAGGTCGTCACGCGCATCGTCGGGTCGAGCGCCGCCGCGGTGTTGCGTACGTACTCCTCGGCGTCCGGTACCCCTGCGTCGGTCCGGATCGTGGCACGGGTCAGCGCGTCGGGCACGTGGCTCGGGTCGAGGGCGCCGGGGGTGGCGAGGATGCCGTCGGTCCTGACGCCCACCGGGTCCGTCCTGGCCCCGACCGTGCGCGCCGACGCGGGCAGCGTCCAGAGCACGGGCGTCGGAACGCCCTTGACGGTACGGGAGCCGAGGATGACCGGCTTTCCCGGCCGGGCCGTCTCGTCGACCCAGCGGTTCTGCTCCTTCCGCCCCGCGATATGGGACACGAAGGTGTCCCCGTCCGCGCAGGACGGCAGCTCGGCCAGGAGCCGCAGCGTGGCGCAGGTGCCGACGGTCAGGGTGGTGGTGGGCTTGATCCCGTGCCGGGGGATGGGCCCCGGTCTGACCACATAACTCTCGGCCACGGCGACGGCCGCCGTGACGCCCTCGGTGTCACGGAAGCCGTCGGTCATCTCCTGGGTCAGCCGCCCGCTGCCGTACGACGCCTCAATGGTGATGTTCGCCCGCGTCGGGTCCTGACCCGTGGGCCTGACGAAGTCCTCGTGCATCCCGGCGAACATCATCTGAACGGCGATGGCGCCCGCCACGGCCACGGTGATGCCGCTCACCGCCCGGGACGCCGTGCCACTGCTCAGCTGGAGCCGGCGTACGGCGAGCTGCCACGCCACCGGTCCGCCGGTCAGCCCCGCCACCACGGCCTCGACGAGCCAGGGCAGCAGCGTGGTCAGACCGACCAGCACCAGCACCGTGCCGGCCGCGATGGGGTACGGATCGACCGCGGTGGCCTCGCCGACCGTGCCGACCGTGCTCAGTACGGTGACACCGGCGGCGGGCAGCAACAGCCGCCACCACAGCCGTCGGCGCCGGGGCCGGACGTCGCGTACGACACCCAGCGGTTCGATGGTGACCGAGCGCAGCGCGATCAGCGTCACCACGACCGCCGCCACGAGTACGGCCGGCACGATCAGCGCGACCAGCGACGGCGCCGGTACCAGATCGGCGGGGAAGGCGCTGAGGTTCCACAACCGCACCCCGCCGATCAGCGGCCGGACCGCCAGGAAGAGCGCGCCCCCGACGAGCAGGCCGAGCGCCGCGCCGAAGAGCGCCTCCCCGGCCGCGATGCGCCGGGTCCTCGCGATGTCGGCGCCCACCAGCCGCAGCGCGGCGAGTCTGCGGTCCCTGCGGTCGCCGCCGAAACGGACGGCGGTGGCGATGAAGATGGCCACCGGCACCAGCAGCACCACACAGATCAGCGCGATCAGCACGACCAGGTACGGGTTGACCGGCAAGGGGCTCGTGGCGGAGCCGTAACCGGCCGCCCGATGGCCGCCCTTGGCCTTGGTGAGCGTGTCGCTGCCCGCGTAGAAGAGCAGTTCCTCCGGATCGAGGAGACCGGCGTCCGCGACGGTGCCGACGACGCGGTTTCCGAGCCGCTCCTTGAGGAGCCCGCCGTCGGGCGAGTCCAGCAGCTCGCGCAGGGCGGGGGAGACCACCATCTCCCCGGGCCCGGGCATCCTCGCGACACCGGGCGGCAGCGGCGGGCGCGCACCGTCCGGACGCAGCAGCCGGCCGCCGACGGTGGCGCCGCGGTACTCGGTCCCGGCGTCGATCCACACCAGCGTCGTGTCCGAGCGCGGCACCGGCGCCTCGCTCCAGGTCTCCGCGCCGGCGCGGGCGCCCTCCCGTTCGGCGCGCGCGTCCATCACCCGGGGTACGGACGCCGCGAGGAGGAGCAGCGTGACGCCGAGCCCGACCCCCAAGGAGGTCAGCAGCGTACGGATCCAGCCCTCGCGTCCGCCCGCGGTGGCGAACCGTACCCCGAGCCCGAGATCACGGGCCCAGGTGAGGAGCCGGCCGGGCGCCCGCTTCGGGACCGGGGGAGCGTATGCGGGCGGCCGGCGCTGGTCGAGGAGCGTCATACGGAGAATTCCGCCTCGCGGGCCTTGCCGTCGCGCACGATCACTTCACGGTCCGAGTAGGCGGCGACCCGCGCCTCATGGGTGACCAGGACGACGGCGGCGCTGGTGGATCTGGCCGCCTCGGTCAGCAGCTCCATCACCCGCTCGCCGTTGAAGGAGTCGAGCGCTCCGGTCGGTTCGTCGGCGAAGATCACGCGCGGTGAGGTGACCAGGGAACGGGCGACCGCGACGCGCTGGCTCTGTCCGCCGGAGACCTCGCCGGGGCGCTTGGGCCCGACCTCGCCGACCTCCAGCCGCTCCAGCCACTCCCGCCCGGCGCGCTCGGCGTCCTTGCGCCGGACACCGGCGAGCCGCAGCGGCAGCGCCACGTTCTCCAGACAGGTCAGTTCGGGTACGAGCCGGCCGAACTGGAAGACGAAGCCGAATTCGCCGCGGCGCAGGGCGCTGCGCTCGGCGTCCGGCATATCGGTCAGCACCCGGCCGCGATAGGTGATCGTGCCCGAGTCGGGGGGCACGATCCCGGCGAGGCAGTGGAGCAGCGTCGACTTGCCCGAGCCCGACGGGCCCATGACGGCGACAACCTCTCCCGGGTGGATCGAGAACGTCACACCGTCGAGCGCGGGGGTCGTTCCGTACGACTTGCGCAGATCATCGGCTATGAGCAGGGAGCCGGCGGGCGTCATCGGCGTACCGCCGTGCCGAGCCGGTCCAGCCGCGCCGCGGTCAGCTCCAGCCAGCGCAGATCGGCCTCCAGATGGAACAGCGCGTGATCGCAGATCAGCTGGTCGGCGAGGTCGCCCTCACGTTTGCGCGCGGTGAGGGTCCGCATCATCCGCAGATGCTCGGCGCGCTGGGCGTCGAGCAGCTCGGCGGCGCTGCGGCCGGTGAGCAGCGCTATGACCACCTTGGTGTAGAGGGTCGACTGGAGATACGGCTCCGGGTTCTCCGGCTTCGCGAGCCACCCGGCGACATCGGTGACACCGGCCTCGGTGATCGCGTATCTCTTCCGCTCGGGGCCCCCGCCGGCCTCGACGCCGTCGACCACGACGAGCCCGTTCTTCAGCAGTCGGGACATGGTCGAGTAGACCTGTCCGTAGTGCAGGGGGCGGTCGCGGCCGAATCGGTCGTCGAAGGACCGCTTCAGGTCGTATCCATGGCGCGGCCCTGACTCCAGGAGTCCGAGAAGAGTGTGCCCGATTGACATGCGGGGCACTTTACACCGCGTCTATACATCACGTGTATAGAGCGTTCGCGGTGCCCCTCCGGGGGACAGTCACTCCGGCTCGGGTGTTGACGCGTCCGGCGGGGCACCTGCCGGCGCGTCTGTCGGCGGCGCCGCCTTCCCCGTCTTCGGCGGCCGGCCGCGGCGCGGGATCGGCGCCGTGTTGGCGGGTAGCCGGCCCGCCTCGCCCAGGGCCCGGCGGAGCAGGAACTCGATCTGCGCGTTGGCGCTGCGCAGCTCGTCGGACGCCCACCGTGCGAGGGCGTCGTACACCGCCGGGTCCAGTCGCAGGAGAACCTGCTTGCGTTCGGTCACTGGTAGAGAGTGCCCGTGTTCACGACCGGCTGGGCCGCTCGGTCCCCGCAGAGCACGACCAGTAGATTGCTCACCATCGCGGCCTTGCGCTCCGAGTCCAGCTCCACGATGTCCTGCTCGGTGAGGCGGGTGAGTGCCGCCTCGACCATGCCGACCGCGCCGTCCACGATCAGCCGGCGGGCCGCGACGACGGCGCCCGCCTGCTGGCGCTGGAGCATCGCCGAGGCGATCTCCGGGGCGTAGGCGAGATGCGTGAAGCGGGACTCGATGATGTGGACACCGGCGGCCTCCACCCGCGCGTGCAGTTCGACGGCGAGCTTCTCGGTGATCTCCTCGGCGTTGCCGCGCAGCGAGAGACCGGACTCCTCGTGGGCGTCGTACGGGTACTCGATGGCGATATGCCGTACCGCCGCCTCGGTCTGGGTGGAGACGAACTCCAGGAAGTCGTCCACCTCGAACATGGCCTGGGCGGTGTCCTCGACCTTCCAGACCACGACCGCGGCCAGCTCGATCGGGTTGCCGTAGGCGTCATTGACCTTGAGGACGGCCGTCTCGTGGTTCCGTACCCGCGTCGAGATCTTGGTGCGGGAGGTGAGCGGGTTCACCCAGCGCAGTCCGTCCGTACGGATCGTGCCGCGGTAGCGCCCGAAGAGCTGGACGACCCGGGCCTCGCCCGGCGCCACCATGTTCAGTCCGCACATCGCGAAGAACGCGGCGAGCCCGACGAGTACGCCGATCACGATCAGCGCCGCCTTCAGTCCGGCCGAACCGACGGTGGCGCCCAGGACGACCAGGGCGACGCCGGCGACGAGACCGAGCAGTCCGAGCAGCAGGGCGAGCCCGCCGCCGATGCTGTGGGCGGGGTTCTCCCGGACCCGTGGTGCGGGCATCTCGGGTATGTCATCCGACGCGGGTGTGCTGACGGTGGTGCTGGTGGAGGCCATGTTCCATCCCCGTTTCCGGTCCGCTTCCGCCGGTCGGCGGTAGCTAGCATTGTGATTACACATTATGCCCTGCCGCAACCTTCCGGCGCTCCCGTGAGTCGATTCAGGTGGGATAGGTGCTGATTGTCACGTCCCAAAAGACCTGATCAGTTGCTCTTTGTCACAGCGAGCGGTGTTAGCTTTCTGAGCTGATTCCGGTGGTGAGCAGCTACGGACGAGTCCTGACGAACAGGAGAGCGGAGCGAGAAGGCGATGGGCCGAGCGGAAGCCAGACGGGCGAGCCGGCGTGGTGCGCGCCGCGCCGCGAAACCGGGCGGCATACGCCGCTTCTTCACGCTGAAAAGACTGCTCGGTACGTTCTTCGGGCTCTGTCTGCTCGCCATGGGCGGGCTGTTCGTGCTCTATCTGCTGGTCCCCGTGCCGAGCGCCAACGCGCAGGCCGAGATGCAGAGCAACGTCTACAAGTACAGCGACGGCACGATCCTCACCCGCACCGGCGAGATCAACCGCGAGATCGTCGGGCTGGAGAAGATCCCCAAGGACGTCCAGCGCACCTTCGTCGCCGCCGAGAACAAGTCCTTCTACCAGGACTCCGGTGTCGACATCAAAGGCACGGCCCGCGGCCTGATCAACACCCTCTCCGGCAAGGGCAAGCAGGGCGGCTCGACCATCACCCAGCAGTATGTGAAGAACTACTACCTCAACCAGGACCAGACGATCACCCGCAAGCTCAAGGAGCTGGTGATCTCCCTCAAGGTGGACCGGAACACCAGTAAGAACGACATCCTGGCCGGGTACATCAACACCAGCTACTACGGCCGCGGCGCGTACGGCATCCAGGCCGCGGCCCAGGCGTACTACGGGATCGACGCCTCCGCGCTGAACCTCTCCCAGGGCGCCTATCTCGCCGCGCTGCTCCAGGCCCCCAGCCAGTACGACTGGGCGGCGGCCACCGACACCGGCAAGAGGCTGGTCACCGAGCGCTGGAACTATGTCCTCGACAACATGGTCGAGCAGAACTGGCTGGATTCCACCACCCGCTCGGGGCTGAAGTTCCCGGTGCCGGGGGCGCCGAAGGCCGCCCCGGGGATGGAGGGCCAGGCCGGCTATCTCGTCGAGGCCGCCAACGACGAACTGGAGCGCCAGGGCGTCGACAAGGCGGAGATCGCCAAGGGCGGCTGGACGATCACCCTCAATATCGACAAGAAGCGGCAGCAGGAGCTCGTCCGGTCCGTCGACAAGCAGCTGGAGAGCAAGCTCGACCGCAAGAACAACACGACGGACGCGACCGTGCAGGCCGGCGCCACCTCCGTCGACCCGAAGACCGGCCGGGTGGTCGCGCTCTACGGCGGTACGGGCGCCACCGAGCACTGGATATCCAACGCCACCCGCACCGACTACCAGCCCGCCTCGACCTTCAAGCCGGTCGTGCTCGCCTCCGCGCTGGAGAACGGCTCCGAGACCCAGGACGGCCGGAAGATCGGCGTCAACACGCGGTACGACGGCACCAGCAAGCGGCCGGTCGAGGGCAGCGACACCCCGTACGCCCCGGAGAACGAGGACGACCGTGACTACGGCCGGGTCAGCGTCCAGACCGCGATGAACAAGTCCATCAACGCCGTCTTCGCGCAGATGGTCGTGGACGTCGGCCCGCCCGAGGTCAAGAAGACCGCCCTGGACCTGGGGATGCGGGACAAGGGCTTCCCCGAGCGGCCCGCGATCACCCTCGGCACGATGAACGCCTCCACCTGGGACATGGCGGGGGTGTACGCGACCCTCGACAACCACGGCAAGAAGATCACGCCGTCGATCGTGCGCTCCGCCGAGCACAAGGACCGTACGGTCGAGCTGCCCGACCCGATCGGGAAGCAGGTGGTCAGCCGGGAGACGGCCGACACCGTCACCGGCGTGCTCCAGGGCGTCGTGGACAACGGCTCGGGCTACGAGGCCGACACCTCGGCCTATGACGCGGCGGGCAAGACCGGTACCTCCGAGAACAACAAGTCGGCGTGGTTCGCGGCCTACACTCCGCAGCTCACCACGGTCGTCGCGCTGTTCGGTGAGTCCACCAAGGAGGGCGGCGGGCAGGTCACGCTCACCGGCACCGCCAACTCCGGCCGGGCCAACGGCGGCGGCTTCCCCGCCCGGATCTGGGCCGACTACACCCTCGACGCGCTGAACGGCGGCTCGGACGCCACGTTCGATCTGGACATCCCGGTGCCCGTGCGGGAGACACCGTCGGCGCCGGTGGCGCCGAGCAGCCCGTCCGAGACCCCGTCCACGGACCCCTCGCGGCCGACACCCTCGGAGCCCACCCCGTCCGACTCGGCGTCGATCCCGTCGCCTTCCGAGTCGTCCGGGGAGAGCTCGCCGAGCACGGAGCCCGGTGGGGGAGACCCGAGCAGCCCGGGGTCCAGTGAGTCGAGCGGCGCCCCGCCGGGCCAAGGCGGCCCCAACGGCCCCAACGGCCCCGACAACGGGCCGGCGCTGAACGGCCTGTAACGCGCTCGCCGGGAAGGACGCGGTCGCCGGACGCGCTGTGATCAGTGCGTCCGGCGACCGCGTCCGTATGTCAGCCGCCGTTCGCCTTCTTGGCGATCCGGTCGCCGATCACCTTGTCGATGTTGCGCCAGTACTGGAGCGCCCGGTCCAGCACAGGACGGGACACGCCCTGTGCCAGATGCCCGGAGACATTCGACACCAGCCGGTCGCGCGCCGCGTCGTCCAGCACCTGACGGACCTGGGTGCCCGCCTGGCCCCAGTCGTCGTCCTCGCGGTGCAGCTTGTACGCCTCGCGCACCATCTCACCGGCCGCGGCCCAGCCCGCCGGGTCGCCGAACCGGTCCACGTCGGCCGCGGGGCCGCCGTACGAGTTGGGCGCGTACGGCCTCGCCGCGTTCGCCGCCTCGTACCGCATCGGACCGTCCTTGGCGTACGAATTCACCTGCGAGCGCGCCCTGTTGGGCGGCAGCTGGGCGTAGTTCGGACCGATCCGGTAGCGGTGCGTGTCCGGGTACGAGAAGAGCCGGCCGAGCAGCATCTTGTCCGGGGACGGGCCGATGCCGGGCACCAGATTCGAGGGCTCGAACGCGGCCTGCTCGATATGGATGAAGAAGTTGTCCGGATTCTTGTTGAGCGTCATCCGGCCGACGTCGATCAGGGGGTAGTCGCCGTGCGGCCACACCTTCGTGAGATCGAACGGATTGAAGCGGTAATCGGCCGCGTCCTCGAACGGCATGATCTGGACCTTCAGGCTCCAGGTCGGCGCGTTCCCGGACTCGATCGACTCGTACAGATCACGGCGGTGGTGGTCACCGTCCGAGCCCGCCATCTCGTCGGCGTCGGCCTGGGTGAGGCAGTCGATGCCCTGATCGGTCTTGAAGTGGTACTTCACCCAGAACCGCTCACCGGCGGCGTTCACCCACATATAGGTGTGCGAGCTGTAGCCGTTCATATGCCGGAACGACCTCGGGATGCCCCGGTCGCCCATCAGCCAGGTGACCATGTGCGCGGACTCGGGGGAGAGCGTCCAGAAGTCCCACTGCATGTCGTTGTTGCGCAGCCCGGTGGCCGGATGGCGCTTCTGGGAGCGGATGAAGTCCTGGAACTTCATGGGGTCGCGTACGAAGAAGACCGGCGTGTTGTTGCCGACCATGTCGTAATTGCCGTGTTCGGTGTAGAACTTCAGCGCGAAGCCACGGGGGTCGCGCCAGGTGTCGGGCGAGCCGAGCTCGCCCGCGACCGTGGAGAACCGGGCCAGCATGTCGGTGCGTTTGCCCGGCTGGAAGAGGTCGGCCTTGGTGAACTGGCTGACGTCATTGGTCACTTCGAAGAATCCGTAGGCACCCGCGCCCTTCGCGTGAACCACCCGCTCGGGGACCCGTTCCCGGTTGAACTGGGCCATTTTCTCGATGAGGTAGTGGTCCTGCATCAGGATGGGGCCGTCGGGGCTGATGGAGAGCGAGTGTTCGTCGCTCTCCACCGGAATGCCGGCGTTGTTGGTCGTGTAGGGAGTCTTGGGGGTGGACCCGGACACGAGCGGCCTCCCGTCGATAGGAAGCCCGGGAGAGGGGAGGGCCAGGGGACCAGCGAGTGATCACAGGCCCTGTCCCGGGCTGGGACAGCGGTCACTACGGCCGCCTGCCCCAGCTAACCCCTACGACACCTTGTCGGCAACATGTACCTTTCGGTAGATTTCGCCGACTTTGTCCCGTTCGATGCTAGGCCCGTGTGGGGATCTCGAACCAGACCACCTTTCCGGTGGAGAGCCGGGTCGCTCCCCAGCGCCGCGCCAGCCGGTTGACCAGGAACAATCCCCGGCCGCCCTCGTCGGTGTCACGGGCCCGCCGCTGCCGGGGCAGCTGCGGTGAGTCGTCCCCGACCTCACAGCGCAGTACGTCCGTACGGAGCAGCCGCAGCGTCACCGGGCGCTCCGCGTACCGCACGGCGTTGGTCACGACCTCGCTGATCAGCAGCTCGACCGAGTCGCTCAGCTCCTCCAGGCCCCAGCGGGCCAGCGCCCGCCGGGCCAGTCGCCGCGCGCGGCCCGGAGCCGCGTCCTCCGGTTCCAGGAACCAGTACGCGACATCACTGGGCGCGATCCCGTCGAAACGGGCCGCGAGCAGCGCGATGTCATCGTCGCGGTCGCCCGGGCCCAGCACATCGAGGACATCGTCGCAGAGCGCCTCCAGCGGCGGCGAATGGTCGGGCCCGGTCAGCTGCGCGGTGGCCGCGAGCCGCTCCCGCAACTGCTCGATCCCCGTCCACACATCGCGCAGCCGGGACTCGACGAGCCCGTCCGTGTAGAGGAGCAGCGTCGCCCCGGCGGGCGCGTCCAGCTCGACCGCCTCGAAGTCCACCCCGCCGACCCCGATCGGCGCGCCGGGCGGCACCCGCAGCACCTCCGCCCGGCCGCCCAGGTGCAGCAGTATGGGCGGCGGATGACCGGCGTTGGCGATCGTGATCCGGTGCGAGACCGGGTCGTACACCGCGTAGAGGCAGGTCGCCATCCGGTCCGTGCCCAGCCGCTGGGCCTGCTCGTCCAGGTGGTGCAGCACCTCCTGCGGCGGCAGATCGAGACCGGCGAGGGTCTGCGCCGTCGTCCGCAGCTGGCCCATGATCGCCGCGGAGGTCATGGAGTGGCCCATGACATCGCCGACGACCAGCGCGACCCGGCTGCCGGGCAGCGGGATCGCGTCGTACCAGTCGCCGCCCACCCGCGCGGTCTCGGCGGCCGGCAGATAGCGGGAGGCCAGCCGTACGCCGGTCGGCTGGGGCAGATTCTCCGGCAGCATCGTGCGCTGGAGTTCATCGGCGATATACGCCTCGCGGCCGTACAGCACCGCCTTGTCGATGCCGAGCGCCGTATGCGTCGCCAGCTGCGCCGCGACCAGCAGATCGTTCGGCTCGAAGGCGGCGCGGTCCGGTCTGCGCAGGAAGACCGCGGCGCCGATGACCCGCCGCCGGCCGCGCAGCGGCGCGAGGATCGCGCGGTGCCCGGACGGTACGGTGCGGTCGGCGCCGAGCAGCTCGGGCAGCGCGGCGCGGGCCGCGGCCGAATCACCGAAGACCGGACGGACGCCACGCAGCACCTCGGAGAGGGCGCCACCGGAGCGCACCTCGCACAGCTCGGCGGCCGGCATCACATCGGACTGCGGGTCGAGGATCGGCAGCCGCAGGCCCTCGCTGAACTGGAGCGGGATACCGCCGCCGCCCTCGGAGTCGTCATCGGTCAGCCGCAGCCGGTCCGTACGCCGCAGCCGCAGCACGAACGGCGACACCGGGCGCTCATCGCCGACGGGCAGCGGATCGCGCAGATAGACCAGTATGGCGTCGGAGAACGTCGGTACCGTCGCCCGGCACAGCCCGAGCACGATCTCGTCCAGATCTATGCCGCGGGCGATCCGCCGGGTCGCGGCCCCCACGAAGCGCAGCCGGTCGCCCTCGCGCCGCGCCGTCGCCACGGGATCCGGCGCCGGCGCGGGCACCGCGGGCTGCGGCACGGCGGAGGCACCGGCCTCCTGCCGCGGCCTGGTGCGTTCCTGCGGCCGGGCAACCAGGGGCTGCCGGCCTTCGTGGGAGGGGGGATGCTCCGTCACGCGTGGGATTCCGTCCGTCCGGGCCGGGGGTGCGATGCGATCGTTTCGACTGGCGAAACTACCGCGCGGCAGGCGGCGTCGACAGGGCGGCAGCCCTTACGCACGGCTCCACCCCCTCGTAGTGGCTCACGGTCGTTGTTGTGCGGTCGTTGCGGGCGAACAGTGTGACGTGTGGTGTCGTGTGCGGTGTGACCAGCGGTCAGTTGGCTTTCCGTACCGGTCTGTTGCCCCGCTCCGGTCTTCCGGAGGACGATCCTACGTTTCAACCCCGGGGGCGTATCAAGGATCTCACGACGTCGTATGCGTCCGAGCGCGTTCCCGGACGTGAACCGGTCACTTCACGGCGGCCTTACGGTGACGTCCCTCAGGGCCTCAGCCGCGCCGCCGTACGGTCCCAGTCCGCGGGCAGCTCGGGCACCGGCCAGTGCGGCTCGGGCCGCCAGTGCTCCCAGCCACCACTGAACGGGGCGTCCCAGGCACTGATCACCTCGACCGCCGCGCGCCCGGCCTCCCGGACACGGCGCGCCTGCTCCGGGGCCATCAGGCCGTCCTGCTGTGCCTGCGCGAACTCGTCCTCGTCGCGCCAGCGCCAACTGCGGTCCGGATAGACGTCGATGTCGAGGAAATGGTCCTCGGAGTCGACGCCCCCGGCCCATCGCGTACGCGGCTCCTCCAGGTTCACGTACCAGTTCTGGAACCGCCAGCCGCGCTCCCACCAGAGCCACACCGACCAGGGCTCGCCCGGTCTGGCCAGCTTCAGCACGCCCATCCCGTACCACCGGTCGCGCACCACCGTGCGCGGCTTGGTGTAGCGGGTGGCCAGCGGCTCGCGGTGGACCGGGGTACCGTCCGCGAGCGCCGGCCGCACACACGGGGTGTCCGGCGCGAGCCAGGCCGCGAGCAGGTCGTCGGTGTCCTGTACGACCGTGACAGGACGGCAGATGTGCACGCGGTCCCCGGCGTTCTCCCGGTACCGCCACAGGATCTGTGTGCCGGGCGCCCAGCGCTGCCCGTTCGTCGCCCTCACCGTCGCTGTCATGCGCAGATCTTAGGTCCTGTCGTTCGGGGCGCCACGGCACACCTACGTATTCATGGGCGCGTCATCCGCAGCACATCCAGCGCCTCGTCGAGCTGCTCCAGAGTGAGATCCCCGCGCTCCACATAGCCGCCCGCCAACACCGTCTCGCGGATCGTCAGATGCTCGGCGAGCGACCTCTTGGCGACCTTCGCGGCCTCCTCGTACCCGAGGTACTTGTTCAGCGGGGTGACCACGGACGGCGAGGACTCGGCGTACTGACGGGCCCGCTCGACATGGGCCGTGATGCCGTCGACCGTACGGTCCGCGAGCAGCCGGGAGACGTTCGTGAGCAGCCGTACGGACTCCAGGAGGTTCTTGGCGATCACGGGGAGCATCACGTTCAGCTCGAAGTTCCCCGCGGCGCCCGCCGTCGCGACCGTGGCGTCATTGCCCGTGACCTGCGCGGCCACCATCAGCACGGCCTCCGGGATCACCGGATTGACCTTGCCGGGCATGATCGAGGAGCCGGGCTGGAGATCGGGGAGGCTGATCTCGGCCAGTCCGGTGCGCGGGCCCGAGGCCATCCAGCGCAGATCGTTGGCGATCTTGGTGAGGGAGACGGCGAGCGTACGGAGCTGTCCCGAGGTCTCCACGAGTCCGTCGCGGGCGCCCTGTGCCTCGAAGTGGTTACGGGCCTCCGTCAGCGGCAGTCCGGTCGCGCGGGCCACCTCCGCGATGACGGCCGCGGAGAAGCCGGGCGGTGTGTTGATGCCGGTGCCCACCGCCGTACCGCCGAGGGGCAGCTCGGCGAGCCGGGGGAGCGAGGCGGTCAGCCGCTCGCCGGCGTACCGGATCTGCGCGGCGTAGCCGCCGAACTCCTGGCCCAGGGTGACGGGCGTGGCGTCCATCAGATGGGTACGGCCCGACTTCACGACGTCCCGGAACTCCTCGGCCTTGCGCTCCAGGGCGGCGGCGAGATGGTCGAGCGCCGGCATCAGCTCACCGGTGACGGCGGCGGTCGCGGCGATATGGATGCTCGACGGGAAGACATCGTTGGAGCTCTGCGAGGCGTTCACATGGTCGTTCGGGTGGACCTCACGGCCGAGACGCTCGGTGGCGAGCGTGGCGAGCACCTCGTTGGTGTTCATGTTCGAGGAGGTACCGGAACCCGTCTGGAAGACATCCACCGGGAAATGCTCGTCCCAGCGGCCTTCCGCGACCTCGGCCGCCGCGTCCTGGATCGCACCCGCGATGTCCCGGTCGATCACGCCGAGATCGGCGTTGACTTTGGCGGCGGCGGACTTGATCCGGGCCAGGGCCTCGATATGGGCGCGTTCCAGCCGCTGTCCCGAGACGGGGAAGTTCTCCACCGCGCGCTGTGTCTGGGCACGCCACTTGGCGTGCGCGGGGACCCGTACCTCACCCATGGAGTCGTGCTCGGTCCGGTACTGGTTCTCGTCGGTCGTCATCGTCGTCGTACCTCCTGCGAGGGTGAGCGTCCGGCTGATCCGATGTGTTCCCCGTGAGTGTCGTGGAGACGGGAACGCCCTCCCCGGAGGAAGGCCGGGGAGGGCGCGTCGAAGAGGCCCCGCGTGGCCAGGACGGGCTCCGCGGGGCCCGGACGGTGCGGGCGTCAGGCGAGACCGGGGCCGCGCACCGGAATGCTGGTGAACGTCGGCGCCGGGGCCGGCTCGGTGAAGAAGTCGTTGCCCTTGTCGTCCACGACGATGAACGCGGGGAAGTCCTCCACCTCGATCCGCCAGACCGCCTCCATGCCCAGCTCCTCGTACTCGACGACCTCGACCTTCTTGATGCAGTCCTGGGCGAGCCGGGCGGCCGGGCCGCCGATCGAGCCGAGATAGAAGCCGCCGTGCGTGCCGCAGGCGTCGGTGACCTGCTTCGAGCGGTTGCCCTTGGCGAGCATGACCTTCGAGCCGCCCGCCGCCTGGAACTGCTCCACGTACGAGTCCATCCGGCCGGCGGTCGTCGGGCCGAAGGAACCGGAGGCGTACCCCTCGGGCGTCTTCGCCGGACCCGCGTAGTAGACCGGGTGGTCCTTCAGATACCGCGGCATCTCCTCGCCCGCGTCGAGCCGTTCCTTGATCTTGGCGTGCGCGATGTCACGGGCCACCACGAGCGGTCCGGTGAGTGAGAGCCGCGTCTTGACCGGATACTTCGTCAACTCCGCGAGGATGTCGTCCATCGGACGGTTGAGGTCGACCCGGACGACCTGTCCCTCATCGAGGTGTTCGTCGGTGGTCTCCGGGAGGAAGCGCGCCGGGTCCTTCTCCAACTGCTCCAGGAAGACGCCCTCGGCGGTGATCTTCGCGACGGCCTGCCGGTCGGCCGAGCACGAGACGGCGATCGCGACCGGCAGCGAGGCGCCGTGCCGCGGCAGCCGCACCACCCGTACGTCATGGCAGAAGTACTTGCCGCCGAACTGCGCGCCGATACCGATCTTCTGCGTCAGCTCGAAGACCTTCTCCTCCAGCTCCTTGTCACGGAAGCCGTGGCCGGTCGGGGAGCCCTCGGACGGCAGCTCGTCCAGGTAGTGCGCGGAGGCGTACTTCGCGGTCTTGAGCGCGAACTCGGCGGACGTACCGCCCACCACGATCGCCAGGTGGTAGGGCGGGCACGCGGCCGTACCGAGCGAGCGGATCTTCTCCTCAAGGAACCTCATCATGGAGGACTCGTTGAGAACCGCCTTGGTCTCCTGGTAGAGGAACGACTTGTTGGCGGAGCCGCCGCCCTTCGCCATGAAGAGGAACTTGTACGCGCCGCCGTCGGTCGCGTACAGCTCGATCTGCGCGGGCAGGTTCGAGCCGGTGTTCTTCTCCTCCCACATGGTGAGCGGAGCCATCTGCGAATAGCGCAGATTCAGCTTCGTGTACGCGTCGTAGATTCCGTGCGAAAGGGCTTCCTCGTCGCCGCCGCTCGTCAGTACCCGCTGCCCGCGCTTGCCCATCACGATCGCCGTACCGGTGTCCTGGCACATGGGCAGGACGCCCGCCGCCGCGATATTCGCGTTCTTGAGGAGGTCGAGCGCCACGAACTTGTCGTTCGAGGACGCCTCGGGGTCGTCCACGATCCTGCGCAGCTGGGCGAGATGGGCCGGGCGCAGATAGTGCGAGATGTCGTGCATCGCCTCGGCGGCGAGCGTACGCAGGGCCTCCGGCTCGACCTTGAGGAACGTACGGCCGTCGGCCTCGAAGGTGGAGACACCTTCGGCGGTCACCAGCCGGTACGGCGTGGTGTCCTCTCCCAGCGGAAGCAGATCCGAGTACGCAAACTCCGGCATTACGGCCATTCCTCACTCGACAGACAGCGGCGTGGCCTCCATTGGCGACGCGCTACGCGTTCTCCAGCGTAGGGCGCGGTGCGGACGGCGGTGCTGTGAGGTAGGGCTCAGTCGTGCCGGTTCGCGGGTGCCTGGGGGTTACGGGGCCGGATACGCGGGGCCCGGGGCGGTGTTCGGCACGGGCTCGGGACGTGCCCGGTACACGCCTGGCGGGTCTGCCCCTAGTCGCGATCTATCGCGTTTCGCTACCCTGGGGCCGTGGACCTCGAAAAGCACCCTCAGAAGCCGGTCGCGCAGAAGCCGGTCGCGCCGGCGGAGCCCCCGGCCATCCGGGCCTCCGACGCCGACCGTGACCGGATCGCGGACATCCTTCGGGAGGCCCTCGCGGAGGGCCGGCTGGACGCCGAGGAGCACGCCGAGCGGATCGACTCCGTCTACCGGGCCAAGACCGTCGCCGAACTGGAGCCGCTGGTACGCGACTTGCCGGCCACCGGGGCCGACGGGCGCCCGGTCACGCCGACGGCGTCCTCGGCGGCCTCGTACGGATACGGTCCGGAGGACCCCGAGGCCCCGGCCGAGAACCTCGTCGCGATCTTCAGCAGTTCGACCCGCAGGGGCCGCTGGCGCATCGGCCGCAGGACCAACGCCTTCTCGCTCTTCGGCAATATCGAGATCGATCTGACCGAGGCGCTCTTCGGGCAGCGCACCACCGTGATCAACGCGACGTCCATTTTCGGCAATGTCGAGATCACGGTCCCCCAGAACATCACGCTGCGCGGCAACGGCACGGGAATCTTCGGCAATTTCGAGGTGGTCACGCTGGAGGCCGAGGAGCAGGACGCGCCGACCGTCGTCGTGAACGGATACTCGGTGTTCGGCAATGTGGAGGCCAAGCCGAAGCGCGGCAAGTTCATCGCCGATCTCCGCGATCAGCTCCGCAAGCACCTCGGTCACTGACTCGTACGACCTTTTTCGGCTACTTCCGGCCAGAGGCGTCCCGTTGCGGAGGGCACGTCCGGAATTCCGCACCGCGTTCCGGACTCCGAACTGGCTGCCACTCAGTGCATAGGCGTGCGTACAGCGGGTAGGGAAAGCTTCATCGTCTCTCGCTCGCGAAGCCGTCGTCAGGAGTAGACCGTGCTGCAACTGCCGCATCAGCCCTTGCAGGTCGCCGCCGTGCCGCCCCAGCGGAGTCCCGCTCGGGAGGATCAGGCCGGCCCCTGGCATTCGGAGGCGGTGTGCCGCCGGGACGAAGCCGGACTGTTCTTCGCCCCCTCCAAGGAGCCGACAGCCGCGAGACTGGCGCGGGAGGAGGCCGCGAAGCGGGTCTGTGCCCGCTGTCCGGTCATGGTCGACTGCCGGGAGCATGCCCTGCTCCAGCCCGAGCCGTACGGGGTGTGGGGCGGGCTGACCGCGGCCGAGCGCCGGGTGGTGCTGGCCCGTCGGCGGCGGCGCGAGGTGGAGTTGCGCAAGGCCGCCGCGGCGGGTGACCGGATCGCCGCCGCCGGTTGAAGCGGAGCGGTTCGCGGACGGTACGGATACGGAGGGGGCTCCCCGCCGCACAGCTGGGGCGCCCCCTCCGTATACGCCGGTTCGTAAACGCCGGTCCGTATCCGTCGGCCGGACCGGGTCCGGCTCGCGCACGTGGAAACGGTGACGGCGAGGGCTATTTGGCGCGGTCGAAATCGATCGTGCTGTAGGCCCGGAGCTTCGAGAGCCGATGGGTCGAGTCGATCTGCCGGATCGTGCCCGACTTCGAGCGCATGACCAGGGACTGGGTCGTCGCGGTCTCCGAGCGGTAGCGCACCCCGCGCAGCAGCTCGCCGTCCGTGATGCCGGTGGCGACGAAGAAGACATTGTCGCCACTGACCAGATCATCGGTGGACAGGACGCGGTCCAGATCGTGCCCGGCGTCGATCGCGCGCCGCCGCTCGCCCTCGTCCTTGGGCCACAGCTTGCCCTGGATGACACCGCCGAGGCACTTTATGGCGCACGCCGAGATGATGCCCTCGGGGGTGCCGCCGACGCCCATCAGCAGGTCGATGCCGGTGCCTTCGCGCGCGGCCATGATCGAACCGGCCACATCGCCGTCGGAGATGAACTTGATCCGGGCGCCCGTCTCCCTGATCTCCTTGACGATGCCCTCGTGGCGGGGGCGGTCGAGGATGACGACGGTGACATCGTCGGGCGAGGAGTGCTTGGCCTTGGCGACCCGGCGGATATTGACCGCGACAGGCGCGTTGATGTCGACGAAGTCGGCCGCCTCGGGGCCGGTGACGAGCTTGTCCATGTAGAAGACCGCG
Organism: Streptomyces sp. NPDC051662; assembly: GCF_040681655.1. Classification (NCBI taxonomy): domain Bacteria; kingdom Bacillati; phylum Actinomycetota; class Actinomycetes; order Kitasatosporales; family Streptomycetaceae; genus Streptomyces; species Streptomyces sp. NPDC051662. The sequence goes on from NZ_JBFAZD010000011.1 coordinate 145,297, forward strand.
GACGGGTCGAACATGGCCCCGCGGTCGGCGGCGGCCAGGACGGCGATCGCGTTCGGCATGCCCTTGGCGTTCAGGGTGGTGCCGTCGATGGGGTCCACGGCGATATCGACCTCGGCGCCGGTGCCGTCACCGACATGCTCGCCGTTGAACAGCATCGGGGCTTCGTCCTTCTCGCCCTCACCGATGACGACCACGCCGTTCATCGACACGGTGGAGACGAGCGTGCGCATGGCGTTCACCGCGGCGCCGTCCGCGCCGTTCTTGTCCCCGCGCCCGACCCACCGGCCGGCCGCCATCGCGGCTGCCTCGGTGACCCGGACCAGCTCCAGGGCCAGGTTGCGGTCGGGTGCCTCGGGAGACACCTCAAGGGGAGGCGGTAGTTGATGCTCGGTCATCGGAGCGCACCTTTCTGTACGGCGACGGCCGGATAAGAGGGTGATACGACTCTATCCGTACAACGACAGATTGAGCAGAGGGCCCCACGTATGAGCGCCGCGGGGTGATGCGACGATGGTGCGGTGGCGAGTACACGAGGCAAACAGACGGTGCGGGACCTCTTCCTGTCGATGGCGGTCATCGGACTCGTCGTCGCCGGGATCTATGTGTTCATCCCGCATGACGACAAGCCGATCCCGGTCAAGGCGGTCGACTACCGGGTCGAGCTGCTGACCGCGCGGCGCGCGGCGCCGTACCCGGTGCTGGCGCCGGCGGGCCTGGCGGAGACCTGGAAGCCGACGTCCGTCTCGTACAAGCGCGCCAGTGAGAACGCCTGGCACCTCGGTTATCTGGCCCCGGACGGCGAGTATGTCGCGGTCGAGCAGTCGACGGGGGCTCCGAAGAAGTACGCCGCGGAGGTCAGCCAGCAGGCCGAGGACACCGGCGAGACGCAGCAGGTGGCGGGCGAGACCTGGCAGCGCTGGGAGGGGCCGAAGTACGACGCCCTGGTCCGGACGGACGGGGACGCGACGACGGTGGTGACCGGTACGGCCTCCTTCGAGCGGCTGGCGGAGATGGCCGCCGCGCTGGAGGCCGACAAGGCCGACACGGCTGCCAAGGCCGACACGGCCGATAAGGCCGGGGTCGGGGATCCGGAGTCGGGGAAGCCGGAGGCTGAGAAGGCCGGAGTCGCGGCGTCCTGACTACGCGCGACGAGGCCGCTGACCCGCACGGGTCGGCGGCCTCGCTCATGTGCGGGCTCAGACGGTGGTGATGGCCTCGTCGAAGGAGAGGCGCGGGGAGCGCGGGTACCAGGCGTCGTCGCCGGGCTTGCCGATGTTGATGATCATCAGCGGGGTGTGGTCGTCGTCCAGGAACTCCTTCTGGACGCCCGCCGGGTCGAAGCCCGTCATCGGGCCCGCGGCGAGCCCGGCGGCACGGACGCCGACGATGAAGTAGCCGGCCTGGAGCGTGGCGTTCATCGCGGCGGTGTGCTCGCGGACCGAACGGTCACCGAAGAAGTCCTTGGCCTGCGGGAAGTGCGGGAAGAGCTGGGGGAGCTCCTCGTGGAACTCGTTGTCCGCGGCCAGGATCGCGACGAGCGGCGCGGTGGCGGTCTTGGCCTGGTTGCCCTCGGACATGAGCGGTACGAGGCGTTCGCGGGCCTCGGCGGAACGGACCAGGACGACGCGCAGCGGCGACTGGTTCATCGAGGTGGGGCCGTACTTGACCAGGTCGTAGATGGCCTGCACCTGCTCCTCGGTCACCGGCTCGTCGGAGAACGTATTGGCCGTACGTGCCTCACGGAAGAGGAGGTCCTGAGCGGCGGGGTCGAGAACGAGGGACATGGAAGTACCTTCCGGGGGCGCGATGGATCCGATGAACAGGATTCACCGTACAAGTGGATGTGTGAACCTTCAACAAAAATCACCGGTGGGGTGACTCGACTCACAGCGACTCTGGAGGTTCGGCCTCCGGAGTCCGGCCCCGGGCGTCAGGACAGGGGCGTCAGGACAGGGGCGCTTCCGCCTCGCCGCCGTTCCGGCCGTCATGTTCCGGGGTCTCGTCCGCCAGGGACGCGTCAAGCCGCGCCCTGGCACCGTCCAGCCAGCGGCGGCAGACCTTCGCCAGCTCCTCGCCCCGCTCCCACAGCGCCAGCGAGTCCTCCAGTGACGTACCACCGGCCTCCAGCCGCCGTACGACCTCGATCAACTCGTCCCGCGCCTGCTCGTAACCGAGCGTCGCGTCTTCGTCCGTCCTGGCCATGTGATCCACCTTCTCAGACCTTCTTGACCTTCTTGGACGCGCGCCGGAGGCGCGGTCCGACAACGATCGCGCCGGAGCTCACTCGGCGACCCGTACCGTGAACTCACCCTCCGCGACCCTGGCCCGCAGCTCCTCGGCCGCGGTGACCTCGTCCGGGGAGCGTACGACCGTCCCGTCCGGCCGCTGGAGCACCGCGTACCCGCGCTCCAGCGTTGCCGCAGGCGACAGCGCGACCACCCGGGCGCGGGTGTGCGACAGCTCCGAGTCCGCGCGGTCCAGCAGATGCCGCAGCACGCGCCGGCTCCGGTCGGCGAGCGCGTCCACCTCGGCCGCGCGCTCGTCCACCATCCGGTGCGGTCGCTCCATCACGGGCCTGGCCAGCGCGTGGGCGAGACCGCGCTCCTCCCGGTCGAGCAGCCCCCGTACCGTCCGCAGGGCCCGGTCCCGCAGGGCCTGTACGCGGTCCTGCTCCTCCCCGACGTCCGGCACGATCCGCTTCGCGGCGTCGGTCGGTGTCGAGGCCCGTACGTCCGCCACCAGGTCCAGCAGCGGCGCGTCCGGCTCATGGCCGATCGCGGAGACCACGGGCGTACGGCACGCGGCCACCGCCCGTACCAACTGCTCGTCCGAGAACGGCAGCAGATCCTCCACGCTGCCGCCGCCGCGCGCCACGACGATCACATCCACCTCCGGCAGCGCGTCCAGCTCCTTGACCGCCTGGACGACCTGCGCCACCGCGTTGACCCCCTGCACCGCGGTGTTGCGGACCTCGAAGCGCACCGCCGGCCACCGCCGCCGCGCGTTCTCCAGCACATCGCGCTCGGCCGCCGAGGCCCGCCCGCACACCAGCCCGATCAGCTGCGGCAGAAAGGGCAGCGGCTTCTTGCGGTCGGCGGCGAACAGCCCCTCGGCCCCCAGGGACTTCTTCAACAGCTCCAGCCGCACGAGGAGTTCACCGATGCCGACGGGCCGTATCTCCGTGGCCCGCAGCGACAGCTGCCCGCGCGGCGCGTACCACTCGGGCTTGGCCCGCACCACGACCCGCGCGCCCTCGGAGACCACATCCGCGATCGCGTCGAAGACCTGTCGGTAGCAGGTCACGCTCACCGAGATGTCGTACGACGGATCGCGCAGCGTCAGAAAGACGACGCCCGCCCCCGGCCTGCGCGAGAGCTGGGTGATCTGCCCCTCGACCCAGACGGCACCGAGCCGGTCGATCCATCCGCCGATGAGCCGCGACACCTCGCCGACGGGCAGCGGAGCCTCCGCGGACGTATTGAGAGCCATACACGGGAGCGTATCGGCCGCCTGTGACATCGCTCCGAAAGCGGCTTGACGGGCACGGGCCGGACGCGCGGGCCCGACGACCGCGGTGTTGCGGCCCCAGCCCCCTGCCCCCCGGCCCCCAGCCCCGGCCCCGGCCCCCTGCCCCCCGGCCCCCAGCCCCGGCCCCGGCTACGGCTTGTCGGTGAACGGGGCCGGTCGTCCGGGTCCCCGCCCCCGCCCTCGCCCCCGCTGCACCAGCAGCACCACCAGACCCACGGCCAGCCAGATCGCGCCCGCGACCCGCGCCGAGCCCGCCGCCGCCACGATCACCGCGATCAGGATCCCCGCGCCGATCACCGGCAGCACGACATGGCGGAACGGGCGTACCGGCCCGTCCCCGCGCCGTACCGCGAACCACCCCACCACCGACGCGTGCAGCAGCACGAACGCCGTCAGCGCGCCGACGTCCACCACCGAGACCAGCCGGTCGAGCCCGTCGGCGCGCCGGGCCGCCCACACGGCCGCAAGCAGCGTCACCACGGCGGCCAGCAGCAGCGCCACCCGGGGCACGCCCGAGTCCGTACGCGAGAGCACGCGCGGCAGCCGGCCCTCGCGGCCCATGGCGAAGAGCAGCCGTCCGGCCGCCGCCTGCGCGGCCAGCGCCGCGAACGCCGCGCCGATCGCCTTGCTGACCGCCACCAGATCGTGCAGCCAGGCGCCGACCGAGGTGTCCACCGCGTCATAGAACGCGGAGCCCTGCGCGGCCGGATCCGCGGCGAGCTCCGCCGAGGACATCGGCTCCAGCAGCGCCACCAGATAGGTCTGCGCGATGAACAGCGCGCCCGCCAGCACCAGACAGGACAGCACGGCGCGCGCCACCTGCCGCGATCCGCCCGTCACCTCTTCCGCGAACGACGCGATCGCGTCGAAGCCCAGATAGGACAGCACGGCCACCGAAACCCCGGCCAGTACGGCGGCCGGGGAGAAGCCCACGTCGCTCGTGAACGGGGTGGCCCAGCCGCGCGTCCCGCCGTTCCGCGCGAGCACCGTGACGGCCGACACCACGAACACCAGCAGGACGACGATCTCCAGGGCGAGCACCGCCATCCCGACCCGGGCCGCGGCCCGTACCCCCCAGAGGTTGAGCAGGGTGGTGATCACGACGGCGATCGCGGTCCACACCCACCGGTCGACGGACGGAACGAGCGCCTCCATCGCGATCCCGGCGAAGAGATAGGCGACCGCCGGGATCAGCAGATAGTCGAGCATCGCCATCCAGCCGGCGATGAACCCGGCCCCTTCGCCGAGCCCCTTGCGCGCGTACGCGAAGACGGAGCCGGCCTGCGGGGCGACCCGCACCATCTGCGCGTAACTGAAGGCGGTGAACGCCATCGCGACCGTCGCCACGAGGTAGACGAGGGCCACGGCGCCATGGGACTTGGCGTCGAGCGTTCCGAAGACGCCGACGGGTGCCATGGGGGCGATGAAGAGGAGCCCGTAGACGACGAGGTCGCGGAAGCCGAGCGTCCGCCGCAGTTCGCCGCCCCCGGGCGTCGGGGCCGCCGCCCCAGGCCTGGCGTCCGGCCGGCCTTTCGACGGCCCGTCCGACGAGGGCCCGTCCGGTGGCCGGTCTGACGGGCCGTCCGAACCGGCGCCGGTCTCGGCCATCGCGTCCCTCCGTCGATCGCGTAGGCCCAGTCTCCGGCCGCCGCCTGCCGTCCCGCCTCTTGTGGACGGCCTTACGATGGGACGCATGACTGCACAGTCCCGCCCGTCGCCCGCCGCCACCCCCAGTGGAGACGCCGTGCGCCGCGCCGGCAAACGCGTCCTGCTCGCCGCTCCCCGTGGTTACTGCGCCGGTGTCGACCGCGCCGTGATCGCCGTGGAGAAAGCGCTGGAGCAGTACGGGGCGCCGATCTACGTCCGTCACGAGATCGTCCACAACAAGTACGTCGTCAGAACTCTGGAGAAGAAGGGCGCGATCTTCGTCGAGGAGACGGCGGAGGTCCCCGAGGGCTCGATCGTCATGTTCTCGGCCCACGGCGTCGCGCCCGTCGTGCACCAGGAGGCGGCGGACCGCGGCCTGGCCACCATCGACGCGACCTGCCCGCTGGTCACGAAGGTGCACAAGGAAGCCGTCCGGTTCGCGAACGAGGACTACGACATCCTGCTCATCGGCCACGACGGACACGAAGAGGTCATCGGTACGTCGGGCGAGGCCCCGGACCACATCACGCTCGTCGACGGCCCGGACGATGTCGCCAATGTCGAGGTGCGCGACGAGTCGAAGGTCGTCTGGCTCTCGCAGACCACGCTGTCGGTGGACGAGACGATGGAGACGGTCGGGGCGCTCAAGGAGAAGTTCCCGCAGCTGATCTCGCCGCCGAGCGACGACATCTGCTACGCCACCCAGAACCGCCAGGTCGCGGTCAAGCAGATGGGCGCCGACGCCGATCTCGTGATCGTCGTCGGCTCCAAGAACTCCTCCAACTCGGTCCGGCTGGTCGAGGTCGCCCTCGGCGCCGGCGCGCGCGCCTCCCATCTGGTGGACGGCGCCGAGGAGATCGACGAGGCGTGGCTCGACGGCGTCACCACGGTCGGTCTCACCTCGGGCGCGTCCGTTCCGGAGATCCTGGTCGAAGGCGTGCTGGAGTGGCTGTCGCAGCGCGGCTTCGAGGACGTCGAGATCGTCAAGGCGGCGGAGGAGTCGATCACGTTCTCGCTGCCGAAGGAGCTGCGCCGCGACCTGCGCGCCGAGGCGGCGGCCCTCTCGGAGAAGTAAGAGTCCGCGCCACCTATTCGCGCGGCCTCTAAGGGCCTGGATGGGCGCGGGGGGTGCCCGGCCCACGGGCAGGGCCAAAGCGACCGTCCGGGAAGTCGCTGTCAGCATCTGCCCGTAACGTTGTGTCCATGAACGTCTTCGGAGTGGACATCGGTGGCTCGGGCATCAAGGGTGCGCCCGTGGACCTGGAGCGCGGTGATCTGGTCGAACCTCGGTACAAGGTGCTGACACCGCACCCGGCGACGCCCGAGAGCGTCGCCGACGGCGTGGTGGAGGTCGTACGGCACTTCGGCTGGTCGGGCCCGGTCGGCATCACCTTCCCGGGGGTGGTCACGGGCTCGGTGATCCGTACCGCCGCCAATGTCGACAAGGCCTGGATCGATACGGACGCGGGGCAGCTGCTCGGCGAGCGGCTGGGCCTGCGGACCACGCTCCTCAACGACGCCGACGCGGCGGGGGTGGCCGAGATGGCCTTCGGCGCCGGCAGAGGCCGCAAGGGTGTGGTGTTCCTGCTTACCTTCGGTACGGGGATCGGCAGCGCGCTCTTCATGGACGGCAAGCTGGTGCCCAACACCGAGCTGGGCCATCTGGAGCTGGACGGCCACGAGGCGGAGAAGCGGGCGTCGACGAAGGTCAAGGAGGACGGGGACCTGAGCTGGCATCACTGGGCGCACCGCGTCCAGAAGTATCTGGCCCATCTGGAGATGCTGTTCTCGCCCGATCTCTTCATCATCGGGGGCGGGGTGAGCCGCAAGGCCGACAAGTTCATCCCTCTCATCGAGGGGATCAGGGCCGAGATTCTGCCGGCGGAGCTCCAGAACAACGCGGGGATCGTGGGCGCGGCGATGACGGCGGCGGGGAAGTAACAGTAGGGGGGCGTGACCTGGACACGCCCTAGCCGCGGCGGACGGCCCTGGGCACGGTGGCTCCGGGGGCCCTGGTCCGGGGGCCGGGTCCGGGTCCGGGGCGGGGGCCCGCTGAGCGGTATGCCGTGGCCCCGGCCCGGGTCGCTCCGGCTCGGACCGCCGCCTCCCGGGCGTTCTGGCGTCGGCCCATCTGCCGTACCTTCCGTACGGACGCGATGAGCCCGGCGATGAGCGTGCCGCCGTACAGCCAGCCCGCGTGCACGGCCAGGGTGGTGACGAGCGCCATGGTCTGCCCGCCGAAGCCGCCGGTGCCGTCGGCGATCGGATACGCGCCGACGGCGAAGGCGATCGGCACGCCGATCGGCGCCGTGACCAGGTCGGCGGTACGTACCCAGAGCGCGGTCACCGCGCTGACCAGCAGGAACAGCACCCCGTAGACCAGCGGCGCGCCGTCCAGGAGCAGCCGGTCAAGAAAGCCGATGCCCAGCATCGTCGCAGCGGCGAACAGGCCCGCGCCGAGCCCGGTGAACCGTGGATTGGGCAGTCTGCGCAGCCGCTGCGCCAACGGCGACACGCGTGGCCGGGGCGCCACCGGAACGCGGTAGCCGCCGGGGGCCCTGGTGCCGGTCCCGGCGCCTGTCCCTGTGCGGGGGCTCGGGGGGCGCTGCCGACGCTGCTGAGGCTGACGTGTCCTGTGCTGCTCCACCGGACCAACGTAGGTGGCCCGGGACGACGAAGCAGGCGTTGGACACGCCCTTTGGGCGAGCTTGGCGTTGAGTTCGACGCCGGGCGCCCGGACCGAACCGCCCGGCGCCCGTCGGTGGCGGCTTCGGCCCGCCCGTAAACTGGGAGATCGGCCCGCCCTGGGCCGCCCACGGCCATCAGCCAGTCCTCACTTCAGGAAGTCGCCAACGTGTCGCTCACGATCGGAATCGTCGGCCTGCCGAATGTCGGCAAGTCGACCCTGTTCAACGCCCTGACCAAGAACGACGTGCTGGCGGCCAACTACCCGTTCGCCACCATTGAGCCGAACGTCGGCGTGGTCGGCGTGCCCGACCCGCGTCTGGACAAGCTCGCGGAGATCTTCGGCTCGCAGAAGATCCTTCCGGCCACGGTCGACTTCGTTGACATCGCCGGCATCGTGCGCGGCGCCTCCGAGGGTGAGGGCCTGGGCAACAAGTTCCTGGCGAACATCCGTGAATCGGACGCGATCTGCCAGGTCATCCGGGCCTTCAAGGACGAGAACGTCGTCCATGTCGACGGCAAGGTCTCGCCCAAGGACGACATCGAGACGATCAACACCGAGCTGATCCTCGCCGACCTCCAGACGATCGAGAAGGTCCTCCCACGCCTCCAGCGCGAGTCGCGTATCAAGAAGGAGGTCGTGGCCCAGGTCAAGGCCATCGAGGAGGCCCAGGCCATCCTGGAGACCGGCGAAACCCTCTTCTCGGCCGGCATCCTCCAGGGCACCGAGAAGGCCGAACCCCTGCGCGAGCTGCACCTGCTCACCACGAAGCCCTTCCTCTACGTCTTCAACGTCGACGAGGACGAGCTGACGGACGACACGTTCAAGGACGAACAGCGCGCCCTGGTCGCCCCCGCCGAGGCGATCTTCCTCAACGCCAAGCTGGAGTCCGACCTCGCCGAACTGGCCGACGACGAGGCCCTGGAACTCCTCCAGTCGGTGGGCCAGGAAGAACCGGGCCTCGCCACCCTGGCCCACGTCGGCTTCCGCACCCTGGGCCTGCAGACCTACCTGACGGCGGGCCCCAAGGAATCCCGCGCCTGGACGATCAAGAAGGGCGCGACGGCCCCCGAGGCGGCCGGTGTGATCCACACCGACTTCCAGAAGGGCTTCATCAAGGCCGAGGTCATCTCCTTCGCCGACCTGGTCGAAACGGGCTCGGTGGCGGAAGCCCGCGCGGCGGGCAAGGCCCGCATGGAGGGCAAGGAGTACGTGATGCAGGACGGCGACGTGGTCGAGTTCCGCTTCAACGTGTAGCGGGTGACCTAACGCCACTTCGCTGATGTGGCGAACATGCAGGTCAGAAGGGGTCGGGCTGTTGTGAGCCCGACCCCTTCGTCGATCCCGTGCTGATGGGAGGGCGCCGCCATCGGTCGACCGTGCCCGGGGGCAAAAGTGGCGGGGGGAGATGCCTGGGCGTGGAATGGAGGGGCGGGGGCGGAGCCGTGGAGGCGTTGTGGGTGTGACATCGCTGACCGAGATCCTCGTCAAGCCCTTCGACGAGCGCTACGCCGTGCCGGCCATCAATGTCTTCAACGACCTCACGCTGGAGGCCGTGCTGGCGGCCGCGGTGGAGAACGCGTCGCCGCTGATCGTGCAGACGTCCGTGAAGACGGTCAAATCCATCGGGAGCGATGTCCTCTACGCCATGTGGACCTCGATGACCGCCGGTATCGAGGTGCCTGTCACCTTGCATCTGGATCACTGCCCGGAACGCGAGGTCATCACCGAGTGCCTGCGGCGGGGCTGGAACTCGGTGCTCTTCGACGCCTCCAAGCTGCCGGTCGAGGAGAACATGCGGCAGACCGTCGAGGTCGTCGCGGAGGCCCGCGCGTACGGGGCCGCCGTCGAGGGGGAGATCGAGTCGATCACCGGCGTGGAGGACGATGTGGGCAGCGACGCCGCCGCCGAGCAGCAGAGTCTCGCGGTCGCACTGGAGTTTCTGCGGACCACGCAGGTCGATGTCTTCGCACCGGCGATCGGGAACGCACACGGGTCGTACAAGCGGGCGCCGGTGCTCGACGCCCAGCGTGTGTCCGATCTCGTGGCCGCTTATCCGGTGCCGATCGCGCTGCACGGCGGCAGTGGACTCTCCGACGAGCAGTTCCGCGACCTGATCTCCCGGGGGTGCGCGAAGGTCAATATCTCGACGGCCCTCAAGGAGACGTACATGAAGTCGAACCTGGCCTTCCTCCGGACGGCGGAGGAGCGGCAGAAGTGGGATCCGCCGTCGCTCTTCCGGGCCGTACGCCAGGACGTCGTCGAGTTGGCCGGTTCGCTGATGAGGCTCTTCGGCAGCGCCGGGCGGGCGGGTTAGCCGTGCCCGCGCTCATCTTCGACTGCGACGGTGTCCTCGCCGACACCGAACGCGACGGGCACCTGCCCGCTTTCAACGAGACGTTCGAGGAGTTCGGTCTGCCTGTGCGGTGGAGCGACGCGGAGTACGCGGAGAAGGTGAAGGTCGGCGGGGGCAAGGAGCGGATGCGGACGCTGCTGACCCCCGACTTCGTCGCCGCCGCCGGTCTGCCCTCCGACCCGGCCGCGCTCGATGAGCGGGTCGCCGACTGGCATCGGCGCAAGACCGAGATCTATACCGGAATCATCCGCGGTGGAAGCATTCCGCCCCGGCCCGGCGTGCGTCGGGTCGCCGCGGCGGCGCACGGGGCCGGATGGACGCTCGCGGTCGCCTCCACCTCCGCGGAGGCGTCCGTCCGCAGCGTGCTCGCACTCGCCATGGGGCCGGAACTGGCCGCTCGTTTCAGCGTGTTCGCCGGGGACGTGGTCCAGCGGAAGAAGCCCGCCCCGGACATCTACGCCTTCGCCGTGCGCGGGCTCGGGCTGGATCCCGTGGACGTCGTCGCGATCGAGGACAGCCGGAACGGGATGCTGGCCGCGCTCGGCGCCGGGCTCGCCTGCGCGGTCACGACCAGCGCCTACACCGGCGAGGAGGACTTCACCGGGGCCTCCTTGGTGGTCAGCTCGCTCGGCGATCCGCCGCCCGAGGAGACCGTCACCCGGGTGCTGAGCGATCCACTCGGTGTCCACCCGGGGCGCTATGTGGTGCTCGCGGATCTGGCCGCCCTGCTCACCGCGGGTGGCGACGAGTCGTACGGCTCGCTCGACCCCGGCTCGCTCGACCCCGGCCCCCTCCGCCCCCGCCCCCGACCGCACTGACGTCGCGGCAGTCAGGAGAGTCATGCCATCGCCATCGTCGCCATCGCCATCGTCGCCATCGTCGCCATCGCCGTCGACGTCCGCCGCCGACCTCACCTTCGTCGTCCGGTCCATCGCCCGGACCGCGGTGGACAACGAGAAGGCCTTCGGCGACCTCGACGCCGTCGCGGGAGACGGGGATTTCGGGTACTCGCTCGCCCGCGGCTTCGAGATCGTGCTCAGCGACTGGGATGCCCTCGCCTCGGACTCGCCGGCCGAATTCCTGAAGAAGGTCGCCCTGGTGATCTCCAAGCGGGTGGGTGGCACATCGGGGCCGCTCTGGGGCACCGCCTTCCTCCGGGCCGCCGGCGCGGTGAAGGACCGGCCGGAGCTGACCGCCGCCGACGCGGTGGCCATGCTGCGGGCCGCCGCGGAGGGGATCAAGGTGCGCGGCAGGTCCGACCTCGGTGACAAGACGCTGCTGGACGCGCTGATACCGATGACCGACGCCCTGGAACGGCGGCTGGCCGACGGTGAACCGGCCCCCGGTGGTACGGAGCTGGCCGCCCTGGCCGCCACGACCGCCCGCGCCGCGGCGGACGCGACCGCGCCCATGCGGGCCAGACGTGGACGCCAGAGCTACACCGGCGAGCGCAGCATCGGCTCGCCGGACCCGGGCGCGGTGGCGATCGCGGTCATGGCGGAGCGCGTCGCCGCCGAGTGGGACGCACGCGACTGACGGCGGATACCCGGGACCGGCAGGACGACGAGGAGTCACGGCATGAAGAAGTTCGTCAACGACCCGAAGGACTACGTCGCGGAGATGCTGGAGGGACTGGCCCTGGCCAACCCCGACACGCTGAAGTACGTGCCTGAGTACAACCTGATCATGCGGGCCGACTCCCCACGGGAGAACAAGGTCTCCCTTGTGCAGGGATCCGGATCAGGGCATGAGCCGGCGCATGTGATGTCCGTCGGCAAGGGGATGCTCGACGCCGCCTGCCCCGGCGATGTGTTCGCCGCGCCGCCCGCCGACTTCGTCTACGAGACGGTCAAGCTGGTCGCGTCCCCGAAGGGTGTGCTGCTGCTGGTCAACAACTACACCGGGGACCGGATGGCGTTCGAGATGGCCGAGGAGCTGTCCCAGGCCGACGGGGTGACCGTCCGTACCCTCTTCATCGATGACGACGTGGCCGTACAGGACTCGACGTACACCGTCGGCAGGCGCGGGGTGGCCGGCAACTTCTTCGTGATGAAGGCCGTCGGCGCCGCCGCCGAGCGGGGTGCGGATCTCGACGAGGTGTACCGGATCGGGGAGAAGGTCAACTCCGTCACCCGCACCATGGGCATGGCGCTCACCGCGTGCACGCCACCGGCGAAGGGTTCGCCGCTGTTCGAACTGCCCGAGGACTCCGTCGAGATGGGCGTGGGCATCCACGGTGAACCGGGCAGGAAGCGCGAGAAGCTCCGGTCGGCGGACGCGATGGTGCGCGAACTCGTCAGCGCGGTCGTGGACGATCTGCCGTTCTCCTCAGGTGACCGTGTCGCACTGATGGTGAACGGCCTCGGCGGCACACCGGTCGGCGAGCTGTATCTGGTGTACGGCCTGGCCCACAAGCAGCTGGCCGGGCGCGGTATCGAGGTCGGGCGCAGCTACGTGGGCGAGTACTGCACCTCGCTCGACATGGCCGGTGCCTCCGTGACACTCGTCCGACTGGACGACGAGATCCTCGATCTGCTCACCGACCCCGCGGAGATCCCGATTCGGGTGTTCTGAGTACGTGGACCGTGCCGAGTGCGAGGGCGGCGAGCCGTACGCCGCGAGCCACGCCTCAGGACGTGGCCGTGTGGGTTCCGAGGGCCGCGCGGGCGTGGTCGTGTGCATGGTCGCCGTCCGGGGCGTCCAGGGCGCGGCGGTACCAGTGGCGGGCCTCGCGCGGCTGCTGCTCGGCGGCGGCGACATCGCCGAGCAGGGCCAACACCCGTGCGGTCAGGACGGGTTCCACGGGCCGCGGGGAGCCGGCGGCCGATACGGGGGTGCTGTCCGGTGTGCGGTGGGGCACGGGTACGGGAGCTCCTTCCGGATGGGGGCGGGCCCGGGTGCGCAGTTTAGGTCCGAACAGGCCCGTACCGCAGGCGTATTCGGGGGCGCCGAGGGAGGTGTTCACGCCATCGGCGGGACGCGGGGAGCCAGGCCGGGCAAGTGCCGCTGCCGGTGGGGACTTCGGCGCTACGCTGCCTCGGACGACGGTGTGAACAGGGAATCGGGGGGTGCGGATGACGGTCGCGGACGACATGTCCCCGGGCGAGCGGGCCCGTCAGGAACTACGCGGTGCGCTCACGGACGGTGCCGGGGCCGCAGCGGCCCTTTCGGCGCTGGGGGCCTCGCTCCGTTGGGCCGCGGCGGCGCTCGCGGAGGAACGTGACGGCGATGGCGTCGCCGCGCTCGAAGGGCTGTTCGGCCTGTTCGACGCGCTGGAGGAGCTGCCGGCGCTGGCCGCCGAGGCGCCCCGCCTGGTGACGGCCGCCCGGCCCGGTCAGCGGCTGACGGAGCAGTTGGACAAGCGGCTGGCGGAACTCACCTCGCTCCACGGGCGGTTGCGTGACGACCGGGCGGCCCTGGAGCGGCTTGCCGCCGCCGAGGACGAGCTGCGTCAACGCCTCGCGGACCACGCCGAGTTGCGGGAGCGGATCGCGGAGCTGCGCCGGCTCGAACGGCTGGCGGACGCGCTGGACGCGCTGAGTGGACAGCAACAGGTGGTGGACGAACGCCTGACGGCGCTGCGCGGCCGGGACAACGCCGCCGAGCGGACTCTGACCGCGGACTGCGGCACATTGGTGCGGCTCAACGAGGACCAGCTGGACGCGCTCGGGCCGCGTATCCGGGAGGCGCTGCACCGGGCCGAGGAGAGCGGTGAGCGGCTCGCCGCGGAGGAACGGGAGCTGGCCAGGACCACCTCCGAGCTGGATACGCTGCGTCGGCGCCTGGACGCGGTCCGCGCCGAGCTCGGGGAGCGGATTCCGGAGCTGAGGCGCTATGCGCGGGCGGACCGGGAGTTGGCGGAGGCGCTGTCCGCGCGGCACCGCGTCGACGGTGACGGGACCGGGGCGGGCAGCGGAGAACGGCCCGCCGAGGACGGGACGGCGCTGGAGCGGGCGCGCGCGGATGCCGCCGAGGTGGAACGCCATCTGGCCGCGATCGATCGGGTGCTGCGGGAGGCGCTGGATTAGGTCCTGTCCGGTCGATCGAGCGGGCCGGGAAGGCGGGGCCCGGATGGCCGCCCCGGAAGACGGGGCCCGGAAGGCCGACCCGGAAGGCGGGGCCCGGCAGGTCGCCCCGCCGGGCTCGATCAGCCTCCGGGGACGGTGACAGGGACATCGTCGACCGCGAACGTGGAGTACTCGGTGGCGGTCGGGACCGTACCGGCCGCCTGGCCGCTGACGAGGCGGCGGGCCAGGCGGGCCTCCATGGCGGCGAGCAGACCACGTACCTCGCGGGCGTTGCCGAAGCCGGTGGGATCCGTACGCCGTCGGGCGTCGAGCCATCGCCCGCCCCGCTCGGCGACCTCCGGTGTGAGGGTGTAGCCCTCTGCCTCGGCGCTCCGGCGCAGCACCTCGACCAGCTCCTCGGTGCTGTACGACGGGAACTCCACGCGCAGTTCGAAGCGGGAGGCCAGGCCGCTGTTGCTGCGGAGGAACTCATCCATTTCGCGCGGATAGCCCGCGGCGATCACCACGAGCCGGTCCTTCCGGTGCTCCATTTCCCTGACGAGAGTGTCGATGGCCTCCTTGCCGAAGTCGGAGCCATGGATGGCGGAGCCCGCGGTGAGGCTGTAGGCCTCGTCGATGAAGAGCACCCCCTCAAGGGCCTCAAGTACGGCCGCGCGGACCCGGGGCGCGGTCTGACCGACGTACTCGGCGACCAGGTCGGCGCGGGTGACCTCGACGACATGGCCCCGGCGCAGCAGCCCGAGGCCGCGGAGCATGGTGCCGACGGCGCGTGCCACGGAGGTCTTGCCGGTGCCCGGCGGCCCGGTGAACAGCATGTTCGGGGGCGCGGGCACGGCTCTGCCCCGGGCCTGGCGCAGCCGGATACGGTCGGCCAGGTCCGTGATCGCCTCACGTACCGAGGCGAGGCCGATCATGTCGTCCAGATCGGCCAGCAGGGCGCCGTCGCCAGGCACGGGCGGGGGCAGGAGAGCGCGGTACTCCTCCGGCAGGTCCTCGATGCTGAGCGGCTGCTTGATGTCCTCCTCGACCCGGTTGGCCCAGCAGGTGAAGATCTTGCCGCTGAGCTCACGCATGGTGCCCGCGTTGCCGAAGTCGGGGCGGCGCGTGGCGTACAGCTCGGTGACGACCTGAAGGAGCTGATCGGAGAACGTTTCGTCCCAGTCCAGGCCGCTTGTCCCCAAGTACCGCAGCAGGATGGTGTGCAGGACGTCCGGCGGGTAGTCGGGGAAGTCGATGCGATGGCCGAACCGGCGTGGGAAGCCGTGGTCGGAGGCGAGGAACTCGTCGATCTTGTCCGGGTATCCGGCCGCGATCACCACGAGCCGGTCCCGGTCGTTCTCCAGCCGGGTGAGCAGAGGCCGTACGACGTCCCGGTCGAAGCTGCCGTTCTCGCTGCTCAGGCCGTGCACCTCGTCGAGGAACAGCACCCCCTCCATGGCCTGGTCCATGACGGCGTTGGCCTGGGGGGCGGTCTGTCCGATGTAGCCGGCGATCATGTCGTCGAGCCGTGCCTCCACCACATGGCCGCGGCTCAGCACACCCAGCTCCCGGTACATCTCGCCGACGAGCCGGGCCACCGTGGTCTTGCCGGTACCGGGCGGACCGGCGAACAGCAGGTGGGGGGAGCCCCTCTCCGCGTCCATGCCGCGCCCCTCCGCGCGCAGCAGCTGTTCGTTGACCAGCCGCCCGCGCAGCTCTTTGAGGTGCTTCTTCACGGGTTCCAGGCCCGGCAGGTCGTTCAGCTGCTCTTCGGCCGACCGGATGTCCCGGCTCGCGAGCGCCCCCGACCGCTGTCCGGCCGAGCGGGGGAGCCAGCCGCGCTCGGCCAGCTCCTTGCCGCTGAGCGGGGTGTCGCCGAGGGACAGCAGGTTGCTGCGCCAGTTCTTCACGGTGAGCGGTTGCGCCGCCATCGCCCGTACCACGCTGTCCAGTTCGCGCCAGCTGCCGATACGGAGCCCCCGGCGCAGTCGCAACCGCTGTACGAGACAGTGCAGTTCGGCCTCGTCCGGATAGCCGATACGGGCGGACGGCGCGCCCCGCCGGCGCAGCCGGGCGGCCAGACCGGGATAGCCGCGCAGCGATTCGACGTACTCCACACAGGCGTCGAACGTCTCGCGCGCGAAGACCAGGACGACCGGGTGATCGTAGTCACCGTGCCGCGCCCAGTCGCCGAAGAAGGTGTCCAGGGGGCGCGTGGCGTCGGTGTGCCGCAGGGTGCTCTCCGCGTCCGTGAACACCACGGCCGTACGGCGCGGGGGGTCGGCCAGATATCCGGACAGGGTCATGACGGTGAAGGGGTCCGAGAGGGTACGCGGCGGCCCGGGCTCGGCGGGCGCGGTGGCGCGCTCCCCGGCGGGTGCGACGTTGGCGGATGCGACGTTCTGTGCGCCGGCGGGCGGGCGTACCACCAGCCGGCCGAGTGGGCCGCGCAGGCGGGGATGGCGCATCAGGCCGGGCCCCGCCGATCCCGCCCCGGGCTGCGCCGGTCCGTCGGCCCGGGTGCGGGCGCCGGGCCGGGACCGCGCCTCGGAGTCCGGGTCCAGGAAGTACAGCGGCCGGCGCTGGGAGCTGTACGCCACATACGCGCAGGACTCGGCGCGCAGCAGATGCCACAGCGCGGCGTCCAGACTTCGTTCCCGGTAGTCGGCGCCGACGAAGGTGTCGTCCACGCCGGGCCCGTACAGCACGGTGAACGGTTCGCCGACGCTCAGCCGCAGGTCGGCGAAGCGGGAGCCGAGCCGGCCGGTCATGAGGAGCCACCGGGCGCGGTGCGCCTGCCCGGCCGGAACCGGTCCAGGTCGGTGGCCTCCGGCTCCGGGACACCGAGCTCTGTCTCCAGCGGACCGGTCGGGTGCCCGTCCTCCTGGAGCGCGCGCCGCACCGCCTCGGCCCGGTCCCTGATCTCACGTTCCGCGACCGTGTCGTAGTCGTACGAGAGGACCCGCAGCACCTGCCCGGTCTCACCGTCCGGCGCGGGCAGGACCTGCACCACGATCTCGTTGCCGTTCGCGTGCTGGAGGACCGCGTGGTACGAGCGGCGCTCGTCCTCGTCCTGATACTCGACATCCGCCAGCTCGTAGGCGCCGATACGGGACAGCGTCTCGGCCACCGAGTCGGCGAGGTTCACCCGGAGCTGGGAGGCGAGCTGCCGCATACCGGCCAGATCCACGAGTTCGCCGAGGCGTCGCTCCAAGTCCGCTGCCTCGGCCGCCAGTTCGCGCTGCTCGGCGGCTGTTGTGACGTCGTCCCTCGCCCGGGAGAGCCGCTCGGCCAGCTGCGCGCGCAACGTCGTGAGCTCGCCCTCCGACCAGTGGTCCACATCGAGTTCGACACCGGACAGCGGCTGCCCGTCGGGGCCCATGACCGGCCTGACCTCGTTCTCGGTGATCAGCGTCTCGACCAGGACCAGCGCGTCGGTGGCCGCGGTCGCGGCGAGCCGCCGTTCCAGCTCCCGGTGCTCGATGTCGAGGCGTAGTTCGCTGAGGTCGAGGTAGGTGCGCTGCGCGAGGGAGAGTGCGGCCTCGTAGTGGCCGAGGTCGCTGTTCCGGCGCGCGGTGTCGAGGTCCAGGCGGAGCCGGTCGAGTCTGCCGGGGGCGTGCCGTTCGTGCGGCAGGGTGGTGGCGATGAATTCGGACATCGTGACGCCGTCGGCGAGCCAGCCCTGTGTGGCGCTCGCGGCGCGCTCGCGGTTCCCGGCGAGCTCGTCGACGCGTCCGGTGAGACCGGCGATATCGCGGTGGCGCTGGTCGCGTTCGGCGGCCAGCTCACGTTCCAGGGCCGCGCGCTGCTCGTCGAGCGCGGTACGGGTGTCGCGTTCGAGCCGGTCCGCGGTGCCGCGCAGCTCCCGGTGCAGGCGCTCGGACTGCTCGCGCAGCCTGCGGCCGGTGTCCTGCTCCAGTCGCTGGGTGTGGGCCGTGAGGCCGGAGAGCGCCTGCTCAGTGCGGCGGGCGCGCTCCACCAACTCGGCCCGGGTACGGGCCTGGTCGGCCTCGGTACGCCGCCGGACCTCGTCAAGGAGCCGGGGAACGTCGCGCCGGACCTGCCTGAGGTTCTGGGCCGCGCGCTGGGCCCGGTACCACTCTGTCTCGTCCACCAGGACGCGCTTCTTGCCGCTCATGGTCAGTTGTCCTCACCTGGTCGGTTGTCCGCTGCTTGGCTGTCCGCTGCTTGGTTGGAGGCTGCTTGGTTGGCCGTTGGCCGGTTGGCCGTTCGTCGGTGGGCCATGGGGCGCTCGGCCGTGGTCCGCGCCCGGGGGCGCCGGGGGCGTCGCGTCATCCGTGCCGGGAAGGACCGGCCGCGAACGGACCTCTTCCACGGCGGATTCGAAGGCCGCGAGCAGACCGGGAGGCGGCACCCCGACCAGCAGGGCGGCGGGCCCGTCCACCGCGATCTCGGCGGTACGCGGCCCGCCGGTGAAGTCGTATCCGCATCCGGCGAGCCGGGGCGTGAGGTGGTGGACGCGCTGGTTGGCGCTGCCTCGTAGCCCCTTGCCGTCGTCCAGGCGGGCGACGTACTGGCCGTCGATCAACACATCGAGGAGGCCGATGAGTTCGGTGACCCCGGGCGCCGGCGGCCGGGCGCGCAGCCGTTCCAGCCGGTAGCCCGTGAAGCAGATCACCGAGAGGTCGCGCCGTGCGCGGGCCGCGCGGACCAGCGCGGCCAGCCCGGCGGCCTGGGCCATCGGCTCGCCGCCGGAGAGGGTCAGCCCCGTCACACCGGGGTCTGCGAGCAGTTCGCCGGCCAGCTCCGAGGGGTCGAGGCGCCGGGCGGGGCGGTTCGGGATCCACTCCGGTGCCAGACAGCCCGCGCAGCGGAACGGGCAGCCCTGCACCCACACCACCGATCGCCGTCCGGGGCCCAGGGCATGGGTGCCGACCCGGGTGGCGGCGACGTTGAGGTCCTGGCCGGTGGTCATGACAGGTCCGATTCGGCGGGCGCGGGCCGGTAGGCGAACGTGATGCCGTTGATCACCACGTCGTTCCCCGGCCGGCAGATGGCGTTCGCGCTCCGTGCCGGCGTGCCGTCCGGGCTGTAGCGGACGTGCAGGGCGATCCCGCGACGGCCGTCGTCCGTCCGGAACCGGCGGCCGTGCACGCTGCCGGTGCCCCCGATCCGCGGCGGCGCCAGCGCCAACCGCCGTCCGCGCAGGACGACATGGTCCCGCGGGCCGTCGCCGAGGGCCGACGCCGGGGACAGCACCAGTACGCCGCTGAGGACCGCCCGGTTACGGCGCACCCAGAGCAGCAGGGCCGCGAGGAGGGCCGCCACCGGGACACCGATCAGCAGGGGCAGGACCAGAGGCGAGCCGACCTCGGCCCGCAGCCGGGGACCCTTGTCCGGTACGCCCACCGCCGACGGCACCTCGAACGTCACGTCGTCGAGGGTGGCCGCCCAGGGCGTCGTGACCTCGCCGCGCACGGTGAGACCGGCCTCGGACTCCCAGGTCCGCCGGACCGGCAGCGCACCGGCGTCGGGCTCGCCCCGCACCTGGACGTCGAACCGCCGCGCCGCGCCGGGCTTCAGGGACACCCGGTCCGGCAGGCCGGTGACGGTGAGCGGCTGTCCGTTCAGGGTCGCCTCAAGGCCGGTCACGGTCAGCGGCACCCGCTCGGTCGTGGCGGTCAGCGTCAGGGTGGCCGCCGCCCCGCCGTTGCCGAGGTCGAGCGTTCCGGTGGGCGACCACGTGGCGGTGACGCCCTTGCCCGCGTCCTGTGCGATCAGCCGCGCGGCCTTGCGCGCCCGGGACCGCTCGGCGGCCCTGCCGAGGTATTCGGCGAGGTCCTGTACGGACTCCGGCCGCAGCTCGGTGGTCTTCGGGACGACGCGGGCCAGCTGCGCGGTGCCGGACTCGTCGGTCGCCAACGGCAGGGAGTAGGCGGCCAGTTCGTGCTCGGCGGCCAGGTCGGTGCCCCGGTCCCGCAGTGCGTCCCAGGCCGGCCCGTCGGCCTTGGGGTACGCGGAGTCCTTCGCCGGCTCGTGCTTGCCGTCGGTGAACATCACCACGGAGCCGACCTCGGCGGCGCCGGGCCGCTCCAGCTCGGTCAGGCCACGGTCCAGGGCGGCGCCGATGTCGGTACGTACACCGGAGGGGCCGGCGCGGGCGGGCAGTTTGTCGATGATGCCCGCCGGGTCGGACGGGCGGCCCAGATAGACCGTCTCGGCCTTGTTCCCGAAGGTGAACAGAGCGACGTAGTCCTGTGGCGACAGGCTTTTCAGGAACGGCAGCAGCGCCGACCTGACCGACGCGTACCGCCCCTCGCTCAGCATCGAGCCGGAGACATCCACCAGGATGACGTAGTCGGCGGGGAGTTCGTCCAGGCCGAGGTCGGCGTATATCGCGGTGCGGCCGGGCTCCGATCCGGCGGCGGGAGCCGTCCCGATCGCGGGCTTCCCGGCCGCGGGTGACCCGGCCGCCGTGGCGGCCAAGGCCGTGAGCACCAGGGCGGCGAGTGAGACGACGGTGCGGTGGACGGCGTGGACGCGCGTGCGTCCCGCTCTCGGTTGCGACGGCGGCTTGTTCATCATGTGGGCTCCTCGGGCGCGGCACCTGGGCAGAGACGGTCTGGGCGGTGGGGACGGATCAGGTTTCGGGCGGGACGGGCAGGGGGCCGAGCGGTACGCGAGTCTCGGTGTCCGCGTCCTCCGCGACCGGGCGCAGTACAAGGGCCGCCGCCCCGTCCGCGCCGACCCGGACGCCGACCCGGCAGAGCCCGTCCGGCGCGCCGGCGGGCAGCGTGACGTCCGGCAGCGGCACCGGGCGGCCGTCGGGGCTGACGGCCTCGACCCGCAGCGGGCGCCCGGCCGCCGCGTCGGCGAGCACATCGGCCGGCCGGCCCGCCCGTACGGCGAACACGGTGTCACCGCCCGGCTCCAGGGCCCCGGGCGCGGACAGTTGAAGCTCCTCGGTCCGCAGGCGTCCGGCCGTGCGGCTGTGGGTGCTGATACGGACGGCGTACGGGTAACGGTCACCGGGGTCGGCGAGCCCGGCGGCCACCAGGGCGCCACCGGCCACCGCCGCGTACCCGGGGTCCACCTCCGGGGGCAGCGGAAGCAGCCGGTGGCTCTCGCCCAACTGCTGGACGAGCGGCCGGAGTCGGGCCAGCCCTCCGGCGAGCAGCAGTGGGGGCGGCCCGGCCGCGCCGGGCGGCCCGGCGATCTCGGCCAGGGCCCGGCGTACCGCGTCGACCAGCGGGGCAAGCGACGTCCGTACGATTCCCGCGGTGATGTCCCGGCCGGCCATGCGGTACACGACGGTGTCGTCGAAGGGGTCGGGGCGACTCACCGCCTGGGCCACGGCGAGCCCCAGGCGGCGCCCGCCGGGGTCGTCCAGGCGCGCGGCGGCGAGGTCGCGATGCCCTTCCTCGTCGTCGGACAGACCGGCGGCGGCGAGGAGAGCGGCGTCAAGTTCCGTTCCCAGCAGGCCATGTGGGCCGCGTGCCTCGGCGGTGGCACGGAGGAGTACCGAGGAGCCGGCCCGGGTGCAGCGCGCGGCGTCGACGGCACGGGCCCCGACATCGCACACCAGATACTCCCCGGCGTCGGACGTCCCGCCCGAGGTATGCCGGACCAGGGCGAGCAGGGCATGCGCGGTGCCGATCGCACGGGCCCGTGGACAGCCGTCCGCGGCGAGGGCGGCCGTCGCGGGCCCGGCCCACTCGCGTGCGCCGCGGCGTGGCAGGACCACCACGGCTCCGGCGGGCGGACCGTACCGGGCGAGGTAGGCGCCGTACGCCTCGCGCAGCGCGTCGACGGGCCGGCCGCGCGTGGCGGCGGAGAGCGGCAGTCCCTCGCCCGGCAGGTCACCGGGCAGCGACACCGGGCGCGGCGGCCCGGCGCCGGGCCGTGCGACGGCGAGCCGCGCGTAGCGGGCGCCGATGTCGAGGGCGAGGGTGTGGTCCGGCGTGGGGGTGTGGGCGTGCGTACCGGGGTGGGTATGAGCGTACGGCGAGTTCACGCGCGGTCACCGCCTCGGCGCCGCCGCCAGGGCAGCAGCGATCCCCTGTTCCGGTCGGGCTCGGCGTGGTCGCCGGGTCCCGGGCGGGGCGGTTCGCCGTACGGCCGACCGCCGGAGGACCCCGGTGCCTCCGGCACAAACCCCTGCCGGTCGTGTCCGCCGGGCCCGCCGTGTCCGCCAGGGCCGCCGTATCCGCCGGGTCCGCCGGGTCCGCGAGGTCCGGCCTGGCCGGGTGTCGGTACGGGCGCCGTCGGCTGCCGGCGGGACGGCTTCTGGCGCAGGAGTTTGATCGCGTGCTCGACGCCGTCCCTCATCTCCTCGTGGCCTTCCAGTACCCGCTGCCTGACCAGTTCGCCGAACCGGGGCTGAGCGATGGAGTAATAGAGCAGGTCGCCGAGGAACCGCTGCGGGGAGATCCGGTTGAGGTGCCCGGCCAGTCGATGGACCGAGTCGGCGCGCCCCGCGTGATCGTGGAGCCAGGGTGTGATCGCCTCAAGTACGGCCGAGGGGTACTCGACGGTCTGCTGCGCGCTCCTGGCGTACCGGGAGTGGGGGCTCGCCCGCAAGATGGTGTCGCCCAGCGCCTCGGCACTGGCGGTACGGGTGGCGACGAGCCGGCGGATCTCGACGGTGTGGGCCAGCCACTGGAGGCCGGGGTGGTTCCTCAGGCGCTGCTCCCACCGCGCGGGCATGCCGTCCGTGATCCAGTCCCCGGCCTGTTTCAACAGCTCGGCGATCCGGTCGAGCAGCGGGTCCTCCAGGGTTTCAGGACCGCCCTGGCCCGGGGCCTCCGGAGGGCGGGTCAGCTCCCGCAGAACCCGGTAGGGGACCTGGTCGAGCCGTTCACCGACCAGCCCCGAGGCCAGCGCGGTCTCCCTCCGGCTCCCCAGCCCCAGTTGGGGCACCTCCCGCCGCAGGACGGCGGCGTACTCGGCGGCGGCCTCGCCGTCGTCCGCGATGAGGCGGGACCGCGGCATGCCCCGGCCGACCAGGAGGAGTTGCAACAGATCGGCCCAGGCGGCGTGCTCCCCCGCGAGGCCGGGCCGCTTCGGTACGAGGACATCGATCTGGCGGAGCAGGAGATCCCGGTCCGCGTCGGTGCCGCTCCGCCCCGTCGCGACCTCGTACAGCTCCGGGTGAAGCCAGGAGAGCACGTCCGGATTACGGGCGTGGCAGGCGAGGCGCAGACCGGTGCGCCAGGCCGTCGTGGAGATTCCGGCGAACGCGTCGAGTGCGTCCCGGTCGACCGGGCGGGCCGGGACGGTCGGGCGGGTCGGGACGGTCGGTGGGGCCGGGACGGTGGGGAAAGCCGGGACGGCCGGGAAGGTCGGGTGGGCCGCGGGAGCCGGCGGTCCGCGGTGGATCAGCGCGGCGCCGCGCAGCCAGTCCGGGGCGCTCCGCTCGCTCACCAGGTCCGGCGCGTGCGGCGGCTCGCCCGCCCCGCTGGGCCGGTGCGGCGGCACGCCCGCCGACTCCGGCCGGTGCAGCAGTTCCCGCACCATCCGGTCGTCCAGGGTGTTCCGCCCGGCGTTGAAGTCGAGCCAGGTCAGGGTCAGTTCCGGACGGCGGACCAGGACGTCGCGCACGGCGGCGGCGGTGTCCTCGTCCAGACCCTGCCGCAGGGCGTGCAGGTGCTGACTCCGCGCCAACAGGCCCTCCGGCGTAACGGCCGCCGCGCCCCCGTCGAGATAGCCGGCCAGGACCACGGCGTGGGCCCGCCGGTCCCGGGGCCGCGCCGCTGCCGCCAGATCGAGGACGGCACCCACCCGCTGGAGGGTCTGGCTCTCGACCGGCCAGGAGTTGAGTTCGTCCGCGAGTGCCCGGCCGGCCCGTGCGGACCAGTGCTCCAGAAGCAGGCTCCGGGCCTGCTCGCGCTCCGCCTCGGAGCGACCGCCGGGCAGGGTGCAGAGCGCCAGATGACGGGCCACCGTGGCGGCCTCCCGCTCGGGCAGCTGGACCAACGGGCACAGGCTCAGCAGTCTGGCCACATCGCCCAGTCGGCCGGTGCCCCGGTCGATGTCCCCCACCACCACCGACCGGAGGTCGAGGTCCCGCAGGTGCCGCAGCGCCCGTTCGGCGTCGAGCGGCGTCAGCGGGGCGCGATGGGACAGCAGGTGGGTGAGCAAGGTCTCGATGCCCAACTTCCGTCGAAGCCGCAGCAGCTCCGCCAGATAGGCACGGCCCTCACGCGAGCCGGGTTCCTGCGGCGGCTGCCCGGCGAGTACGGCATGGCACTGGTTTCCCCTGGGACGCAGCGCGAAGGTCAGCCGCAGCTCGTGATCGGCGCCATGACCGGCCCAGGTCGCGGCGGACAGCCAGGCGCGACTCCCGTACGGCAGCAGGGCGCAGATCCCGTCGAGCACGGCGACCCGGGTGACGGCGTTCAGACCGGCGTGCTCGGGGGAGAGGGTGATGACCACATGCCGTCCCTCAAGGAGCAGCGCGGCGGACCGCGCGGCCCACTCGAACCGGATGTCCTGGTCGATGTACCGGGCCAGCTTCGCGACATCGGCGGGGGCCGCGTCGAGAACGAGGTGCGGGGGGTCCTGGGCGTCGTGCGGGCCCATGGCCGGCCACTCCGCGTCCAGCGCGGCGTTGTAGAGCGAGGACCAGGTGAGCCCGGCGCCGCTGGTCGGCCGCCAGTCGAGGAGCAGCAGCCGGGCCGAGTAGCTGATCCGGCCGGTGGCGTCCCGCCCGCCCGACCAGACGGTCTCCACCAGACCTGTTACGGGCCTGCCGGCCTCGGTGCCGCCGAGGAACGCCACCCAGGGCAGCGCGTCGGGGGCATGGGCGCGGTCGGGGCGCGGCGTCTCCGTGGACGCCTCCCAGAAGTACTTCTGGGCGATCCGGGGGTCCACGTTGCCCGCCTGTACGTCGTAGGCCACCTGGCCCGGCGCCTTGCCCTGGAGGGACCAGGCGGCGCGCACCGGGCGCCCGGTCGGCGGCCCGCTCACCTCCGCCGCCCCCACCGGAGCCGGCCGCCGCGCGGCGGCCGGGCGGGTGTGTCCCGCAGACCTTTCTCCAGGGTCATCAGCGGTTCGATGATGTTGATCGGCATCGGCGGAGAGCCGCAGATACGTCCGCCGTCCGGCTCCACATTGACGTAGCTGCGGTAGTCGAACTGGTTGTAGGGGTTGAGCCGGAAGCCGATGGCGGAGCTGGCGTGGTAGGACATCCGGTCCGGGTGGAAGAAGTTGCGGAGGGCGTCACGGACCAGTCGCGCGCTGCCGCCGCGGAAGCTGTCGCACATCCAGTCGAAGAAGCCCGGGGCCTGGTGGTCGGGGACGCGCGGGATGTCGCCCGTCCGCTCCTGGGTGACCCAGCCGGCCCGCAGCGCCGGTTCGAAGACATCCGGGTGGTCGAACTTGGTGATGCACACCGCGACGTGGTGCGGCAGCCGGCCGTTGGCGAGGAGCCGGCCCTCGTCGCGCACCCGGCCGGCGATCTGACTGGCCATCCCGAAGAAGTAGTTGATGCTCGCGGTCTGCTGGTTGGCGTCCAGGAGCGGGTCGAACAGATAGACGAGGCCGCCGCAGTTCGTCAGATGGGTCACGGCCCGGTCGTGCAGCTCCTCGCCGACCTGGTTGGACCTGGGGTTGAACGCCTCCCCGGGGAGGTCGAGCACTTCGAGCGCGAAGGTGATCGGGCGGGCACCGAAACCTCGTGCTCCCTGTATCTCGCCGGAGAACGACCATCTGAGGTCCCGCTGTGCCCGGGTCGCCTGTGGGAACCGCTGCTCCGACACCAGCAGATCCACGCTTTCGTGCAGGAACTCGGTGGAGGAGGGGTCCATGCCCGCGACCACCCAGTTCACCTGGCCGCGGTGCTGGTGCTGCATCGCGGCGATCGGCACGGCGCCCAGGAACGTCGTCTTCCCGGAACCGGAGGCTCCCCACACGCCGATCCTGACACCGGCGGGAGAGGCGCCCCGGAGCTGCGGTACGGGCATCGGTGAGTTGACCTGGTCGGCCACGGAGTGGTTGTCGGGTGCGGCGGGCCGCAGCGGGTCGTACGCGGGCAGGGGAGGCGGGAGGGGAGGCGGTACGGGGGGCGGTACGGCGGCGTCGGGCGCGCCGCCGCGGCCGAGCGGCTGCCAGCTGCGGCTCGCGTCGGAGTTCCCGTTCGGGGAGTGCCCCTCGTCCGGGGAGCGGGCCCCGTCCGCGCCGTCCCCGGAGCCCGGGTCAGGCTGATGCGTGGGTGTCGTCATGGAGTGGGTCAGCTCCTCGGTAGGTCGGATGGGCGTGGGGGCAGCGGCGGTGCGGCGAACGCCAGCGGACAGCCGTCGGTGTCGTGTTCCCGCTCGGCGGTGAAGGCGAGCGCCGCCCGTTCCGCCGAGTCGGTGCCGGGCCGGAAGAGGAGACGGTCCGTGCTCGTCAGGTCCTGCCAGGTTCGGGCGAGGTAGCGGCGCAGCCGGTCCCCGCTGGGCACCCCGGAAGTGGCGGGGGCGGCGAAAGGCTCGGCCCGGACACCGACGCGTACGCCCCGGTGGCGCAGGGTCTCCAGCTGCTCGCGCCAGTCCACGGCGCGCGGACAGCCGGGCACCAGACCGTCCTGTGCGGGCAGCGCCGGTGGCCGGCTGCCGACCACCAGAAGCACCCGGTCGACCCGGTCGACCCGGTCGGCGCGCTGCCCGGCGGCCATTTTGGCCGCGGTCCTGAGCGCGTCCTCCAAGGAGGACGTGAGGGTGTCGCGGGGCCGTATCTCCTGGGGCAGCTCCCGCAGTTGGCGCTGTGCCCGGTCGGGTGGCCCCGGCCGTACGTACGTGATGAGGTCGCGGTCCTGCTGGTGCTCGTTGCGGGGCGCGTGGTGGTAGTAGCCGATCACCGCGACCTGTAGCCCACCGCCCGCGCCGCTGTGGCGCTCCGCGGCGCGGATCAGGTCGCTCGTGAAACCGACGCGCTCGGCGACCTCGGACCGGTCGGCGCCGGACATCTCCACCGCGCAGATGAGCTCCAGGGGCCTGGGCCGGGGAAGGAACCGCGGTACGTGGTGGACCATGGCGTGCAGGCTCTGCCCCCGTTCGGCCGGTGCCTCGGCCAGAGTGTCTCCGCCGTCCGCGCGTACCTCGATCTCGCCTGGACCACGCAGGACGAAGGTGAGGTGCGCGGAGCCGAGCGCGGGCACTTCGGTACGGGGCAGGCCGAGGAGCGCGGGGTGGCGGTCCTCCGGGCGGTAGTGACCGGCGAGCAGCGGCAGTACGACGGGCACGGTCTCGGACGGCGCGGCGGAGCCGCCCGCAGGGGCTCCCGCCTCGGGCGGGCGCCGTAGCACCGGGGGGCCGCCGTACACGGTGACCGAGGCCGTACGGGTCTCACCGGGCGCGAGCCGTAGACCGGCCTCGAACAGGACGCGGTGATGGAGCTCCACCGGAACGTGGTCGCCAGCGCCTGCTCCGGCCCGCGCCAGGAGCAGGGTGTGCGGTTCGCGCAGCGGCACGCCGCGCAGCAGCCGGCGGACCCGGGCCGTGACGGTGGACGCCGTACCCGGACCGGGCGCGGGGTCCGGGGCGCTCTCGGCACCCGTCGCGCAGGCCTCGCGCAGCACGGCGGCGGCCCGGTCGAGAAGAGTCCAGCCGGTGCCACCGCGCAGCAGCACCACCGCGCCGGTACGGACGCCCGTACCCGTACCCCCGCAGGCGCCGGGCACGACAGCGTGCAGCCAGCCGCGCACGGCCCGGTCGAAGTCCAGGCGGTCGACCGGCTCGACGGTGCCCACGCCACCGGCGAGTTGGAAGCGGCGCGTGGCGTCCCCGGGGCCGAGCCCGGGGACCAGCTCGGTCCAGGGAGTCTCGGCGTGCGGGCGCGTGCGGGGCAGCCCGGAGGCGTCGGCGAACGCCCTTACCACGGCCGCCCGTTGGGTGCCGAACTCGACGAACAGCACCTCGGCCGGCTCACCGGCGGTGAGTCCGCGCAGCAGCTCGGCCAGGGCGGGCGGATCGCTGGCCACCGAGGGGCCCGGGGTTCCCGGGGTTCCCACAGGACTGGGCGTTCCCGCAGGACCTGGGTGCGGAATTCCGGCGGGCGCCGGGCGGAGCAGTCCGGCGATCTCCGCCCGCTCGGCCGGGTCGCCCAGCGCACGCCGGGCCGCGTCGAGGTCCCAGGCGTACGCGGCGGCGGCCAGTTCGGCCGCCGCGGCCCGATGGTCCTCCTCGGTCGGGGCCCCAAGAACAGGGTCCCCGCCGAGCAGGAATCCGCACGACCGGCAGTGCCGTTCGCCCTGGTCCGGGTGGAGGCAGGCCGGGCAGCCGTTGCTGGATGTCATATCCGTCCCTTGCCTCCGCTCCGCCGTGATGAGCCCGGGAGGGGTACCCAGCCACACCGGGCTGCGTATTCAACTCCAGCGATTCCAGGAGGAGTTCAAAGGTTCCCCCGCGCTGCCGGACCCATGACTCCAGTCAATCGGACGGTCCGGTCGGGGACTGGTCGGGAGCGGGGTGAATCCTGGCCGGGCCGGTCCACGAGTGCCGCGCGCACCGGCCCGGCCACCACGGGCATCAGCCCGGCCACCACGGGCATCAGCCCGGCCACCGCGCGTATCAGTCCGACCACGGCGGCACGATCGCCGCCTGGAGCGGCGCGAGCAGCCGGTTGGCTTCCGTGACACCGGAGGGCGAGCCGAGATCCGGGATGCCACCGAGCGGCATGCCGTCCAGCGGCTCGTTCCCACAGCTCTCGAAACGGTCGCCGAAGAGCACCAGGGCGCGATGAGGCCGGTTGCGCCGGGACTGCCAGATCAGTCCCATCGCGTCGGGGGCCTGGGTCCGGATCTCGCTCGCCCAGCGCCGTGTCTTCGCGTAGCGCTCCCCCTCGTCCTCAAGCAGCCAGGCGTCCTGGCAGACGGCGGCCAGATCGGTCTCGGTGACCAGGGATACGAGGCTCACCTCGCACCGCGTCCGCACCACGCTCAGCGACTTGGCCCTGACCGCGGCATAGGGGATGAGCCGCATCCTGGATTCCTTGTCGAACTCCATCGAGCGCAGCAGCGTTTCGGCGAGCGCGGTGGTCGGGCTGTCGGCCACGTACAGATAGGGGTACGGGTCGTACGGCGTGCCGTCGAAGCGATTACCGCCGAAGTGCGCGTCCACGCTGACCGTGTTGAACTGCTCGGCGGACCGCTTGGCCGCATGCACCCGCCACAGCTCCGTGCCGGCCGGGAGCACCCGGCGGTGGGGCCGCAGCTCGTACTCGGAAGGGGAGAAGGTGCCGGTCATCCGTCCCCCTCCACCAGCGCCGCGGCGGCGCCGACCAACTGCTGGTCGGGCAGTGCGCCGAGGAGCGAGGCGGGCGGGCCGCCCAGCCAGGTGTTCCCGCTGAGCCACCAGTCGGCGGCGCCCCAGGGATCGGTCTCGGCGAGGAGGATGCGATTGACCTGGAGGACAACTCCGTGCGGAGTGCCGTCATCGGCCGGGAACTGGAAGTCGGGGTAGCGGTCGCCGCGTTCGGGATCCGCCAGCCTGATCAGTTCGAGCGGCGGTGCCGCGCCGGCGAAGCGGGCGCGTGCCTCCTCGGCCGAGAGCGAGGGCGTCCGCAGCAGCCTGCGTCGTACGGCGCCGATGATCACCGCGGTCTCCGGAGCGAGCGAGGGGGCGCCCGCGAGCCGCGTCAGCAGCTCCCGCGCCACCAGCACGGTCGGCGGTCCCGCCGATGCCCCGACGAGGCGGACGGAGTCCAGTGCCTCCTGCACCGGATGGTCGTACGGCAGCGGAAGCAGGGCGAGCCTGACGCCCTGAAGTGCCTTGCCGACCGCTCTGGTGTTGTCCTGTGCCGTGTCGGCGAGTGCCCGCACCCGGGCGAGCAGCAGCTCGTGCTGCTCGTCGTCGAGGCTCTCGCGGATGCTGTCCCGGTGCTCGCCGATCAGGCCGAGCAGTTCCTCGGAGTTCATGCGGTCCTCTCCCGCGGGTTCGCCGGGCCCGGATGGCCCTGGTGGATGAACGGGGCCCAGACCGACAGGCGGTCCAGCCCCGGGCGCCCCAGCTCGCGCAGCAGATCGCCGCTCAGCGAGCCCGGGTTCTTGCGGTGGGGGTCGAGCATCCACAGCTGAGCCGCCCTGAGCGCGTCGACGGGACTCCGCCCCTCGACCGCCACGTAGTGGTGGAACACCGCCATCAGCAGCACCGACGCACCGTCGCGCGTTGTCCACCGCGACCCCACCACGTCTCGCGCACCGGCCGAGACGAACGCCGTCGTCAGGGTCAGGGCCTCATCGTGGTCACGGGTGCTCAGGTCGGTCTGGCAGGCGCTCAGGACCACCAACGGCCCGTCCGAATCGCTCTGTTCACCGGTCCGCCGGTCGAGCAGCCGGGTCACGGTCAGCATCCCCAGATCCGGCTCGGCGCCGGGGCCGCCCTCCTCGGCGGACAGTTCGTCGGTGCGGCCGGGGAACGCGAGATGCAGGGCCGACAGCGTCGGACGCACCCCCGCCGATCCGTGGGAGGCCACATGGAGCAGCGAGGGCGCGTCGGCGAGAAGCGCGACAACCTCGTCGGGCGTTCCCGCCGCCTCCGGCTCCACGGACGGCTCGAAGAACTCTCCGTACACGCGCGCCCGTGGATAGAACGTCTCGCGCAGCGCCGTCACCTCGCGCTCGGCGTGCGTCAGATCCATGCGGGGGTCGGCCACCAGGACCGGGGCGACGGCCGGATCACGCCGTGCGCGCCTCACCGTGCGCAGGAACTGGCCGCCGGACGCCGCGTATGTGATGACCATGGCCTGGCAGGCGTAGTCGTGGGGTGCCTCCGCCGGGAGGCGCGCGGCATGCCAGGGGACGATGCCGAGCCGGCCGCAGGGCACCAGCACGATCCTGGGCGGGCCGTAGCGGTCCGCGCGCCGGCTCCCATCGGCCGCGAGGTGTTCCGTGATGATCTCGAACACCGGGGAGACGGCCTGGTACGCCCAGTCGCACAGCTCGGACAGGGCCTCCTCCCAGACCTGTTCCGCGGCCGGGTCGTGCGCGCGGTCGGAGCGTGCGCCGGCCGCGTCGAGATAGCGCTCCAGCGGGCCGCTCCCGGCCCCGGACAGCAGCGGCAGCCCGCACACGCCGACCCCGATGTCCGCGCCCACGATGATCCCCATGCCCGGGGCCCGACCCTCGCCGGGGAGCAGATAGACGAGCGCGTCCGCCCCGCTCCCGGCGAGCCCGTCCGAGAGTTCTTCCAGCGTGGGCGTGGTGAACAGGCTTCCCTGCCGCCGGTAGCCCAGGGCTTCGAGCGCCCGGCGGCGCAGGGTGCTCGGCAACTCGCCGGGGAGCCCGTCGAGGAGCGCTGCGTCGGACGCGGCGGAGGCGCCAGACGCGTCGGACACGCCGGACGCGAGGGACGCCCGCCACGCTTCGGCCAGCTCGTGGTGCCCGCGCGCCGTGAGGAGTTCGGGTACGGCCCGGGAGGTGGACGCCGTCTGCAGTACCAGGGCGCGGCCCAGCTCCAGGGCGGCCACGGCCTCCTCCACCCGGTTGTGCGAGCCGGCCCAGAGGGCGGTCTGCACGCCTCGGGTGGCACCGGAGCGCGCGGCCAGCAGACCGTGTTCGGGGCCGAGTTGGAGCACGACGTCGGCGGCGAGCGTGACCAGTGACTCCATCGCGGTGGCCGTGGCGGCGCTGTGGTCCGCCGCGTCTCCGCTGACGGACCATCGGATCCAGTACGTCCCCGCCAGCTGCCATACGAGGGAGGCGGCGCCCTGCGGTGCTTGTCCCTGCCGGACGAGCTCGCGGATCCGCTCCAGCGTGGCGATGGCGGCGTCGAGATCCGCGGGGTCGTCGGTGAGGTCGTACCGCGTGAACAGGGACAGCACCGAGCTGTAGAGGTCGTTCACCGAGGTCTGCGGGGAATGGGCGGAGGGGACCGGAACCTGGATCAGATCCGGGTCGCCGGTGAGGGCCGCCCGTGTGGCGGCGATGTCGGTCGAGATCGAGGCGAGTTGTTCTTGGACGAACGCGGGGCTGTCCGCCAACGCCTTCTCCTGGTGCGCGACGCCCCGCAGCATCATGTCCTTGTCGTCGGTGAGCCTGCCGAGGTCGGTGAGAGCGTCGGCGTGGACCATCAGGACCAGGAAGCGGGACGCGCTGCCTCGCGGGACGGCCTCTTCGAGCGCGGCGAGCTCAGCCACGAGGGAGCGGACCGCGTCCGCGTCCTTCGCCCTGTTGGCCTCGTACGCCTGGTCGAGCAGGGTGAACGCGCGCGCCATGTACGAGAATTCGACGGCCGCGGGATGCGTGGACCGGGCGGCGACCCGGTGGAAGTTCTCGGCCACCGTCTTCTTGTACGCGTCGGCGGCCGACTGATCCTGGAGATTGCCGCCGACGCCCTGGCTCATTTGCAGCAGAAGACCGATCTGGGCCTCAAGGAGGATGGCCAGCTCATGGCCCGGCGGCAGCTTCTCGTGCGCGGTGCGCAGCCGCCCGAGGTACTGGTTGTACGTTTCCGAGTCGCCGCTCCGCAGGGCCTCCCAGAGGCCGAAGATGACGGGGAAGACCGCCTCCAGGGCGATGGCGTCGGCGTCGGCATCCGGACCGCCGGAAGCGGGGATCGGGTCCGGCTCCGGCTTCGGCTCCGGGCGTGGCTCCGCCTGCCGTGACGGGCCGGAGTGTCCCGCACCCGCGGTGGAGCCGGGCATCCCCGACACCCCCGACATCATGGCGGCCATCATCCGCAGCTGGTTCGTGTGCGGATAGTCCGGCGGCATCATGTCCGCGAACTGCTCGATATCCCCCGGACCGAGCCGGTTTCCGGAGAGCGCCGAGAGCATGGTGTCCATCTGCCGGAACGGCCCCAGGAGATCCGGTGGCACCGGCAGTCCCGCCGTCTCCGCCAAGAGCGCGCGCATCTCGGCGGTGGCATCGGCCATCTCGCCACCCTTGTGCCGTACCAACCAGTCGACGGCGGCGGAGTGATCGAGCGCCTGCCCGAACGCGCCCCCCATCTCCCGGATGGGCATCACCAGCATGAGCAGATACAGCGCGGCCCACCGCCTGACCTCCTCATCGGTCCCCGCCCCGACGGCCGTCCCCCGGTCCCGCGCGTCCCGCAGCAGCCGGCGCGCACGTTCCCGGTCCTCCGGCGCGCCGTCTCCGGCGACATACCGCGTGGCGAGTACGGCCCCGAGCCATACCGACACGGCACCGCGCAGGGCCGGTTCGTGGTCCAACAGGCCGGTGAGCTGGGTGAGTTCGGCCACCGAGCTGTCGTACGCGTCCGAGGGCGCCACCGTTCCTCCCGAGACCGGGATCAGCCGCCTGGCCCGCTCCGTGGCGTCCCTCACCCAGGCGCGCAGCCCCTGGACGCCCCCGCTCTCCTCGTCGTTCACGTGCCTCCTCCGAATCCGCCGTCCATCTCCGGTGCGTCAACTTCCTTGTGGGACAGCCATGATGACGAGGACTCAGATCTCCTGGGACCGGTTCTGGTCAATGCCCGGAATCCGCTCCGGACGCGCCCAGATCTGCCCGCATCGTCCGCCGCATCTCCCGCAGCCGCTCCCACAGCGCGTCGATGTCGGCCTGCGCGGCGGCCGGTGAGTCGTCGGGGCGCGGGACACCGTCGTCCAGCCGTCTGAGCCTGCCGTACACCGTCCCGAGCCCGTGGCTGACCTCGGCCGTGATGCCGAGGACAGGCTCCGGCATCCGCATCTGGGCCTCCGCGTACACGTCACGGTGCAGATCGCGGGCCTCGATGAGCCGTTGCCGCGCGGGCCGCCGGTCGTCATCGCGGCCCAGCGCGTGCAACTGGTCCGTGAGGGCGGCCAGATACTGCCGGGCGGCGGTGTTGAGCGCCACATACCCCGAGCGCCGCTCCTCGGCCTCGATACGCCGCTCCCGCAGCCGCTCGGTGCGCTCCTGCTCGCGCTGCCGGCCGCGGTCCGCCGCGCGCTGGGTCAGCAGCGCGGACAGGAGTGTTCCGACGACCCCGACGACCGCGACCGCGGGGGCGGTCACGCTAGCGGCGTCCACGTGGCCTCGATCCGTATGCCGTCACGCTGCCAGCGAAGCACCGGATCCCCTCGTGGGTGAAGGGCTGTCCCGGGGAACGCCCAGTGTTCGACCGGCCCTCGACCAGGCGACGTCAGCCCCCGTCACCGCCCTCCCCTCGGCGCCCCCGTCACCGCCTCCCCTCACCCGCCCCCTCCGTCACCTGTACTCACCGTCAGTTCACCGATCCCCGATCGCCTTCAGCAGCGGCCAGCCACACGCGGTGTGTAGAGCGGCCAGCCGGTTGTGGTGCCGGTCCCGTCGCCGGTCCCGTCGGCGTACGAGACCGGCGGGACCTTGAGCACGAGCACGACCGCGAGCGCGCCCGCGAGAAGGGGCCTGAGGAGGGGCGCGAGGGCATGTGTACGCGAGAGACTCACGGACCGACGGTAGGAACATCGGTACGGTGCGGGTGCGCACGGCGCGCGTGGTGAACGGCTGAACGGCCGAACAGGCTGATGGGAGCAGAGGACATGTCGTATCCGGAGCCCCGCTACACCGGTGACCAGGGCGAGATCAATGTGGTCCTCCGGCCCGCCGACACCCCGGCCGACGTGCGGTCACCGTCCGGCGGGCAGACCCATTTCGTGGCGTCCTCGCAGTCCACCGGGGGCGAGTTCGGGCTGTACCGGGTGGACATGGCCCCGCACGGCGGCGGGCCGGGCCCGCACTTCCACAAGACGATCTCGGAGTCCTTCTACGTACTCGACGGGACGGTACGGCTCTACACGGGGGAGGGCTGGATCGACGCGGAGAAGGGCGACTTCCTGTACGTGCCGCCGGGCGGTCTGCACGGATTCGCCAACGACGCGGACGAACCGGCGTCGATCCTGATCCTGTTTGCGCCGGGGGCGCCCCGGGAGGAGTACTTCGAGCAGGTCTCCACGGTGGGCCGGATGACGGAGGAGGAACGGACCGCCTTCTACCTCAGGCATGACACCTACTGGGCGGACTGACCGCCGGCCCCGGCCGTCCCGGCCGCCGGCGCGAGGCCGGTCTTCGCGCCCGCGCCGCACAGCGGTACGACGACGGAGGGAACGGCCCGGCCGGCTCCGTCCGCCCGGTGGTCCTCGTCGGCCCGGTCGCGTACCGCCGCCCAGCAGGCCGCGGCCGTGGACTCCACGAAGAGCCCCCGGGAGGCCAGATCGAGCTGGGCGGCGCGTAGTTGATCCTCGGTCACGGTACGGAAGGTGCCCCCGGAGGCCCGTACGGCCCGCAGGATCTGCCGGGCGCGCGGCGGGTTCGGGATGGCGATGCCCTCGGCCAGGGTCGGCGTGCTCTCGGCCGGCGCGTCCAGTTCCTCGGCGCCCGCGCGGAAGGCGGTCGCCAGCGGTGAGACCGCCTCGGCCTGGACGGCGATCAGCGTGGGGCGCGCGTCGATGAGCCCGTGCGCGGAGAGTTCGGCGATCGCCAGCGCCGCGCCCAGGAGCAGGGTGCCATTGCCGACGGGTACGACGATCGTCTCCGGGAGGCGTCCGCCGAGGTCCTCCCACAGCTCGTAGACATAGGTCTTGGTGCCGTGCGGGAAGTACGGGTTGTGGACATGGCTCGCGTAGAACGTGCCCGGCTCGTCGGCGGCGGCGCGGGCGGCCCGCGCGGTGGCCTCACGGTCGCCCGGGACGCGTTCGAGGCGCGCG
The DNA here is from genome assembly GCF_040681655.1 of Streptomyces sp. NPDC051662. Taxonomy (NCBI): domain Bacteria; kingdom Bacillati; phylum Actinomycetota; class Actinomycetes; order Kitasatosporales; family Streptomycetaceae; genus Streptomyces; species Streptomyces sp. NPDC051662. The sequence goes on from NZ_JBFAZD010000011.1 coordinate 181,088, forward strand.
CCGTGGGCCCGGATCTGCTCGGTCTTCTTGGCCGAGGTGGCCTCCGGCACGTACACCGTGCAGGGCAGCCCGGCCCTCGCGCAGTACGCCGCGATCGCCGTGCCCGCGTTGCCGCTGCTGTCGGCGATCACCCGCTCGGGGCCGAGCCGCCGTGCCAGTTCGGCGAGCATCACCGCGCCGCGGTCCTTGAAGGAGAGCGTCGGCATCAGGAAGTCGAGCTTGGCGTGGACGGACGAGGTCAGCGGGACGAGCGGGGTACGGCCCTCGCCGAGCGTCGTGACCGGCGCGGAGAGCGGCAGCGCCTCCTCGTACCGCCAGAGCGAATCGACCCGGGAGGAAAGGGACTTCAGGGGTACGGGTGACGCCTCGAAGTCCAGGTCCCAGGGGCCCCGGCAGACGGGGCAGCACCAGACGAGCGAATCGACGGGTGAGCGGGTCCCGTCGGCCGGGCAGACGTACATCGCGGTCATGACCGCCAGCATCGCAGTTTCACGGCGCGCACGGCGCGCGGAGGGTACGCGGGGTGCGGGGCGCATCGCGCTTGCTCCGTGGCGCGCGGCTGTGCCCGGTGGTGCGCCCGGTTCGGGACCGGGTCGCCCGGGGGCGTACCAGCGGTAAGTGCCTGCTTAAACGCAAGTCATCACTTCGAGTGAAACTCTGGCCCACGCTTGCGGTGATCAACCGACGGTTGCCACGCTGTTGCTGTCTGTCAACCTGATGGGAGTGGCCCGTGGCCTTCGGTGAGCAGCCCGCCTATCTCCGCGTTGCGAGCGATCTACGCGAGAAGATCGCCAATGGCGCACTGCCGCCGCATACCCGACTGCCCTCGCAGGCCCGTATCCGGGAGGAGTACGGCGTCTCGGACACGGTCGCGCTGGAGGCGCGCAAAGTGCTGATGGCCGAGGGGCTGGTCGAGGGCCGCTCCGGATCCGGTACGTACGTCCGCGAGCGCCCCGTCCCCCGCCGGATCGCCCGGTCCGGGTACCGGCCGCCGTCCGGCTCCAGTCCGTTCCGTCAGGAGCAGGCGGCGACGGGCGCGCGGGGCACCTGGGAGTCCCGCAGCGAGCAGGACAAGGCCGGGCCGGAGGTCGCCGCCCGGCTGGGGATCGAGCCGGGCGACCGCGTGATGCGTACGCGCTATGTCTTCCGGGAAGCGGGCGAGCCGATGATGCTCTCCACCTCCTGGGAGCCCCTGGCGGTCACGGGGCGTACGCCGGTGATGCTGCCCGAGGAGGGGCCGCTCGGCGGCTGCGGGGTGGTCGAGCGGATGGCGGCCATCGACATCGTCGTGGACAACGTGCTGGAGGAGGTCGGCGCGCGCCCCGGGCTGGCGGAGGAGCTGATGGCGCTCGGGGGGGTGCCGGGCCATGTCGTGATGGTCCTGGAGCGGACGTACTACGCGTCGGGGAGGGCCGTGGAGACCGCGGAGGTCGTCGTCCCCGCGGACCGGTACCGCATCGCGTACCACCTTTCCGTCAAGTGACCGACAGCCCGGCGCGCGCGGGGAGTTGACGGCCGCGTACAGTCGGTCCCCGCCCCTGGTTTTCGGCGTTTTCTTGGCCGGATGCGTATCTCTTTGTACAAACACGTATCCGCTCTGTGAAGGTCAGGCGTAGGCTCCGGCATATGCGGAATGCGGTTTCCTGTGGATCTTCGGAGAGATGCAGGTCGGCGGCGGGAGGAGCGCGATGAACGACGGCGGAGCCATGCTCCCGTGGCTCGTCATACGGGAGGACGACAACGGCAACCGCTATCGCGTCGGCAGATATGCCACCCAGGACGAGGCACAGAAGATAGTCGAGAGCCTCGACGGCCGCGGACAGCAGCGGATCTACTGGGTGGAGCGCGTCAGCCAGACCACGGGCTAGACAAGGACGTTACGTCCCTGGTCGAGCGCGCGTTACGCTCCGGCGCATGAGTGATCGTGTGGTGGTGGCGGGCGCCGTGTACGACCGGGGGCGGCTGCTGGCCGCCCGGCGCAGCGCGCCCCCCGAGCTGGCGGGCCGTTGGGAGCTCCCCGGCGGCAAGCTGGAGCCGGGGGAGACGCCCGAACAGGCGCTGGTGCGCGAGTTGCGGGAAGAACTCGGCGTGGAGACCGAGCCGGTGGACCGGATCCCCGGTGAGTGGCCGCTCAAGCCGGGCTATGTTCTCCAGGTATGGACGGCCCGGCTGCTCTCCGGCGAGGCCCGGCCGCTGGAGGACCACGACGAACTCCGCTGGCTGGGACCGGACGAGATCCATACGGTGGACTGGCTCGACCAGGACCTGCCGGCCGTGGCCGAGGCGGCCCGCCGACTGCCCGTCGCGTCCGCGCCGCCCCGTCCGACCCCCTGAACTGGTCGTGGCCCGGGGCGCGGAGAGTGTGCGGGACGTGCGCGAGACGTGCGCGGCGGTGTGATGAGCGGTACGCCATGTGCGCAGGGGACCTAGTCCGTTTGTGCCGGTGAACCTCCGCTGTGGCGGTGGCCCTGACGGTAGCCGCGATGGATATCGGGTATGTGCTGATTAACCCCCCTAAAAGGGACGCGGGTCTGCCGTCGGTCTGGGGAAGTGATCGGCTTGATCGACACAGAGGGTGGCGCATGCGCCGAATGGACCTTCCCTGCCGAACTCAATGCCGTACGCGCCGCCCGCCACGCCGTCCGTGACACGCTCCATGCCTGGCGTCTGCCGCAGTCGGTCGGCGATATGGCAGTCCTGCTGGTGAGCGAGCTGGTGACCAATTCCCTGCGCTACACCTCGGGCCCGATCGGCGTCCTGGTCGCCGTCCGCCCCGTCGAGCCGGGACCGGGAGACCCGGGCGGCCCCGACGGCGCCGGGAGCACCCCCGTCACGGAGCGTGCCGCGCTGCTGGTGGAGGTCTCCGACCCGCTGCCCGATCTCCCCACCGAACGTCCCGCCGGTCCCGACGACGAGGGAGGTCGGGGACTCCAGCTTCTGGCCGTCTCGGCCCGGCGTTGGGGCACGCGCCGGGGGAAGACTGGTAAGACCGTGTGGTTCGAGCTGCCCCTCCCTGGTTAGAAGTCAGAAAGGGAGAACGATCACAGCGGACTCGGCTCAAAAAGAACGAGACCGTGCTGTGATCGTGAACGCCGTGTCGGCTGGGGCCGTAGTGCTGAATACTGCGGGCATGGCCGGTCCGGTGCGTGAGCTGGAGGGGACGGTCGCGTGAGCGAGATATCCGGGGCGGCGGGCGACGTCGTATGGCAGAGCAGTCCGCCCGGCTCGATCTATGACTACATCAAGGTCGCTTCGTTCTCGATCGGCCCGGACGGGCTGGTCGACCAGTGGAGCGACCGGGCCACCGAGCTGTTCGGGGTCGCTGCCGACGAGGTCAGGGGCCGTGACCCGGTCGAGGTGTTCATGCCCGCCGGCCAGCGGTCGCGAGGGCATCGCAAGGTCGAGGAGATCCTCGACGGCAAGGAGTGGACCGGTCTCGTCCCGTTCCGTGCACAGGGCACCGATGGGCAGGACGGGCTCGCCGAGGTCTATGTGATGCCGAGCGAGACGGAGCGTGGCGAACGCGCCGCGCTCTGTATCGTCGTCGACGTCAGAGCGCTGCGCCGGATCGAAACCGACCTCGCCTCCTCGCAGGCCATTTTCGGCCAATCTCCCTTTGGCTTCCTGCTGTTCGACACCCAGCTCAAGGTGCAGCGCGCCAACCAGCGTTTCGCCACGGTCTTCGGCGGCCGGGCCAACGACCACCGCGGCCGTACGGTCCACGACTATCTCTCCCGCCCCGAGGCCGAGCGGATGACCGCCGCCCTGCAACGCGTCCTGAGGACCGGGGAGTCCGTCACCGACCTCCAGATCGTGGGCACCCGGCCGGGCGACGCGGAGCGCCGGCACTGGTCGGTCAACCTCTATCGCGTCCACAGCGGCTCCGGCCGCTCCATCGGGGTCGCCGGGGTCGGCACCGATGTCACGCGCCGTCATATAGCCGCCAGGGAGGCCGCGAGCGCCCGCCGCAACCTCGCCATCCTCAACGAGGCCAGCGCCCGGATCGGCAACTCCCTGGATCTGGAGACCACCGCGCGCGAACTGCTCGGCGTGGCCGTCCCCGGCTTCTGCGACCTCGCGTCCGTCGACCTCTACCAGAGCCTGCTCACCGGCGAGGAGGCGCCGCCGGGACGCTGGGGCTCCTCGCGGGCCGACTCCGGCGGCAGCAGTGCCCGGCTGCGCCGGGTCGCCTTCGCCAGCGCCGTCTCCGACGTACCGCTGACCGGGCCGGGCGGTGAGGGCGACGGATATGTCCCGCCGGAGGTCGGTGCCGTCCACCGGTTCCCGTTCAGCTCGCTCAGCGCGAACGCGCTGCGCACCGGCCGCGTGCAGACCATCCCCGGCGAGGCCGGCAGTCTCGTACAGTCCACGTTCGCCGTACCGATGGTCGCCCACGACAGCGTCATCGGGCTCGTCCAGTTCTCCCGTACGAAGGGCAGCGAGCCGTTCGGCGAGCGGGACCGGGCGCTCGCCGTCGAACTGGCCGCACGCGCCGCGGTCTGTATCGACAACGCCCGCCTCTACCGGCGGGAACACGAACGCGCGCTGATCCTCCAGCGCAGCCTGCTCCCGCCCGGTGACCCGGAGGCCGCGGGGCTGGACATCGCCTGCCGCTATCTGCCCGGCAACACGGCCACGGAAGTGGGCGGCGACTGGTTCGACGTCATCGAACTGCCCGGCCACCGCACCGCGCTGGTCGTCGGCGATGTCATGGGGCGCGGCCTGCGGGCCGCCGTCGCCATGGGGGAGCTGCGCACGGCCGTACGCACGCTGGCGCTGCTCGATCTGGAGCCCGCCGAAGTGCTCTCCGCGCTGGACGAGATCGCCCGGGGACTCGGCTCGCCCAGCGGCGCCCAGCAGGCCTCGCGCGTCGCCCACAAATCGCGCGACGCGGACCTCGCCGAGGTCTATCTCGCCACCTGTGTGTACGCCGTCTACGACCCGGTCACCCGGCGCTGCACCTTCGCCAACGCCGGTCATCTGCCGCCCGTCCTGGTCGAACCCGGCGAGGACGCGCTGATGCTGGACGTGCCGCCCGGGATGCCACTCGGCGTGGGCGGTGAACCGTTCGAGCAAGTGGAGGTCGATGTCACGGAGGGCGCGCTGCTCGCGCTCTACACGGACGGGCTGGTCGAGTCCAGGGACCAGCCGCTGGACGAGGGCCTGGGCGCCTTCCGCGCGGCCCTCGCCCATCCGTCCCGTCCGCTGGAGGACGTCTGCGACCACGTACTGAACACGCTCGACACCCGGCACGGCGAGGACGACATCGCCCTTCTGATGGCCCGTATCCAGGGGCTGCCGGCCGAGGCGGTCGGGGACTGGCGGCTGCCCCGCGAGCCGCGCTCGGTGGGAAGGGCCAGGGAACTGGCCCGTACCCAGCTGCTCGCCTGGGATCTCGAACCGCTGGTGGACACCGTGGAACTGCTCGTCAGCGAGCTGGTCACCAACGCCATGCGCTACGGCGAGGGCGAGATCCGGCTACGGCTGCTGCTCGACCGAACCCTCGTCTGCGAGGTGTGGGACGCGGGGCTGGTGCAGCCGCGGCGGCGGCGGGCCCGCGACACCGACGAGGGCGGCCGGGGTCTCCAGCTCGTCGGGCTGCTGAGCGCGGCGTGGGGTTCGCGCCGGACGCCGCGCGGCAAGACGGTCTGGTTCGAACTGGCCCTGCCCGACGGTGACTCGTCGGCCGAGCCGACCGTCGAGCAGCTGCTGAGCATGTTCTGACGCCGGGCCCGGAGACCGGCCCCGGCCCCCGGGCGGCGCGTCCAGGGCCCGGTCCCGTCAGCCGCTCTTCAGGGCCGCCAGCCGCGCCTCGACCTCCGCGCGGTCACCGACGCTGTCCAACTGCTCGAACTGGGCGTCCAGCGACGAGGCGGCCAGCTCTTGCTTGCCCATCGCCCTGGCCTCCTCGCGCCGCACCTTGTCCTCGAACCGGCCGAGATCGCTGGTCGGGTCCAGGACGTTGATGTTCTTGACGGCGTCCATCATCCGGTTCTGCGCCTGGGCGGACTTGGACCGTGCCACCAGCTCGTCGCGCTTCGCCTTCAGCTCGTTCAGCTTCACCTTCATCCGTTCCAGACCGGCCTTGAGCTTGTCCACGACCTCCGTCTGGGAGGCGATCGCGGGCTCCGCGGTCCTCGCCTCCTTCTCGGACTGGAGCTGCCGCTCCAGCGCGACCTTGGCGAGGTTGTCGAAGGTGTCCGCGTCCGCGGCGTGCCCCGCCGAGCGCAGCTCGTCCGCCTTCTTGCTGGCCGCGAGCGCCTTCTCGCCCCACTCCCGGCCCGCGGCCACATCCTCGGTGTGGTCCTGCTCCAGCAGGCGCAGATTGCCGATGGTGCCGGCCACCGCCTCCTCCGCCTCGGCGATGTTGTTGGTGTAGTCGCGGATCAACTGGTCCAGCAGCTTCCGCGGATCCTCCGCCTGGTCCAGCAGGGCGTTGATATTGGCCTTCGCCAGCTGGCTGACCCGGCCGAGGATGGTCTGCTTGGTCATGGCTCTTCTCCTTGTGGGGAATTCCTGTGAGGAAGGTGATCCGGGAAAGGTGAGGACGTCAGAACCGGCCGCCGCCGCCCATCCGGCCGCGCGTACCCCCGCCACCGAAGCTGCCGGGGCCGCCGCCGCCCCGATAGCCCCCGCCACCCCGGTAACCCCCGCCGAACCCCCCGCCTCCACCGAGGCCGCCGCCGAACAGGCCGCCCAGGAGGATCCCGCCGAGCACGGCGCCTCCGAGCCCGCCTCCCGTTCCCTGGACACCGCCGCCGCCGTACCGGCTCCCGAACGACCTGACGTCCTGTTCGGCGAGGTCCTGCGCCGTCCGCGCCAGCGCGTCCGCCTGCTGCGCCTCGGCCAGCGCGCCCTGCGCGTCGCCCGACACCGACGCGGCGTGGGCCAGTTCCAGCCGTCGCTGCGCCTCCATCAGCCGGGTACGCGCCTGGCTGCCGACCGCTCCGCGATGTGTGCCGATGTAGTCGGCGGCGGCGCCGATCGCCGAGCGTGCCGTGAGCATCGCCTGATCGAGGAGCGTGCCGGCCCGGCGGCTGCCCACCTCGCGCTCGCGCGCCCCGGTCAGCGCCTCGTCGAGGACCGCGTCCGCCTCCTCGACCCGGCGCAGCGCGTCGATCGGGTCGTACCGTCCGGAGTCCAGCTCGCGCCGTACACCGGAGACCACCGCCTCGGCGCGGCCGATGCGGCCCTGGAGGTCGGCCGTGGGCATCCCCTGCGTCGTGCCCTTCAGCAGACCGCGCGCGTCGGCGAGATCCGTCTCCGTCTCCGTCAGCGCGCCGGAGAGCTTCCCGGCCGCCTCCGTCAGCTCCTGCGCGCGCCGTTCGACCGTCTCGACGAGCGTGGCCGTCTGGCCGACGGCCGCCTCCGCCGCCCGCACATGCACCGCCGCCCTGCCGTTGTCGCCCGCGTCGGTGAGACCGCGCGCCTCCTCCAGAGCGGTGGACGCGAAGACGAGCCGGTCCTCGGCCTGCGCGACGCTGTCCGCGACGGGCGCGGAGGCCGAGTCGGCATACCGCTCGCGCATCGCGGCGAGCGTGTCCCGCGCCGTCGCGACCCGCCCGTTCAGCTCGCGGAAGGTGGCCCCGACCGTCTCGACGGCCTGCGGCGCGTTCCGTTCCAGCGCCCTGAGCCGGTCGAAGCCCTCGGACTCGGCGTCCAGCCGGCTGTTGGCCTCCGCACAGCGGGCGATGATCTCGTTCAGCATCCGGCGGCGGGTCGGGTCGTCCTCCGGGAAGGCGTCGTCGAGTTGCTGGCGCAGCCGGAAGGCGAGCGTCAGCTGCCCCTTCGCGAAGGCCACGGCGTCGGTGAACGGCGCCGCCGCCTCCTCGCCGAACTGCGCCGTCGCGAAGCCCAGTTCCTCCTGACTGGTACGCAGCGCGTCGTCCGTCTCGACAAGGGCCTGCTTCGCCTGGCTGTCGAGCTCGGGCAGCGGAGTCGGCGCGGGCCCCTCCGTTCCGCCGGAGGAGCCCCAGCCCTGCCGTCCGCCCCGCGGTGTCGTACGGGCCGCCATCCGCCGCTTGCGTTTGGCGAAGGTGTACGCCCCGATGAGCGCCGCCCCGAGCACCACGATGACGGGCAGCACGAGATTGGTCGCCGCGCCTCCGTCGGCCGCCGGACCGCCCGGGTCCGCCACACCGGGTGTGATGGCGGGCGTGGGCACCGGCCGGCCCGCGAGCACCGCGTCGAATCCGTCGGCGGCGCCGATCGCCGCGGCCGACCAGTCGTTCTGCCGTAGCGCCGGCTCGACGGCGGTGCGCGCGACCGTGGCGAGCTGGTCGTGGGTGAGGGGCGAGTCGATGTCCGCGGAGTAGGCGTACTGCCGGTCGTGGGTCGCGACCGCCAGCAGCAGGTCGTCACGGCCGAGCCCGTTGCGGGTGGCGGTGGTGTCGGCCCAGCTCTGTGGCGAATGCCCGGAGAAGTCACGTACGTACACGACGAAGAGCTGTACCCGCTGGTCCTTGTAGAGCCGGTCGAGAGCCCGGCTCACGGCGGTCCGCTGACCGCCGAGCGCCCCCACCTTGTCGGTGATCTGCCCCTGCCGGTCGAGGGGGATCGGCTGCTCCGCGGCTGCCCGCTGAGCCGTGGGTACGACGAGCCACCACGCCATGACCAGCGCGGCCAGCAGGGTCCGGGCGGTTATGGGCGTCCGAGGGCGACGTACGAGTGGCATCACATTTGGGAGGTTATGTCCGGTAAAGGGTGGGCGCGACCGGACGTGGTGGCCTCCCGGAACGGGGGCGTCACCGTCACCGAGTGGCGTCCGGCGCATAGCCTGAGCGTGCCCATGACCGGCCGGTCATGGGCACACGGGGGAGGAAACGGCATTGCGTGCACAACTGCGCGGATTCGGACGGACAGTGATACGGGCCTGGCGTGCGCCCCGCGCGCGCTGGCCCAAGCGGATGGCGCTGGCGCTCGCCGTCCTGCTCGTCATACCGGCGCTCACCGGCGCGGTCGCCCTGCGCCTCACCTACGCGGGCGACCTCCAGGACGGCACCCGCACCCGCGGCAAGGACGCCATCTGGCTGGGACACGCCTGGGTGGACGGCCGGAAGAAGGACGCCGATCTCGCCGCCTTCGCGCAGCGGATCCGCGGGACCGGCATACGCGACCTGTATGTCCACGCCGGGCCGCTGGAGCATGACGGCACCCTCCCCACGGCCCGTTACCCCCGGGCGCGGTGGCTGATCGACGCCGTCCACCGGGAGATCCCGGGCGTACGCGTACACGCCTGGCTGGGCGACAAGCTGGCGACCGAGACACCCGACGGCCTGCGCCTGGAGCGGGCCGCGTCCCGCGCCGCGGTGGTGGGCTCCGCCCGGCAGATCCTGGACGCGGGCTTCGACGGCGTCCACTTCGATCTGGAGCCGCTGCACTCCGGCGACCGCGACTACCTCTCGCTCCTCGACGATCTGCGCGCCCTCGCCCGGGCCCGGGAGGTGCCGCTCTCCGTCGCCGCCCACCAGATCGATCCGCTGCCCGCGCTGCACTCCGTCGCCGACACGCTCACCGGGCACCCCAAGTGGTGGTCCCAGGCGTTCTTCGCGCAGGTGGCCCGGCGGGTCGACCAGATCGCCGTCATGTCGTACGACACGGCGATGCCGCTGGAGAGCCTGTACGGCGGCTATGTCGCGCAGCAGACCACGCTCGCGCTGGAGGTCACACCGGAGCGCACCGACCTGCTGATGGGGCTGCCGTTCTACTACGAGGACGACCTGAGCCACCACGGCCACGCGGAGACCGTCGCGGCCGCGGTCCGCGGCGTCAGGCTGGGCCTGGGGCGCACGGACCGCGACCGGGACCGCTTCGGGGTCGCCATCTATGTCGACTTCGCGGCGACCGAGAAGGACTGGACGTCCTACCGCGACGGCTGGGGACGGCTCGCGACGTCCGGCGGATGAACCCCGTCTGGGCGCGGAGCCGCGTCCTCAGATGCTGAACCGCTCCTTCGCCAGCAGCGGCCGGACCCGCGAGGTGAACCCGCCCGTACGGAACGGCCGTTGGAGCAGTCCGGGACGCAGCTCCTGGGCGAGCGCGGCGGCGATCATGCCCTGGTCGAGGGCGAGGACGAAGTCGCTGACCCGGCCCGTCCCCACATTGACGGAGTCACGGAAGCCGTAACGGTCGTCGTACGCGCCGAAGTCGGCCGCGATCGCCTTGAGATTGGCGATGGCCTCCCCGCGCGCCTGCGGCAGCGCGAGGAACGACGCGTGCGGGGTGACGACCCCGTTGGTGTACGCGGATGCCGGGGGCGGCGGCTCGCCGTGGGTGACGAAGGTGCGGTCGGTGTTGGAGGCGTAGCCGTCGGTCTGCATTCCGATCGCGTCGACGCCGTACTCCTGATAACCGCCCTCCGGCACATTGGAGGGGGAGAAGCCCCAGTAGCCGTACCCGGCCTCGTCCAGTCCGTGTTCGATCTGGGAGCGCACATAGCGGCGATGGGTGGTGCCCCAGGAGCGCGGCGACCACTCGGCCTCCGGCACGAAGAGCGGCACCATCAGCGCCTCGAACATCGAACCGCCCCAGGTGGGGACGAGCTTGCGGCCCCGGTAGGTGTAGTGGCCCTGCCAGAGACGGACACCGTCGATGGTCTCGTACGCGCCGCCCGGCGGCTGCTCCTGGCCATGCTCGGGGAGCATCGTGCGCAGCATGTGCCAGTAGTGGTCGCCGGGGAGCGAGCCGTCGGCGATGCCCAGGTAACTGGCCATGCGGGGCTCGGTGTTGAGGGCGCCGTAGTGGTGCGCGGTGGGTTCACCGGTGTCGGTCCAGAAACCGCCGCGGAGCTGGCCGGGGTTCTTCACCGGGTCGGCGGGGTCGTACGGCGTGTAGTAGTACGACCAGTCCGCGGTCGCGAGGATCGCGGCGACCCGGCCGCGCAGCCGCGGCTCCGCGTCGGCGGCGATCCGCAGGCCGGTGACGAGCCAGGCGTTGTCGACGGAGGAGAGGAAGGGACGGACCGGGTCGCCGGTGCCCGGCCAGCTGGTGAGGACGGAACCGTCGTACGCGTCGTACCAGTTGAGCCAGAATCCGTGGTGGCGTTCGAGCTTCTCGACCGCCGAGACGGTGTGCGCCAGCCTGCGGTACAGGGTGTCCCGGCCGATGACACCGAGGCCCGCGGCGGCGACGGTGGACCACAGGCCGCAGCCGATATTGGTCGGTGAGGTGTTCCGCGAGGGAACGGGCGTACCGGGCCTGGAGATATCGATCTTGTCGGCGGTGAGACCGAAGTCGGTCGTCATGGCCTCGATCGAGCGGTACGTGTCCTCGAACCAGCGGCGCAGCAGCGGCAGGTCGGAGGAGCGCGGGACGCTCCCTGATCGGGCGGGTGCGGCGAGTGCGGGTGCGGCGGGTGCGGCGAGCGCGGGTGTGGATACGGCTCCGAGGGACAGGGCGGCGGCCCCGGTTCCCGCTGCGGCGAGAAACGTGCGACGGTCCATAAGAGTCCAGCTCCTGTTGGCGGGTGTGGAGTTGTGGGTCCGGCGTTGTGGGTCCGGAGTTGTGAGGTCCGGAGTTGTCGTGGTGGTACGTACGGGGGCCGACGGCGGTCAGGTGCCGTCGGCCCCCGGGTCTCTGGCGGCGGGGGGAATCAGCCGCGGGTGAGGCGCAGGAAGCGGATGCCGGGGTTGGGCAGCTCGACGGTCAGCCCGGCGGTGCCCTCGGCGTCCGCGGTCACGGGCGCGAGCCCCTCGGCGGGCAGCTCGTCGGCGGCGCGCAGCTTCTGCCACTGCTGGTCGTCGGGCCAGTCCCCACCGTCGAGGTCCTTCCAGACGGCCTGGATATTGGCGTGGTGTTCATCGACCCTGCGCGATTCGACGGTGTAGCGGGCGCCCGCTTCGAGCCCGGTGACGCGGACGGTCGCGGCGCGGTCGAGCGCGGCGGCGCCGTCGATCTTGGACTGGTCGAGGGTGCCGTTCCAGAGCAGGACGTCCACGGTGGAGCGGTCCTCGGCGCGGGTGGCGAGGGATTCGACGAGCGCCGCCGCGCCATCACCGCTGACGGCGGCGGGGATCCGGCCGCCGGCGAGCTGGGAGAGGAGATACAGCGCCCAGAAACGCGGCTTGCGCAGATTGCCCACCGTGAGCAGCCCGAATCCGCCGTGGAAGAGCCGGGGAGGCCAGCCCAGTTCCTCGAACTGGTCGGAGGCCACCCAGTAGGAGAGACAGTCGGTGGACGACAGCGCGCTCTTCATCCCGCGCAGCACGAACGGCGCGGCGAAGACGGAGTCGCTGACGCGATGGAAGTGCGTGGGCGTGACGCCCCACTCCGTCCACAGGATCTCCGGCTCGGGCCTGCCGGTCGCCTCGGCGAAGGCGCGGGTCATCGGGCGGAAGTCCAGCGGGGCGTTGCCGTAGGTGTGCGTGGAGACGAAGTCGATGGGGACGTCGTGCTCCTGGCAGTACTCCAGCAGCGCGCCGACCCAGCCGGCCGCGGCGGAGGAGGGCCCGCCGACCTTGATCCGGTCGTCCACGCCCTTCACGGCGCGTACGGCGACCTCGTAGAGCCGGTGGTAGTCGTCCTGGGTGCCGTTCCAGAACACCGCCAGATTGGCCTCGTTCCAGACCTCGAACTCCCAGCCGGCGACGGTGTCGCGGCCGTACCGCTCCTGGAGGTGGACCGTCAGCTCGCGGCAGAGATCACCCCAGCGCTCCCACCGGGCGGGGGTGGAGACCAGGGCCTTGTAGTCGAAGACCGTGTAGTGCGGGTCCGAGGCGAGTTCCCTCGGCATGAAGGAGAGCTCGACGACGGGCTTGAGGCCGGTGGCCAGGAAGCGGTCGTAGACCGCGTCGAGGCCGGCGAAGTCGAAGGAGCCGTCGCCGCGTACGGTCACGGTCTCGGGCAGGAAGGTGCCGTGCGCGCGGACGGAGCGTACGCCGATCTCGTCGCGGACGATGGCCAGCGCCTCGGCGTACTCCCGCGCGACATCGGAGCCGCCCGCGCCCGGCTTGTCCCAGGTCAGCAACGAGAAGTGCTCGGCACCGATCATCCGGTTCCAGACACCGGGGAGTTCGGTGGCCGGAGCGCCCGCGTCCACGGCCACGGTGACCTCGGCGGGGCGCGAGCCGGCCGCCCTGGCGGAGCCGGGCACGGCCTCGGACAGCGGGCCGGCGCCGGTGTCCGACCAGGTGGCGACCTTGTAGAAGTAGCCGCGGCCCGGCTGGGCCAGCGTGTCCGCGTACGGCGGGTGCGGTACGGCGAGCACATCGCCGCCGAGGTGGTCGAGCGGCTCGAAGGGACCCTCGGCGGAGTCGGCGCGGTGCACCAGATAGCCGAGCGCGCCCGGCACCGGCCGCCAGGTCAGCAGCACATGGCCGGTGCCGTCCTCGGCGGACAGAGCGACGGGAGCGGGAAGCTCACCGATGCCGGTGAGTCGCCGGTCACTGGGCTTCCCGATGCGCGACTCCCAGTCGGCGCGAGCGGCGGACTTTTCGGTCATGACGGTACAAACCTTTTCTCGGAGGGGGGTGTGGAGCCGGCGAAGGGCGGAGTTACGGAAGGGGGAGTTACGGAAGGGCGCGGAGAAACGTGGAAGGTCCGGCGGAAGGCGGAGGGGCGGGCCGTTACTTGATGCCTGCCGTGGCGATGCCCTGGGTGAAGTACCGCTGCAGCACCATGAAGACGAGCAGCACCGGCAGCACGACCAGCAAGGAGCCGGCCATCAGCATTCCGTTCGAGCCCTCCGACTGATTGGGGTCGGTGGCAAAGGTCGCCAGCGCCACCGGAAGCGTGTACTTGCCCGGGTCGTTGGTGGCGATCAGCGGCCAGACGAAGTTGTTCCAGGACCCCAGGAAGGTGAGGATCGCGAGCGTCGCCAGGGCGGGCTTGACCAGCGGCATCACGATCCGCCAGAAGATGTACCACTCACCGGCGCCGTCCATCCGGGCCGCTTCCAGCAGCTCGTCCGGGATCGACTGCATGAACTGCCGCATCAGGAAGACCCCGAAGGCCCCGGCCGCGAACGGCAGCACGAGACCCGCGTACGAGTCGATCAGCCGCAACTTGCTCATCAGGACGAAGAGCGGCAGCAGCATCAGATTGCCGGGCACCATGAGCGCGCCGAGCACCAGCGCGAACAGCTTGTTCCGGCCGGCGAACCGCAGCTTGGCCAGGGCGTATCCCAGCATCGAGCAGAACACCAGATTGGAGACCGTCACCAGCACGGCGACGAGCACGGAGTTGAAGAAGTAGAGCGGCAGGTCGAGCCGGTCGAGCAGGCGCGAGAAGTGCGCCAGGGTCCAGTCGGTGGGGAGCCACACCGGTGGGCTGGCCGCCAGTTCGCGGTCGGTCTTGAAGGCGGACAGCGCCATCCAGAGGAACGGCGCCGACATGACCAGCACGCCGAGCGACAGCAGGACGTACACGCCGGTTCTCCCGCGCCGGCCGGTGCGTCCGGTCCGTCGGGGTGCGGTCTGCTGGGTCGAAGTCTCCGCGGCGCTCATTTCGTGTTGTCCTTCAGCAGACGGAGCTGGAGCACCGTAATGCCCATGATGACGACGAAGAGCACATACGCCATGGCGCTCGCGTAGCCCATGTGGAAGAAGTTGAAGCCTTCGCGGTACATGTTCAGCGAGACGGTGAGGGTGCTGTTCGAGGGGCCGCCCTCGGTCATCACGAACGGCTCCTCGAAGACGTTGAGGTAGCCGATCGTGGTGATGACCGTGGCGTACAGCATCGTCGGCCGCAGCAGCGGCACGGTGATCCGGCGGAACTCCTGCCAGAGACCGGCGCCGTCCAGCCGCGCGGCTTCCCGTACGTCGGTCGGAATGGCCTGGAGGCCCGCGATGAACAGCACCATCACCGTGCCGAGGTTCCGCCAGACCGCCATCAGGATCAGCGACGGCATGGCCAGCGCCTCGGAGCCGAGGAAGTCGGGCGTGGTGAGCCCGACTTCGGAGGCCAGGCCCGCGATCAGTCCTTCGGACGGATCGAGGACGAAGGTCCAGACGACGGCGACGGCGACGATGCTGGTCACCACCGGGGCGTAGAAGCCGACCCGGAAGAAGGTACGCGCCCGGTCGATCCCGCTGTTCAGCAGGACGGCGGCGGCGAGTCCCGCGCCGATGGTGAGCGGTACGCCGACGACCACGAAGTACGCCGTGTTGAACAGCGCCTTCAGGAACTTCTCGTCACCGAAGAGCTTCGTGTAGTTCTCGAAACCGATGAACTCCGCGGAGAGCGGGTCGGTCACATTGCGCAGCCCGAAGTCGGTGAAGCTCATGGCGAGCGTGGCGACGATCGGGAAGGCCATGAAGACCGTGAACAGCACCAGGAACGGGGTGGAGAACAGCCACCCGGCCAGATTCTGCACCCCCAGGGAGCGCGGCTCACGGCCCTTCGCACCGCTCGTCGGCGGACCGGCCCCGGCCGGTGCCGGGGCGGCGTCCGCGGCGGATTCGGTCGTGGTGGTCATGGCGGCTACTCCACGAGCCCTTCGATCTCGGACTGCGCCTTGTCGGCGGCGTCCTTGGCCGAGGACTTGTTCTGGGTCACCGCGCCGAGGGCCTCGTCGACCTTCGAGGTGATCTCGCTCCACTTGGCCAGGACCGGCGTGCCCTTGGCGGACTCCATCTGCTCACGGAAGATCTGGAGCCCCGGGTCGTCGGAGAGCTCGCCGGAGTCCCAGGCGCCGGTGTTGGCGGGCAGATCGCTGGTGCGGGTGAACCAGTCCTTCTGGCCCTCGGTGTCCGTGAGGTACTTGATGAAGTCCGTGGCCGCGGCCTTGTGCGTGCTGTCCTTGGAGACGACCAGGCTGGAGCCGCCCGCCATCGAGACGGACGCCTTGTCACCGGGGACCTTCGCGACACCCCACTTGCCCTTGAGGTCGGGGTAGTCGTCATTGATCAGGGTCATGATCCAGGGGCCGGAGAAGAACATCGGCACATCACCGGAGTTGAAGTCCTTCAGCACCTCGTAGCCGGGCGGGGTGCTCTTCTTGGTGAGCCCCTTGTCGAAGTACGAGGCGTACTCCGTCATGGCCCTGATGGACTCGGGGCTGTTGAAGACCGCCTTGCCGTCCTCGGAGACGATCTCGCCGCCGGCCGAGTACAGGAAGGGGTACCAGCTCTGCACGGTGTCCAGACCGCTGGGCTGGAGGTAGAGGCCCCACTCCGTACCGGCCTTGTCCTGGTAGGCGGTGGCGAGCTGCGCCAACTCCTGCCAGTTGGCCGGGGCCTTGCTGACGCCGGCCTTCTCGGCGAGGTCGGTGCGGTAGTAGAGGACGCGGGTGTCGACGTACCAGGGGACGCCGTACACCTCGCCGTCCACCTCTCCCTGCTTCCAGGCGGCGGGGAAGAAGTCGTCCTTCTTGAAGACCTTCGTGTCGACCGGCTCCAGAACGCCCAGCTCGGAGAACTCGCCCATGTACGTGCCGCCCATCTGCGCCACATCGGGCAGGGTGCCGGCGGCGGCCGCGGAGACCAGCTTCTGGTGCGCGACATCCCAGCTGATGGGGGTGACCTTGACGGTGATGTGCGGGTTGGCCTTCTCGTACACCTTGGCGACGTCCGCGAGCTTCTCGCCCTCGGCGCCCATGGCCCAGACGGTGAGGGTCTGCTTCTTGTCGGCGGCGACGCCCTCACCACCCGAGCTTCCGCACGCGGTGAGTCCGAATGCCACCGCGAGCGCGGTGGCGGCAGAGGCGGTTCTGGCGGTGCGGTGCATGGACGGCTCCTCCTTGAGCTCCCCGATGTATGCGCTGCCTGTAAGCGCATACATCACTCTGCCGTCGCGCTTCGGAAAACCGCAAGAGGCGGCTTGGTCACACTCGTGCAACATGTGGGACATCTGTGCGGGTGCGTTCGGCTCATGTCCGGTGGGCTACTGTCGCGATCATGTCCGCGTTCGTGCACGGCTTTCCCTTTGATCCGGCGTATGGCCGGACCCTTGATGAGCTGCTCACCATCGCCGCTCCTGCCCCGCCGGACGGATTCGACACGTTCTGGCGGGACCGTTACGAGGCGGCGCTACGGGTGGGGACGGCGCCGGCGGTGGGCCCCCAGGAGGACGAGCGCGACGGATTCCGGATCTTCGGGGTGTCCTTCACCTCGGTCGGCGGGCTGCGCCTCGGCGGCTGGCTCGCCCTGCCCGCCGAGGGCCCGGTGCGGCACGGATTCGTCATCGGCCACGGCTACGGCGGACGCCAGGAGACCGGACGGGACGTGCCGCTTCCGCTGCCGGACGGGGCGGCGATCCTGCCCTGTGTACGGGGGATGGGCAGCCGCAGCCGCAGACCCGCCCTCCCGGGTGAGGCCGACCGTCATGTCCTGCACGGCATCGAGTCCCGTGACACCTATGTCATCGGCGACTGTGTGGCCGACCTGTGGTGCGCCGCGTCCGCGCTGCTCGAACTGGTACCGGAACTGGTGACGCCACGGGGCGCCCGGCTCGGTTACGCGGGCGAGAGCTTCGGCGGCGGCCTCGGTGCGCTGGCACTGCCCTGGGACGACCGCTTCGTCTGCGGTCGGCTGACGGTACCGACCTTCGGCAACCACCCGCTGCGGCTGACCCTGCCCTGCGTCGGGAGTGGGGAGGCGGTACGCGTCCACCACCGCGATCACCCCGGGATCGCGGACGTACTCCCGTACTTCGACGCCGCCACGGCCGCGAGCAGGCTCCGGATCCCGATGATGGTCGCACCGGCCCTGTTCGACCCGTCGGTCCCGCCGCCGGGCCAGTTCGCCGTATACAACGCGCTCGCGGGCCCCCGCGAACTGCACGTCCTGACGGCCGGCCACTTCGAGCACGCGGGGAGCGAGCGGGAGGAGGCGGAGCTGCGGGCGGCGGATGGGCGCTTTTTCGGGGGGTGGTTGGGGGGTGGGTGAGGGGGGACTTCGGGTGTGGGTTCGTGCCGAGGGGTAGTCGTGGCGGGCCGGGACGTGTGGTCTCGGGTGGGGGCCGCCCCTGATCTTTGAGTTTCGCGGTTGCGGGTCGGGCGTCAAGGGCGCTCCTACGTCGCGTCGGCTGCGCCGATTCCGCTTCGCTTCACCCTGGACACCCAACCCTCCACCGCAAGTGCAGCTTTGAAGGGGGGCGGCCCGGGGGGAGGGGTCCCCGGGAAAGCACCTCTGTTGCGGGGGCCGGTTGCCGACCGCAGGTCGGTGGGTGGTCTGCGCGGCAGTGGAGTGGGGCGGCCCAGCCCCGGCAAAGCGTCTGACCCCCGTGGACGGTCGGGATTCATGCCCCGCTGGTGGGGGTGTGTGGGTGGTGGGGTGGGTGTGACTCAGGAGGCGGCCAGTGGGCCGGTGGGAGGTGGTCATGTGTCGTGGGGACGGGTTAACCGAAGACAGGACGCATCGTCGGCCGGGGGCGGGTCAGTCGTTCAACAGACTCCAGACGACCACATTCACGTTGTCCTTCAGGAAGATATCGAATCCCCCCAGGCGATTCATCCATGATTTCGGCATGATATCGGCGGCTGTTTCGACAACTGCGTCAACATATACCTTGAGCTGCGCTTGCCGGTTATCTGGCGGCACGTGCCGCACCGCATTGTCGTAGTTGACCACTTCGAGTGCTCTTCGGGCGGACGAATGCAGATCGGCAACGTACTCTTTTGTGGTCTCGACGTCTTCCGGTGTGCCGAACTGTGACATGTGACCCGTCACAATTGTTTCGAATGGATAGTCGAGTATCCAATTCAGTGCGGCAGTATATGTTGGCACATGCGAGGTGAACAGCAGCCGGAAAAATGGGGCGGACTTGACGGTGAAACTGTCGATCACCGCGAGAACTCGGTGGTCCGGCGCGTGAACGAACAGGTTTCCCGGCTGGTGGAAGTCGCCGGGATACTCCAGCACCAGGCGCTCTCCGCCCAGATTCAGCACATGCCGGCGTCCACTGAACGTCTCGTTCGGCAAGGGGCGATGCGGATCATTCGCCATCTTGAGCAGGTTCCCGGTCAGTTCATGCGCGACCACCGTGGGACTTCCCGGGAAAAGGTGTGCTGAACCGATGTGATCCGCATGAGCGTGGCTGTACACGATGTGCGTCACGGGCTTCGGCGTCACCTCACCGATGGCTGTCAGGAGTCGATCACCGAGGTCCCGTGGTGCGTCGAGCACCACAACTCCCTGCTTGGTCACCAGGAACATCGTATTCACGAGGCCGCTGGTAACACCGTAGAGGCCGCCCCCGAGGTCTGTCGTGAGGTAACCCGAAGAGGGAATTTCCGGACCGATCGCGAAGTCGGGCAGCGGAGCGAACGTGTCACTCATCTTGTCGCCTTCCTGCCCAGGAACCGACAGTAGACACTTCAAGCTAATCACAGCCATCAGCGGCACGCATTGCCGCAGGAAAGGTGGTGATGCGTGGTGAGGCCCGGTTAACCGAACACTGGACACATAACCCGGCGGAGCACCCGAGAACAGCCCAGCAAACCGGGACATATGGGTCTGGCTGCGGGCCCGTCCGCCCTTGCCAGCAGGTGCCACCCGACAACGGGCCCGCACAGCGGGGCATGAGTCCCGGCCACCCACGGGGATCAGTCGCTTTGCCGGGGCTGGGCCGCCCCACTCCACTGCCGCGCAGACCACCCACCGACCTGCGGTCGGCAACCGGCCCCCGGCACATGGGTGCTTCTCCGGGGACCCCTCCCCCCGGGCCGCCCCCCTTCAAAGCTGCACTTGCGGTGGAGGGTTGGGTGTCCAGGGTGGAGCGAAGCGGAATCGGCGCAGCCGACGCGACGTAGGAGCGCCCTTGACGCCCGACCCGCAACCGCGAAACTCAAAGATCAGGGGCGGCCCCCACCCGCATCCACACGTCCCCGGTCACCCCGACTACCCCTCGGCACTGACCTGGCGCCAACCACCAACAGCCCACCCCGCACCCGCAGTTACCCGCACCCGCAGCTCGCCCTGCGGGCCACCGCGACCGGGAGCATCAGGGAGACCGGTTCGCGCGTCGGTTCCGCGAGTCGTTGTACGAGCAGTTCCACCGCCTCCTCGCCGAGCCGGCGGATCGGCTGGCGTACGGTCGTCAGCGCCGGCCGCACCATCCGGCTCAGCGGGATCCCGTCGAAGCCCGTGACCGCGATGTCCTCGGGTACCCGTACCCCGCGCCGCTCCAGTGCGTGGAGTGCGCCGATCGCCATCTGGTCGTTGGCGAAGAGCATCGCCTGCGGGCGCCCACCGTCCCGGTCCGCGCGGTCGAGCAGCTTCTCGGCGGCCCGTTCTCCCTCGGCCTGGGTCATCATCCCCGCACGCAGATCGGGTTCGTCCGGGACCGGCAGTCCGGCCTCGGCGCAGGCGTCCCTGAACCCCCGAAACCGCGCCTCCGCATCCGGTGAATCCTTCTCACCGCCGACGAAGACGAGCCTGCGCAAGCCGTGATCACGGATCAGATGGCGGGTCAGTTCTCTTTCGCCGTCGGAGTTGGCCGCCTCGATGTGGTCGAGATGGTCGATCTCGCGCGGCCCGGCCAGCATCACCACCGGCAGCCGGCGCGAGATCACCTCAAGGTCCTCGGTGGGGACGGTCCGAGCCAGTACGGCGAATCCGTCGACCCGCCCGGCGACCTTCGCCACCAGCGACTCAGGACCGCCCTTCAGGGACGCCGCGATCAGCAGCGCGTAGCCGTGCCGCCGCGCGGCCCGCTCCATGCCCCGGATGATCTGGTCCGAGTAGAGCATCACCGCGGAGTCGTCATACGCGTCGACCGCCTCGGCATCCGTCTCGGCGTCCGGATCGGAGTAGTCGTTGAAGCAGAGCCCGAGTACGCCGGTGGTTCTGCTGGCCAGACCGCGCGCGTTTCCGCTGGGTACGTAACCGAGCGCGCGCGCCGCTTCCAGTACCCGGTCGCGGGTCTGGGCGCGTACGGAATCGGGGTTCCGGTACACCCGCGAGACCGTCGCAATGGAGACGCCGGACCGCTCGGCGACGTCGTACACCGTGGGGGCACTCACCCGACCGACCGTCCCCTTCTTCGCTGATATCCGCTGATTCTTCGCCGCTTCCGGCGCTTCCGCCGCTTCCGCCGCCTTCTCGCCCTCGGCGACGCGTACGCGCGGATGCGTGTGTCATGAAAGCGCATTCACCCTAGGCGCCGTGCTGTCCGGGGAGCAAGGCGGCCCCTGGCCAGAGCCAGGATCCGGTCAAGAATGACAGGTAAACTTGCAAGCTTTTCTGTCTACCTCCTACGGTGGACGGATGCACGAGGAGTCCGAGCGACCCGGAGACCCGACCGCGGAGCAGGTCGCCGCCGATCTCACCGCCGTGGTCCGCAGGCTGATGCGACGGCTGCGCACGACCTCACCGGACAGCGGGCTCACGCCCTCCCAGCACTCGGTTCTGGCACGGCTGGTCGGCGAAGGGCCGTCGACCACGGCCGCGCTGGCCCGCGCCGAGTACGTACGTCCGCAGTCCCTGCGGCTGACCCTCGGGGCCCTGGAGGGTCAGGGCATGGTCGAGCGGACGCCCGACCCCGGCGACGGCCGGCAGTCCGTCGTCTCGGTCACGGAAACCGGCCGCCGCACGCTCGCCGCGGTCCGCGCGGCCAAGCAGGGCTGGCTCTCCGAGGCGATCGCGGGCGAACTGGACGGCGCGGAGCGCCGGACGCTGGCCGAGGCCGCGGCTCTGCTGGAGCGGCTGGTGGCGCGCGGTGAGTGACACGGAGGCACACGCGACGTACCAGCGGTCCAGGCGCTGAGCGCCCTCCGGCAACCGCCAACCCCCGACACCACCCCAGCCCCTCAGCCCCCAACCCTCAGCCCACCCCCCAACCCCCAACCCCCAACCCCCAACCCCCAACCCTCAGCCCCCGACACCCCGACCCCCCAACCCCCCTCCCGCACCGCGAGGAGCACCACCATGACCGTCACCACCATCGACCCCAAGACCGCCCTGGTCGTCATCGACCTCCAGAAGGGCATCGCCTCCCTGCCCACCGTCCCCCACCCGTCCTCCGACGTCGTCGCGCGCTCCGCCGAACTCGCCGCCGCCTTCCGTGCCAGGGGGCTGCCCGTCGTGTTCGTACGTGTCACCGGCGGCGCGCCCGGCCGTACCGAGGCTCCCGCGCGCGGCGAGCAGCCCCCCGCCGACTGGGCCGACCTCGTGCCCGAACTGGGCGTCCAGGAAAGCGACATCGTGGTCACCAAGCAGCAGTGGGGCGCCTTCCACGGCACCGATCTCGACCTCCAGCTGCGCCGCCGGGGCGTCACCCAGGTCGTGATGACGGGTATCGCCACCAGCATCGGTGTCGAGTCGACCGCCCGTGCCGCGCATGAGCACGGCTACCACGTCACCGTCGCCGTCGACGCGGTCGCCGACATGGACGAGGGCGCGCACCTCAACAGCGTCGAGAAGATCTTTCCGCGGCTCGGTGAGACCGGGACCACCGAGGCGATCGTGAAGCTCCTCGGCTGACGCGTGACGCGTCACAGACGGGAGGGGCCCGGAATCAAGGGCCCCTCCCGTCTCCGCTGTCCACCAGGTACAGGTACCACCAGTTACAGGTACCGCCAGGAACAGGTATCGCCAGTTACAGGTACCACCAGGTATCCACCCGGCTACCTCACTCGCCGCGCCGCCGGATCTTGTTGCCCAGCCACACCAACGGGTCGTACTTCCGGTCCACGGCCCGTTCCTTGAGCGGAATCAGCGCGTTGTCGGTGATCTTGATGTTCTCCGGGCACACTTCCGTACAGCATTTGGTGATGTTGCAGTAGCCCAGGCCGTGCTCGTCCTGGGCGGTCTTCTTCCGGTCGAGCCCCGATTCCCCGGCCGCGTCCAGCGGATGCATGTCCAGCTCGGCCACCCGCATCAGGAAGCGCGGCCCGGCGAAGGCGGTCTTGTTCTCCTCGTGATCGCGCACCACATGGCAGGTGTCCTGGCACAGGAAGCACTCGATGCACTTACGGAACTCCTGCGAGCGGTCCACATCCACCTGCTGCATCCGGTACTCACCGGCCGCCACCCCCGGCGGCGGTACGAACGACGGCACCTCCCGCGCCTTCGCGTAATTGAAGGAGACGTCCGTCACCAGATCCCGGATCACCGGGAAGGCCCGCAGCGGGGTGACCGTGATCGTCTCCTCGCGCGAGAAGACGGACATCCGGGTCATGCACATCAGCCGCGGCCGGCCATTGATCTCCGCGCTGCACGAACCGCACTTGCCCGCCTTGCAGTTCCAGCGCACCGCCAGATCCGCCGCCTGGGTCGCCTGGAGCCGGTGGATGATGTCGAGGACCACCTCCCCGTCGTTCACCTCGACGGCGAAGTCCGTCAGCTCACCGCCCTCGGCGTCGCCCCGCCAGACCCGGAACTTGGCCTCGTATGCCGACGACGCGCTCGCGCTCGTGCCTGTGCCCGCGCCCGTGCCCGTGCCCGCGCCCGTGCCCGTGCCCGCGCCCGTGCCCGTGCCCGCGCTCGTGCCCGTACCTGTGCTCGTGCTCGCACTCACTCGTGAAGCTCCTCTTCGGCGAGGTACTTGACCAGCTCTTCCTTCTCGAACAGGGCGAGCAGGTCGGGACGTATGGGCTCGGTCGTTCGGCGCGTGAGCGCGATACGGCCGGCCGCGGGATCGGTGGCCGCGCCCTCCTCCGTACCGGCGAGCCGGCAGTACAGATTCACCCGGCGCCAGTCGGAGTCCATGCCGGGCCAGTCCTCACGGGTGTGGCCGCCCCGGCTCTCGGTACGTTCCAGGGCCGCCCGTGCGACGCACTCGCTGACCAGCAGCATGTTCCGCAGATCGAGCGCGAGGTGCCAGCCGGGGTTGAACTGGCGGTGGCCCTCGACCCCGGCCCGGCCCGCCCGCTCGCGCAGCTCGGCCAGCTTCTCCAGCGCCTGCTCCATCTCCTGCTCCCGCCGGATGATGCCGACCAGGTCGTTCATCGTCTGCTGGAGCTCTTGATGGAGGGTGTACGGATTCTCCACGGGCCGGTCGGCCGAAGCCCCTGGACCGCCCCCGCCACCCACGCCACCTCGGTCACCCACACCACCTCGGTCACCCGCGCTGAACGGCCGCAGCGCCTCCTCCGCCGCCGCGTCGATCTGCCCCGCGTCCAGCGCCGGGCGTACGTCGAGCCCGGCCGCGTATGCCGCGGCGTGCAGCCCCGCCCGCCTGCCGAAGACCAGCAGGTCGGAGAGGGAATTCCCGCCGAGCCGGTTGGAACCGTGCATTCCGCCCGCGACCTCGCCCGCCGCGTACAGCCCGGCCACCCCGGGCGCGGCGGCGGTCTCCGAGTCGACGGCGATCCCGCCCATCACGTAGTGGCAGGTGGGGCCGACCTCCATGGCCTCCGCGGTGATGTCGACATCCGCCAGCTCCTTGAACTGGTGGTACATCGAAGGCAGCCGGCGCCGGACCACCTCGGCGGGCATCCGCGTCGAGACATCGAGGAAGACACCGCCGTGCGGAGAGCCGCGGCCCGCCTTGACCTCGGAGTTGATGGCGCGGGCCACCTCGTCGCGGGGGAGCAGCTCGGGGGGACGCCGGTTGTGGTCCGGGTCCTCGTACCAGCGGTCGCCCTCGTCCTCCGACTCCGCGTACTTCTCCTTGAAGACATCCGGGATGTAGTCGAACATGAACCGCTTGCCCTCGGAATTGCGCAGCACCCCGCCGTCGCCGCGTACCGATTCGGTGACCAGGATGCCCTTGACCGAGGGCGGCCAGACCATTCCGGTCGGGTGGAACTGTACGAACTCCATGTTGAGGAGGGGAGCACCCGCGAGCAGCGCCAGCGCGTGGCCGTCGCCGGTGTACTCCCAGGAGTTCGAGGTCACCTTGAAGGACTTGCCGATGCCGCCCGTGGCGAGCACGACGGACGGGGCCTCCAGCACGAAGAACCGGCCGGACTCCCGCTCGTAACAGAACGCCCCCGCGACCCGACCGCCGCCGCCCGAGCCGCCGCCGTCCTCTCCCGACCCGCCGTCCACGGCCCCCTCGGCCCCGCCGCCGTCCCCCTGGCCGCCGCCCTCCTTCAGGATCCGGGTGACCGTGCACTCCTGGTAGACCTTGAGCCGCGCCTCGTAGTCCCCGTACTCGCGGAAGTCCTCCTGCTGCAACGCGACGATCTTCTGCTGGAGCGTACGAATGAGCTCCAGACCCGTACGGTCGCCGACATGGGCGAGACGCGGGTACTCATGTCCGCCGAAGTTGCGCTGGGAGATCTTTCCGTCGGGCGTACGGTCGAACAGCGCGCCCCAGGTCTCCAGCTCCCAGACGCGGTCCGGCGCCTCCTGGGCGTGCAGCTCCGCCATCCGCCACTGGTTGAGGAACTTGCCGCCGCGCAGGGTGTCGCGGAAGTGCACCCGCCAGTTGTCACCGGAGTTCACATTGCCCATGGAGGCGGCGATCCCGCCCTCGGCCATCACCGTATGGGCCTTGCCGAAGAGGGACTTGCAGATGACCGCGGTACGAGCGCCCCGCTCGCGCGCCTCGATGGCGGCGCGCAGACCCGCTCCTCCCGCACCCACCACCACGACGTCCCACTGCCGGCGTTCGAGTTGCGTCATATCGGATGGCTCTCCCTAAAAAGAGGCGCGAATCGTCAGAAGAGGCGGGACCGTCAGAAGCGGCGGGGCCGTCAGAAGAGGCGGGGGTCGTCGAAGGCTCCGGTGGCCAGCAGGTACACGTAGAAGTCGCAGAGGGCGACGCTGATCAGCGAGGCCCACGCGAGCTGCATATGGCGGTTGTTGAGCTTCCCGGCCCAGCCCCACAGCCGGTAGCGCACCGGATGCTTCGAGAAGTGCCGAAGCCGGCCGCCGATGATGTGCCGGCAGGAGTGGCAGGAGAGCGTGTACGCCCAAATCAGCACGGTATTGGCGAGGAAGATCAGCGAGCCGAGACCCATATGCCCCCAGGCGTACTCCGCGTCCCGGAAGGTGAGCACCGCGTCGTACGTGAGGATGCCGGCGACCGGCACGGCCGCGTAGAAGAAGTACCGGTGGATGTTCTGCAGGATCAGCGGGAAGCGGGTCTCACCTGTGTACTTCGCGTGGGGCTCGGCGACGGCGCAGGCGGGCGGCGAGGCCCAGAAGCCGCGGTAGTACGCCTTACGGTAGTAGTAGCAGGTCAGCCGGAAACCCAGCGGGAAGATCAGGATCAGCAGCGCGGGGGACAGGCCCCACCAACTGCCGAAGATCTCCCAGTTGGGGCCGTTCCGCATGGGCGCGCAGTTCTCCGCCAGACAGGGCGAGTAGAACGGTGAGACATACGGCGCCGCGTAGTAGTCGCTGTTCGCGAACGCCCGCCAGGTCGAGTACACGATGAAGGCGAACAGCCCGGCGGCGGTCATGGCGGGCGCCAGCCACCAGCGGTCCGTCCGCAGATGGCGGGGCGCGATGGCGGCGCGCGACGCGCTGTGCACGCCCGTACCGCCGGATGCGCCGGTACTGCCGGATGGGCCCGTACTGCCGGATGGGCCCGTACTGACGGCGGGGGGTTCTGTACCGGTGGCCAACGAGGACTCCTGACGTCTGGGTCGCTAGGGAGCTCGCCGGTCGCGTACGCCCAGGCCCTCGTCGTCCGAGTCCGTCCACAGCGCGCTGTTGTACGGGGTGTCGGGGATGGTCACCAGGTCGTCGACGCGGCCGGCCGGCTGGGGTCGGGACTCGTTCTCACGCTGGAGCGCGAGATTCCGCTCCAGCCGTCCGACCGTGCGGACCAGGTCGTCCAGGCAGCGCTTGACTGCCGCCACATCGTCTTGCAGGGACATGAGTTGCCCTCACTTCCACGGTCTCGGGTGGCATGCGGGAATCGCGAGGGTCACCCCTCGGACGGCTCTCTGTGTGCGCCTGAGCGTGTTCCGTGCGCCTGAGAGTGTTCCGTGTCACATCCCCGGTTGGGAAGTCGTAGGTCACTAGTTTTCTGGCGAGCCGGTCCGTCCCGGGTGCGCTTTGAGCCAAGCGCCGGGCCCGGGCGCGTTGGGCCGCATGGGTGGGTTTGTTCGCACGTCACGCCGTGTCTGCGCCGCCGCTGACTCGCGGTCCCCTTCAGTGAGTGGGCAAATAGGTGTGATCATCTCTAAATTCCACAAACAGGACGAAGAGGTACAAGCCATGTCCCACGTCGGCGCCCCACGCGGGAGGACATGCTCCCGAACGCTCCGCTCCCGAACACTCCGCTCCGTCGCGCTTCTCACCACCGGTGTACTCGCCCTGGGGGCCCTGTCCGCGTGCACCTCGGAGGAGGAGGGAAGCGAGCCCTCGGCCGCCGCCGCCCCGGACATCGCGGCCGTGAAACGTGACGGCGTCGCCCAGGGCGGCACCATGCGCTGGGCGGTCGACACCATGCCCGCGACACTCAACAGCTACCAGGCCGACGCGGACGCGGCCACGAGCCGGATCGCCGGTGCCGTACTGCCCGCCCTCTTCACACTCGACAAAAGCGGCCGGCCCCAGCGCAACCCCGACTATCTGGAATCCGCCAAGATCGTCGAACGCGAGCCCAAGCAGGTCGTGCTCTACAAGCTCAACCAGCAGGCGGTCTGGAGCAACGGCCGGGAGATCGGGGCGCCGGACTTCGTGGCGCAGTGGCGTGCGCTGCGCGGCAAGGACTCCGCGTACTGGACGGCACGCAACGCCGGGTACGAGCGGATCGAGAAGATCGAGCGCGGCGCCAACAACCTTGAGGTCAGGGTCACCTTCAACAAGCCCTACGCCGACTGGGAATCGCTGTTCAGCCCGCTCTATCCCAAGGACGTGATGGGGAAGCCCAACGCGTTCAACGACGGTGCCAGGAAGAACCTGAAGGTGACGGCCGGCCCCTTCACCGTCAAGAAGGTGGACGGCAAGGCCAAGGAGACCACGCTCGCCCGTAACCCTCACTGGTGGGGAGAGCCCGCCAAGCTCGACCAGCTGGTCATGCGCACGGTGCCCAGGGGCGAGAGCGCGGCGGCGCTCGCCGCCCGCAAGGTCGACATCGTCGAGATCGACAGCGGCGTCGTCAAGCGCATGGCCCTGGCGGAGAAGGACGCGGAGAAGGAAGCCGAGAAGGGCGCCGAGAAGGAAGCCGAGAAGGGCGCGGGGAAGGACGCCGAGTCCGGCGGCGGGCAGCCGCTCACCCACGGTCCGGGCGTCGCCATCACCCCGGGCTCCGCGCTTCGGTCCTGGGCGCTGGCCAACGGCTCCGACGAGGAGGCGGCCGAGGCGGCGGTGGAGGCGCGCAAGCGGAAGGCCGAGTCCATCGTGCGGTACGCGCGGGAGCAGAAGGGACTGCTCGGCTGGGAGGTCCGGAAGTCGCTGGAGCCCGCGTTCACGCAGCTCGCGCTGAACGGCGAGTCGGGACCGCTCGCGGATGAGCGGGTACGGCGGGCGGTGGCCCGTGCGATCAACCGCCAGGAACTGGCCGACACGGTGCTCAAGCCGCTCGGACTGCCCGCGAAGCCGCCCGGCAGCCATCTGGCGCTGATGGGCCAAAAGGCGTACTCGGACGCCAGCGAGGCGCTCGGCAAGCAGGACACCCTTGAGGCACAGGCGCTGCTGGCCGACGCCGGCTGGACGCCGGACGGGGCGAAGAAGAAGGTCGCCGCCGCCAAGGCAGGCAGCAAGGCCCAGAAGAAGAGGACCGAGGAGGGCGAGGAGGGCGACGAGGAGCTGACCGAGGAGGAGGCCGAGGCGGCGGCCCAGGCGAAGCGGCCCGACGCCAAGACCGAAGAGGCCGAGAAGAAGAGGGCCGAGGAGCAGAAGCGGAAGTACGAGGAGAAGGTCGCCGCCGAGGAGAAGAAGAAGGGCGACAAGGACGACGACAAGGACGACAACAAGGACGCGGCCAAGAAGAAGGGCGACGAGCACGACGACAAGTACGCGGCCGACGTCCCCTCCGACGAGGGCCTGTACATCGTCGGTGACGACAAGCCCGGCAAGACGGCCCCCCGTCCCGAGTACGCCACACAGGTCCTCGCCCCCGCGTCCGTCGCCCGCCTCCAGGGCGCCGTGCTGCTCCGCCAGGCCGCCGCCGTGGACGACTCCGACAAGAAGCCGGGGGGTGTGGCGGGCGCCTACGCCCCGCGTGGCACGGCCGCCGCCTCCCCCTCCCCGTCCTCCTCCGTCCCGACCGTCCCGAGCGGCCCGCTCGGCAAGGACGGAAAGCCGCTCAGCCTGCGCTTCGTACTGCCCGCCGGCGCGGGCGCCGAGTCGCTGCGCGCCGTCGGCGAGCGGATCTCGCGGATGCTCGACCGCATCGGTGTGGGTACGGAGATCACCAAGGTCGCGGACGAGGAGTACTTCAAGGACCACGTCGCCTCGGGCCACTACGACCTGGCGCTCTACTCCTGGCCCGCCAGCGCCTTCCCGGCGACCGACGGCCGGCCGATCTACGCCAAGCCCGTGCCCGCCAGCGACGGTTCGCTGCTGGTGGAGCAGAACTACACCCGCGTCGGTACGGACCACATCGACCAGCTCTTCGCCAGCGCCGCCGCCGAGCTGAACGAGGGCAAGTCCCGCGATCTGGTCAGGCAGGCCGACGCCCGTATCTGGGCCGCGGCCGGATCCATCCCCCTCTACCAGCGTCCGCAGCTGGTCGCGGTGAAGCCGACGGTCGTGAACGCGGGAGCCTTCGGCTTCCAGACTCCTCGCTACCAGGACATCGGATTCAGAGAGGGCGGGGCCGGCGGCCCGGACTCGAAGAAGAAGAAGTAGCGAAGAACCGGCGACGAAAGCGGCAACGCAGGCGTACGTCGGGCGAAGATCGGGAGAAGAAAAACGGTTCTGTTTTCGAAACCGCAGGTCAGGGCGGTATCGGAAGCTCAGAACCCCATCAATTCGCTTGCCCGCCGGCCTCTCCGGCGGGCAAGCTCGTTTCTGTCCTGACCCGGGCAGCTCCACACCCTCCCGCACCTCCCCAGGTGCCGTCGCACAGCCTCAGCACCGCGCCCGTACGGCGTTGACACAGCGCCCGTACAGCGCCCGCACACCGTGATTTCGGCCTCTCCGATCGGGCTGGGAAGCCCGTGACGCCTCGGCCCCGTACCATGGGACTAGCCGTGGCGTGTCCGCCCGGCGGGCGTACGAGGAACAACAACGCCGCATCCCACGATCGAGAGAAGCGCCAGCCAGCATGCCCACGCGCCACGACATCCGTAACGTCGCCATCGTCGCCCACGTCGACCATGGCAAGACCACTCTGGTCGACGCCATGCTGAAGCAGGCCGGTGCTTTCGCCGCGCACGCCGCCGAGCACCTCGACGACCGGATGATGGACTCGAACGACCTGGAGCGTGAGAAGGGCATCACGATCCTGGCCAAGAACACGGCCGTGAAGTACCACCCGAAGACGGGTGGCGACCCCATCACGATCAACATCATCGACACCCCCGGCCACGCCGACTTCGGCGGCGAGGTCGAGCGCGGGCTGTCGATGGTCGACGCCGTCGTGCTCCTCGTCGACGCCTCGGAGGGCCCGCTTCCGCAGACCCGTTTCGTGCTCCGCAAGGCGCTCCAGGCGAAGATGCCGGTCATCCTCTGTATCAACAAGACGGACCGCCCTGACTCCCGGATCGCCGAGGTCGTCGACGAGACGTACGACCTCTTCCTGGACCTGGACGCGACCGAGGAGCAGATCGAGTTCCCGATCGTCTACGCCTGCGCGCGGGACGGCGTCGCCTCGCTGACCAAGCCGGAGGACGGTTCGGTCCCGGCCGACAGCGACAGCCTGGAGCCGTTCTTCAGCACGATCCTGTCGCACGTACCGGCACCGGAGTACGACGAGGAGGCACCGCTCCAGGCGCATGTCACCAACCTGGACGCCGACAACTTCCTCGGCCGTATCGCGCTGTGCCGCGTCGAGCAGGGTGAGCTGAAGAAGGGCCAGACCGTCACCTGGATCAAGCGTGACGGTACGAAGTCCAACGTCCGTATCACCGAGCTGCTGATGACCGAGGCGCTCACCCGCAAGGCGGCCGAGAAGGCCGGCCCCGGTGATATCTGTGCCATCGCCGGTATCCCGGACATCATGATCGGCGAGACCCTGGCCGACCCGGAGAACCCGATCGCGCTGCCGCTGATCACGGTCGACGAGCCCGCCATCTCGATGACCATCGGTACGAACACCTCGCCGCTGGTCGGCAAGGGCGGCAAGGGCCACAAGGTCACCGCCCGCCAGGTCAAGGACCGTCTCGACCGTGAACTGATCGGTAACGTCTCGCTCCGTGTCCTGGACACCGAGCGCCCCGACGCCTGGGAGGTCCAGGGCCGCGGCGAGCTGGCGCTGGCGATCCTCGTCGAGCAGATGCGCCGTGAGGGCTTCGAACTGACCGTCGGCAAGCCCGAGGTGGTCACCAAGCAGGTCGACGGCAAGACGCATGAGCCGATCGAGCGCATGACGATCGACTCCCCCGAGGAGCACCTCGGCGCCATCACGCAGCTGATGGCGACCCGCAAGGGCCGTATGGAGACGATGACCAACCACGGCTCGGGCTGGATCCGTATGGAGTGGATCGTTCCGTCTCGCGGACTCATCGGCTTCCGTACGGAGTTCCTGACCCAGACCCGCGGTACGGGCATCGCCCACTCGATCTTCGAGGGCCACGAGCCGTGGTTCGGCGAGCTGCGCACCCGTCACAACGGCTCGCTGGTGGCGGACCGTTCGGGCTCGGTGACGCCGTTCGCGATGGTCAACCTCCAGGAGCGCGGTGTCATCTTCACCGAGGCAGGCACCGAGGTCTACGAGGGCATGATCGTCGGTGAGAACTCACGCGCCGACGACATGGACGTGAACATCACCAAGGAGAAGAAGCTCACCAACATGCGCGCCGCCTCCGCGGACACCACGGAGAACGTGGTGCCGGCGCGGAAGCTCTCCCTGGAGCAGTCCCTGGAGTTCTGCCGCGACGACGAGTGCATCGAGGTCACGCCGGAGACCGTCCGGATCCGCAAGGTCGTCCTGGACCAGAAGCAGCGCGGCCGTACCGCCTCGCGCGCCAAGCACGCCTGACGCGACGGGGGCAGGCGTTACGGCGCCTGCCGCCCGGACGGTACGACGGCCCGGCCACCGCGATACGCGGCGGCCGGGCCGTCGCCCGTTCCGCCGCTCCGGAGCGAGACGATTTCGGATGACTTCGCAGCGGCTTGACGTCAAGTTCGTTTTTGCGGGCAGCGTCCGATTATCGGCCGGTGGTCACCGGATGGTGTGTTAACGGTCCGTTTCGCGGGTGTCTGCCTGGGATAACTTTGTCCGGATTTCGGGCGGACGAGGGGTGTCGATGTTGCCAAAACGAGACCCTTTAAGTGTGGTTTACGGCCCGGTCGTACTTAATAGTTGGCCATTGAGCTCGGGTCAATGGGTCATGCGCTGTGGGGGGCGTGGGCTTACGAGCACACTTCGGGGTGACTTGAAAACGCGCACTGTCAGGGGTGTCAGCGCGCGTAGACAGTGCCCTTCTTGGTTGTGACAAGTGGACTCATGAGGAGGACCCCATGCGTGGTGCCATCAGCACCAAATGGGTCGGGCGCGCGGTAGTGATCCCCACGGGGGACGAGCGATCGTGACAAGTCCAGTACAGACCGAGGGCGCCGAGGCGTCCACCGTCCCCGACGCCAAGGGTGGGTCGAAGGACGGGACCCAGGAGGCCAAGACACTGACCGGGCTCTCTCCCGGGCAGTTGATGTGGCGCCGCTTCAAGCGTGACCGTACCGGGGTCGTCGCCGCCGTCATCGTCATCTTCTTCTTCGTGATCGCGCTCCTCGCGCCGTTGATCAAGATGGTGTACGGCAAGGACGCGTACACCCTGTACGGCCAGGACAGTCTTGATCTGCTCGACGAGTTCAACATGCCGACCGGCACCTTCGGCGGCATTTCCGCCGATCACTGGTTCGGTATCGAGCCCAACCTCGGCCGCGATGTGTTCATGCAGCTGATCTACGGCATGCGCACCTCGATCTACACCGCCTTGGCGGCGACCATCCTGATGGTCGTCGTGGGTGTGCTGATCGGGCTCGTGGGTGGTTACTACGGCGGCAAGGTCGACTACTGGCTGGGCCGGCTGACGGACTTCCTGCTGGGTTTCCCCAGCCAGTTGTTCTTCATCGCCTCGATGCCGGTGGTCGTGGCCGCCTTCGTACGTCCGGACGAGGAGACCCCCACGGCTCTCCGCGCCGGAGCGATCATCGCGGTGCTCTCGTTCCTGGGCTGGATGGGGCTGTCCCGGTTGATCCGTGCCGCCACCCTCTCCCTGCGTGAACGGGAGTTCGTGGAGGCCGCCAAGATCGCGGGTGCTTCGCCCTGGCGCATCATCCGCAAGGAGCTGCTACCGAATCTGGTCACACCGATCCTGGTGCAGGCCACGCTGCTGCTTCCGTCCACCATCCTCTCGGTGGCCTTCCTCTCCTTCGTGGGTGTCGGCTTCGTCGAACCCACGCCTGACTGGGGCCGGATGTTCGCCACGGGGGCCGACATCTACGAGCAGGACCCCGCCTACATGGTCTTCCCGGGTGTCGCCATGGTCATTTTCGTCGTGGCGTTCAACCTCCTGGGCGACTCGGTCCGGGACGCCTTCGACCCGAAGTCCGGACGCTGACGTTCAGCTGAGGGGACAGCTGCCACCCGGGCGCCGGTCCGTGCCGGATGCGCCAGGCAGCACAGTTGGATCACTACTGACAGATAGGTACTCATCACCATGAGCATCTTTGGCACGCGCAAGACACGTGCTGTCATCGTCGCCCTGGCGGCCGGCTCGCTGGCGCTGACCGCCTGTGGCGGCAACGACAGCGGCGGCGGCAGCAAGGACAAGAGCAAGACGCAGGAGGACGCCGCCAAGCAGTCCGCGGCCGTCACCTACGGCGACGCCAAGGCATCCACCGGCCCGGCCGCCGCGGTCCCCGGTGCCAAGCCGGGCGGGACCATGACGGTCTTCCAGGAGGCCGACTTCTCCCACCTGGACCCGGCCCAGATCTACGTCAGTGACGGCAAGCTGCTCAGCCGTCTGCTCCAGCGCGGTCTGACGCAGTACCAGGAGGACGACGAGGGCAACCAGACCCTCGTCGGCGACCTGGCCACCGACTCCGGCAAGGCGAGCGACGGCGGCAAGACCTGGACCTTCACGCTCAAGGACGGGCTGAAGGACCAGAACGGTTCCGCGATCACCTCGGCCGACGTCCGCCACAGCATCGAGCGGATGTACGCCCCGTTCATCACGGACGGCCCGACCTACGTCCAGCAGTGGCTGTCCGGCACGGGCACCACGTACCGCAAGGCGCTGCCCGACGGTCCGTACAAGGGCAAGCACCTGCCCGACTCGGTCCTGGCGACCCCGGACGCCAAGACGGTCGTCTTCAAGTTCAAGGACGCCCAGCCCGACCTGCCGCAGGCGCTCGCGATGCCCGGCTACTCGGTGGTGCCCGAGAAGACGGACACCAAGGAGAAGTACGACACGGCCCCGGTCGCGACCGGCCCGTACAAGATCGCGGAGTTCAAGCCGGGCAAGTCGATGAAGCTCGTCAAGAACACGAACTGGGACCCGAAGACCGACTCGGTCCGGCTCCAGTACGTCGACGGCTTCAACATCGAGTACAACCACGACGACGACGACCAGACCAAGACCCTGCTGGCCGACCGCGGCGAGGCCAAGAACACCGTGATGTTCACGGGCCAGGTCTCCACCAACCAGGTGCGCAAGGTCGTCGAGGACCCCGAAGCGATGAAGCGCACGATCCAGGGCTACGCGCCCTACGTGTGGCAGCTGAACTTCAACCTGGACCGGATGAAGGACAAGAAGGTCCGGGACGCCATCACCTACGCCCTGCCGAGCGCGCAGATCTACAAGCTCGACGGTGGTGCGTACGGCGGTGAGACCGCGACCGGTCTGATGTCCCCGACCACCCCGGGTTACGAGAAGGGTTACGACCCCTTCGGCAAGCTGAAGAAGCCGAACGGTGACCTTGAGAAGGCCAAGTCGCTGATCAAGGAAGCCGGCGCCGAGGGCCAGAAGGTCGTCTACGCGTACGGCAACACCCCGGTCCGCCAGCAGCAGGCCGTTGTCATCGCCGACCGTCTGAAGGCCATCGGCCTTGAGGTCGTCAAGAAGGAGATCGACTCCGCCACCTGGTACGAGCAGGTCGGCAAGGTCAACAACGGTCTCGACCTCTACATGACCGGCTGGGGCCAGGACTGGCCGTCCGCCTCCACGGTCTTCCCGCCGCTGTACGACGGCACGCAGCTGCAGGACGGCTCGTCGATCTACTCGCACATCAACGACCCCAAGGTCAACGCCGAGATCGCCCGCATCCTGAAGATCACGGACCCGGCCGAGGCCCAGAAGGCGTGGACCGCGCTGCACCACGACATCGTGGAGCGCATCAACCCGGCGGCGCCGATCTACTTCACCAAGGTGTTCCAGATCTTCGGCTCCAACGTCGGTGGTCTCCGTTACTCGGCGGACTCCAGCTACGTCGACGTCACGCGTCTGTACCTGAAGAAGTAAGCACCGCGTAGGCAGGACCCGGAGGTGCGCACACGGCGGAGTGCGCACCTCCGGGCCGCCGATCCTCTCCTCTCGACCCCCTCCTCACAGCCGCCGTCCTGAGAGCAGCGACCAGCCATGCTTCAATTCCTCCTTCGCCGGACGTTCGGCGCAGTCCTGACCCTCTTTCTGATCAGTGCCGTCACGTTCTTCATGTTCTTCGCCATCCCGCAGGACCCGGCTCTGCTCGCGTGTGGAAAGAACTGCACTCCGGACGCGCTGGCGGTCATTCACCAGAACCTCGGCCTCGACAAGCCGGTGCCGGTGCAGTTCTGGAACTTCATGGTCGGTATCTTCGCCGGCCGGGACTTCGCGGTCGGGCACTGCGCGGCGCCCTGCTTCGGAATCTCCTTCAACAACCAGCAGCTGGTGTGGGACACCATCGTCGACCGGTTCCCCCTGACGCTCTCCCTCTCCATCGGCGGCCTCATCGTCTTCCTCATCGTCGGCCTGGGCGCCGGCATGATGGCCGCGTGGAAGAAGGGCACCGCCACCGACAAGGCGTTCAGCTCCGCCTCGCTGGTGCTCAGCTCCCTCCAGATCTACTTCCTCGGCCCGGTCGTGCTCGGACTCTTCGTCTACAGCACCGGATGGCTCGACAAGCCGAAGTGGGTCCCCATCACGGAGAGCCCGAGCGCCTGGTTCATGGGCCTGCTGATCCCCTGGTTCGTGATGTCGGTGATCTTCACCGCCAACTACACCCGTATGTCACGGTCGACCATGATCGAGCAGCTTCAGGAAGAACATGTCAGAGCGGCCCGTGCCAAGGGCATGACCAGCCGCTATGTCTTCTTCCGCTACGCGTGGCGCGGCTCGCTCATCCCCATCGTCACCATTCTCGGTATGGACCTCGGCGCGCTGTTCGGCGGTGCGATGGTCACGGAGATCACCTTCGGGC
This sequence comes from Streptomyces sp. NPDC051662, assembly GCF_040681655.1. Classification (NCBI taxonomy): domain Bacteria; kingdom Bacillati; phylum Actinomycetota; class Actinomycetes; order Kitasatosporales; family Streptomycetaceae; genus Streptomyces; species Streptomyces sp. NPDC051662. The sequence goes on from NZ_JBFAZD010000011.1 coordinate 217,375, forward strand.
TGCCGGGTATCGGTCTGCTCGCCCGTGACTCGGTCCTCAACAAGGACCTGCCGCTGACCATGGGCGTGATGATCGTCAGCGCCGCCTTCATCCTTCTGTTCAACGTCATCGTGGACGCGATGTACGCCCTTATCGACCCGCGCGTGCGTCTGTCCTAGGAGAACGACCGTGACCACACTCACCAAGACCGAGGACGCCCCGGCCCCGACCGAGCCGGACGCGTTCCTGTCGGTGCGCGATCTGCGCGTCCACTTCTCCACCGAGGACGGCATCGTCAAGGCCGTGGACGGGCTCTCCTTCGACCTGGCCCGCGGCAAGACGCTCGGCATTGTCGGGGAGTCGGGCTCCGGCAAGTCCGTGACCAACCTGTCCATCCTGGGACTGCACAACCCGCAGTCCACCGAGATCACCGGTGAGATCCTGCTGGACGGCCAGGACCTCACGGATGTCTCGCCCAAGGAGCTCGAAAGGCTCCGCGGCAACAAGATGGCGATGATCTTCCAGGACGCGCTGACCGCCCTGTCGCCGTACTACACCGTCGGCCGGCAGATCGCCGAACCGTTCATGAAGCACACCGGCGCCGGCAAGAAGGAGGCCCGCGCGCGGGCCATCGAGATGCTGGGCAAGGTCGGTATCCCCGACCCCAAGAACCGGGTCGACGACTACCCGCACCAGTTCTCCGGCGGTATGCGCCAGCGCGCCATGATCGCCATGTCGCTGGTGTGCAACCCGGAGCTGCTGATCGCCGACGAGCCGACCACGGCTCTGGACGTCACCGTCCAGGCGCAGATCCTCGACCTGCTCAAGGATCTCCAGCAGGAGTTCGGCTCCGCGATCATCCTGATCACCCATGACCTCGGCGTGGTCGCCAATGTCGCCGACGACCTGCTGGTGATGTACGCGGGCCGGGCCGTGGAGCGCGGCTCCGTCCGTGAGGTCCTCAAGCAGCCGGAGCACCCCTACACCTGGGGTCTGCTCGGCTCGATGCCGCGACTCTCCTCCGATGTGAGCGAGCCGCTGCGGCCCATCCCGGGCACTCCGCCCAGCCTGTTGAACCCGCCCACCGGCTGCGCGTTCAACCCGCGGTGCGACTACGTCGACCTGGTCGACGGTGGCCGCTGCACGCACGAGCGTCCGCTGCTGCCCGAGGGACGCGGCTCCGCGTGCCATCTGTCCGCGGACCGCAAGCAGCAGGTTTTCATCGAGAAGATTCAGCCCCGGCTGGGCTGATGTACCAGCGACTGGGGCTATGACCATGAGCGAGAAGAACACCAACACCACCATCGAGGACGCGGTTCCGGCGCAGCGCGACCCGTCGACCGAGCCCTTGCTCGAAGTGAAGGGCCTGACCAAGCACTTCCCGATCTTCGGCGGCTTCCCCATCAAACGGCGGGTCGGCGCGGTCCAGGCCGTCGACGGCGTGTCCCTGAGCGTCTACCCGGGCGAGAGCCTGGGCCTGGTCGGTGAGTCGGGCTGCGGCAAGTCGACCACGGGCCGGCTGCTGACCCGGCTGCTGGAGCCGACAGGCGGCACGATCACCTACAACGGCAAGGACATCACCCGCGCCAACCGCAAGCAGCTGGCGCCGATCCGGTCCGAGATCCAGATGATCTTCCAGGACCCGTACGCCTCGCTGAACCCGCGCCAGACCGTCGGCACGATCATCTCCAGCCCGATGGAGATCAACGGCATCAAGCCGGCCGGCGGCCGTGAGGCCCGGGTGCGTGAGCTGCTGGAGATCGTCGGTCTCAACCCGGAGCACTACAACCGCTTCCCGCACGAGTTCTCCGGCGGTCAGCGCCAGCGCATCGGCGTCGCCCGCGCGCTCGCGCTGGAGCCGAAGCTGATCGTGGCGGACGAGCCGGTCTCGGCCCTCGACGTCTCCATCCAGGCGCAGGTCGTCAACCTGCTCCAGGATCTCCAGCGCGATCTGGGGATCGCCTTCGTCTTCATCGCCCATGACCTGGCGATCGTGCGGCACTTCTCGGAGCGCGTCGCGGTGATGTACCTGGGCAAGGTGGTGGAGGTCGCGGACCGCGACTCGCTGTACAACCGCCCCCGCCACCCGTACACCCACGCGCTGCTCTCCGCGGTGCCCGAGGCGGACATCGACGTCGACAAGAAGGAGCGGATCCGGCTCGCCGGCGATGTTCCCTCGCCGATCATGCCGCCGTCCGGCTGCCGGTTCCGTACCCGCTGCTGGAAGGCGCAGGACAAGTGCGCCACCGAAGAACCGCCGCTGGTGCAGATCTCGGGCAGCGCGAACGGACATCTGACGGCCTGCCACTTCCCCGAGGAGCCGACGACCGGGCCGCGCGAGGAGGATGTCGTACTCGACCCGGCGCTGGTGGCCATCGAGAAGGAACTGAACGACTGAGCTGACGATCGGTCGTGAACGGGGCCCGCGCCCGAGGAATGCCTCGGACGCGGGCCTTCGTACGTGGCGTGACGTGTTGTCCGGGGCCCGTGTTACGCGGGTTCCGGCGGCCGGTGCGGTGATCCGGCTGATTCCGTCGTCGCCTCGATCCCGGCGCGGACGAACTCGCGCGCCAGCTCCCCGCGCCGGTGGAGCCACTCCTCGGTGCCCGGCCCTTCCGCGGTCCCGTACCGGCGTCGGTGGATGTCGTCGACGACCGCCGCGGGCGCGCCCTGGGCACGCAGCTCGTCCAGCGCCTCCCGCTTGGTGACCAGCCGGCCGTCGCGCAGTGTCACGGAGGCCCGCGCGAAGGTCAGCATGGCCGCGTCCACCCAGACATCGCGGAGCCAGAGTTCCGGTTTGGCGGTCACGGGCAGCCAGTAGTCGCGCAGATCGCGGCGGATGAAGTCCGTCAGCTCCGCGTCGCTCACCTCGGGCAACTCACCGGCGGGGGAGGGCCCCGTCAACACCAGTGCCCCGGTGGTCAGTTCACGTCGGCCCACCGGGCTCACGGGCCGCTCGAACCATTCGCCGAGCGCCCAGGTCGGATGCGACCGTCCGGCGTCCGCGGTGTCCTGCCTGGGCAGGTAGGTGCAGTGCAGCTTGTCGGCGAACGGCGCCTCGGCGAACAGCTGTTGATGGAGTACGCGCAGCCGCGCCCGCTGCGCGTCCGTCGGCTCGGCGCCGACGAGGGCCACGAGATCGAGATCGCTGCGGCCCGGCCGGAAGTCCCCGAAGGCCAGTGAACCGTGCGCCCACAGGGCGACGAGCGGCACGGCGGCGGAGACGTCCGCCGTGAATCGGTCCAGAAGTCGTGTCACCCCGGGCTCGGTCATGGGGCCACCCTCGCACGCGAAAGTCGTGCGTAACATCCGGCCGGCCGGGGGAAAAGCCGTTGCGCGACGGGTGCCCCCACCGGAAAGTAGCCCCCATGTCCCTTTTCATACGTCCCGCCACGCTCGACGACGCCCCCGCGATCTGTGAGCTGCTGAACGCCATCGACACCATCGAGATCGGGAGGCCCGAGACCGGTCTCAACGAGGTGGAGGCCGACCTCCGGCACCCCGAGGTCCGGCTCGCGCGGGACTCCTGGCTGGCGTACGAGAGCGACCGGCTCGTCGGGTACGGACTGCTCTGGGACGACTCGGGCGCCGAGCGCATCGATATGGATCACTATGTGCTGCCGGACCGGCCAGACGCCGCGGTGCGAATGTTCGAGCTGATGGAGGCCCGTGCCGCCGAGCGGGCCAGGGAGAACGGCGCCGACCGGGCCGTCGTCCATATGCAGCTCCATACCGAGCCCACCCTCGACACCGCGATCATCGAGAAGCGGGGCTGGGGGCGTGTGCGCCGGTATCAGGTGATGGTCCGTGAGGTGTCCCGGGAGACCACGCCCGTGCCCGTGGCGCCGCCTGGGGTGACCCTGCGGGACTGCCTCGAAGAAGCGGACCGCCGGCTGGCGTACGAGCTGTGCGAGCGGACCTTCGCCGACCACTTCGACCACCAGCCCCGTACCTACCAGCAGTGGCTGGACGACCGGGAGGGCGACCGGCTCGACTGGTCGCTGGTCCGGATCGCCACCGTCGAGGGGCTCGGTGACGCCGGAGTCCTCGTCAGCCGTAACGACCGGGTGTCCAAGGGCTGGATCAGCATGATCGGGGTGGTCAAGGAGGCCCGTGGCCGGGGGCTCGGCGGCTATCTGCTGCGTCACTCCTTCGCGTCCTTCGCCGGTCTTGGCCGCGACACCGTGGGGCTCGGGGTGGATACCCGGAATGCCACGGGCGCGCTGAAGCTCTACGAGGACAACGGCATGCGGGTGCACTTCGCCGTGGACACCTGGGAGGTCACTCTTCCGGTGTGACCCGGGCGAGTGGTTCCGATGGGACGTTCGCGTTCCGGGACCGCGCCTACAGCCGCCATCACGACACGACTCATCACTGTAGGGGGTGTATTCGGGGGCGAGTGGGAGGTGCGTCTGATGAGGGAGACACTTCATGCGAGGACCCGCACACACCGGACGGGTCGCCTGCGCGGTGGCTGTCGTCCTCACCGCGTCGGGCTGTGGCGGGGCGGCCGATGTCATCGGTGGTCCCAACGGTGTGGTGCGTTCCTCCTGGGGCGATCCGCAGAATCCGCTGGAGCCCGCGAACACCAATGAGGTGCAGGGCGGCAAGGTCCTCGACATGGTCTTCCGGGGGCTCAAGCGGTACAACCCGAAGACCGGCAAGGCCGAGAACGCCCTCGCCGAGAAGATCGACACAACGGACTCGACCCACTTCACCGTCGCCGTCAAGGACGGCTGGACCTTCAGCGACGGCGAGAAGGTCACCGCGAAGTCCTTCGTGGACGCCTGGAACTACGGCGCGTACCTCGACAACAACCAGAAGAACGCCTACTTCTTCCAGTACATCGACGGATACGACAAGGTCCACCCGGCCTCGGGGCAGCCGACCGCCCGGACTCTGTCGGGGCTGAAGGTCACCGGGCCCCGGACCTTCACCGTCAAGCTGTCGCAGCGCTTCTCCACCTGGCCGGACACCCTGGGGTACGCGGCGTTCGCCCCGCTGCCCAGGGCGTTCTACGACGACCACGCCGCCTGGCTCGCCAAGCCCGTCGGCAACGGCCCGTACACGGTGGAGAACTACACCAAGGGCTCCCAGATGTCCCTGCGCACCTGGAAGGGGTACCCGGGCGCCGACCGGCCGCGCAATGGCGGTGTGGATCTCGTGGTCTACACCGACAGCAACACCGCCTACACCGATCTGGTCGCGGGAAACCTCGATCTGGTCGACGACGTCCCCGCCTCACAGCTCAAGAACGTGCGCTCCGACCTCAGCGGCCGGTACATCAACAGCCCGGCCGGCATCATCCAGACCCTCGCCTTCCCCTACTACGACAAGGAGTGGAACACCGCGGGGGCCGCCAAGGTACGCACCGGGCTGTCCATGGCGATCAACCGCCAACAGATCACCGAGATGATCTTCCGTAGGACCCGCACCCCGGCGACCGACTGGACCTCCCCGGTCCTCGGCGCGGACGGCGGCTATCTGGCCGGGCTCTGCGGCAGGGCCTGCGAGTACGACGCCCCCGCGGCGAAGAAGCTGATCAAGCAGGGCGGCGGCATCCCGCACGGCCGGCTGACGATCACGTACAACGCCGACACGGGCTCCCACAAGGAGTGGGTCGACGCGGTCTGCAACAGCATCAACAACGCGCTGGGCAACGACAAGGCGTGTGTCGGCAGTCCGGTCGGCACCTTCGCCGACTTCCGCAACCGGATCGGCGGCCGGAAGCTGCGGGGGCCGTTCCGGGCGGGCTGGCAGATGGACTACCCGCTGATCCAGAACTTCCTCCAGCCGCTCTACTACACCAACGCCTCGTCCAACGACGGCAAGTGGAGCGATCCCCGGTTCGACCGGCTCATCAACGAGGCCAACGCCGACCCGGACACGAAGTCGGCCATCCGCACGTTCCAGCGGGCCGAGGGCGTCGTACGGGACCGGATGGCGGCCATCCCGCTCTGGTACCAGAACGGCAGCGCCGGCTACTCGGACCGTGTCTCCCATGTCGAACTGAACCCCTTCAGCGTCCCGGTCTACAACGAGATCAGGGTCAGCTGACGCCCGGGGCCGACCGCGCCCTCCCACGAACCCCGGAGCCCTCCATGGGACGTTATGTGATCCGGCGTCTGCTGCAGATGATCCCCGTCTTCATCGGCGCCACCCTGCTGATCTTCCTGATGGTCAATGTGATGGGCGACCCCATCGCCGGGCTCTGCGGGGAGCGGCAGTGCGATCCCGCCACCGAGGCGCGGCTGCGCCAGGAGTTCGGCCTCGATAAGCCCGTGTGGCAGCAGTACCTCACCTATATGGGACATGTCTTCTCCGGCGACTTCGGCACCGCCTTCAACGGACAGAAGGTCATCGATCTGATGGCCTCGGCCTTCCCGGTCACCATCCGGCTGACGATCGTGGCCATCGTCTTCGAGATCATCATCGGGATCGCCTTCGGCGTGATCACCGGGCTGCGCCGGGGCCGCCCGGTCGACACCTCCGTACTGCTGCTGACGCTGGTGGTCATCGCCGTACCGACCTTTGTCACCGGCCTGCTGGCGCAACTCGTGTTCGGAGTGAACTGGCATCTCATCCGGCCGTCGGTCTCCCCCGGGGCCCCGCTGGACGAGCTGATCCTGCCGGGGCTGGTGCTCGCTTCCGTCTCCCTGGCCTACGTCACCCGGCTGACCCGGACCTCGATCGCCGAGAACGCCCGCTCCGACTATGTCCGTACCGCCGTCGCCAAGGGCCTGCCCAGACACCGGGTGATCACCCGCCATCTGCTGCGCAACTCGCTGATCCCGGTGGTCACTTTCATCGGTACGGACATCGGCGCGCTGATGGGCGGCGCGATCGTCACCGAGCGGATCTTCAATATCCATGGCGTCGGATTCCAGCTCTACCAGGGCATCCTGCGCCAGAACACCCAGACCGTCGTCGGCTTTGTGACCGTGCTGGTCATCGTCTTCCTGGTGGCGAATCTGCTGGTCGACCTCCTCTACGCCGTTCTCGACCCGAGGATCCGCTATGCCTGAGCCGCAGTCCCCACCCGCCGACGACAACGGCGGAGCCATCGCGGCGACCGGCGCGGGCGGCGGCATGGACCTCGCCACCAGCGAGGGAGGCACGCTGGAACAGCGCCCGCCCGGCCCCGGCGGCGGCTCCGGCGGGGGCGCGGGCGGCGACTCCACGGGCCGGCCGCGCAGCCTCTGGTCGGACGCCTGGCGCGATCTGCGCCGTAACCCCGTCTTCGTCCTCTCGGCGCTCGTCATCGTCTTTCTGGTGGTCATCTCGATCCGGCCGTCGCTGATCACCACCGGCAACCCGCTCTCCTGCGATCTCGCCAGGGCTCAGGACGGCTCCCGGCCCGGCCATCCCTTCGGCTTCAACGGGCAGGGCTGCGATGTCTACACCCGTACCGTCCACGGGGCCAGGACCTCGGTCGTCGTCGGCGTCCTCGCCAGCCTCGGGGTCGCGGTCGTCGGCTCGTTCCTCGGCGGTCTGGCCGGCTTCTTCGGCGGGTTCTGGGACGCGATCCTCTCCCGGATCACCGATATCTTCTTCGGCATCCCGGTGGTCCTCGGCGGTCTGGTGCTGCTGTCCGTGGTGACCAGCTCCACCGTCTGGCCGGTGATCGGCTTCATGGTGCTGCTCGGCTGGCCGCAGATCTCCCGGATCGCGCGCGGCTCCGTCATCACCGTCAAACAGAACGACTTCGTCCAGGCGGCGCGGGCGCTCGGCGCCTCCAACCCCCGGCTGATGCTGCGGCACATCCTGCCCAACGCCATCGCGCCGGTGATCGTCGTGGCGACGATCGCGCTCGGTACGTTCATCGCGCTGGAGGCGACCCTCTCATATCTCGGCGTGGGCCTCAAACCGCCGACCGTCTCCTGGGGGATCGACATCTCCGACGCCTCCCCCTATATCCGCAACTCCCCGCACATGCTGCTCTGGCCGGCCGGCGCGCTGGCCATCACCGTGCTCGCGTTCATCATGCTCGGCGACGCGGTACGCGACGCCCTCGACCCCAAGCTGCGCTGAGGAGCCCGCCCCGTGTTGCTCGAAGTGCGTGATCTACAGGTGGAGTTCCACACTCGCGACGGAGTCGCCAGGGCCGTCAACGGCGTCAGCTACTCGGTCGACGCAGGCGAGACCCTGGCCGTACTGGGCGAATCGGGCTCCGGGAAGTCCGTCACCGCGCAGGCGGTCATGGGGATCCTCGATATGCCGCCCGGCCGGATCACCGGCGGTGAAGTGCTGTTCCAGGGGCGGGATCTGCTCAAGCTCAAGGAGGAGCGGCGGCGCAGGATCCGGGGCGCCGAGATGGCGATGATCTTCCAGGACGCGCTCTCCTCGCTCAACCCCGTGCTCACCGTGGGCGCCCAGCTCGGCGAGATGTTCATCGTGCACCGGGGGATGTCCCGCAAACAGGCGCGGGCGAAGGCCGTCGAGCTGATGGACCGGGTCAGGATCCCGGCGGCCACCGAGCGGGTCGACGACTATCCGCACCAGTTCTCCGGCGGCATGCGCCAGCGCATCATGATCGCGATGGCGCTCGCACTGGAGCCCGCGCTGATCATCGCCGACGAGCCGACCACCGCACTCGACGTGACCGTCCAGGCCCAGGTGATGGATCTCCTCGCCGAGCTGCGCCGCGAGCTGAACATGGGGCTGATCCTGATCACCCATGACCTCGGGGTGGTCGCCGATGTCGCCGACCGGATCGCGGTGATGTACGCGGGCCGGATCGTGGAGACCGCCCCCGTGCACGAGATCTACCGGGCGCCCGCCCACCCGTACACCCGCGGTCTGCTCCGGTCGATCCCGCGGCTTGACCGGAAGGGCCGGGAGCTCTACGCGATCAAGGGCCTGCCACCGAATCTGCTGCGTATCCCGCCCGGCTGCGCCTTCAACCCCCGCTGTCCGATGGCCCAGGACGTGTGCCGTACGGAGGTGCCGCCGCTCTTCGAGGTGGCGGAGACGCCGGGGGCGGCCGAGGGACGGCACAGCGCCTGCTACTTCTGGAAGGAGACGCTCCATGGCTGAACCCGTTCTGGAGGTGCGGGACCTGGTCAAGCACTACCCGCTGACCCGAGGCATCCTGGTCAAGAAGCGGATCGGGGCGGTACGGGCGGTCGACGGGGTGTCCTTCACGCTGGCTCCCGGCGAGACCCTCGGCATCGTGGGGGAGTCGGGCTGCGGCAAGTCGACCGTCGCGAAGATGCTGGTGAACCTGGAGCGGCCGACGTCCGGCGTGATCCGGTACAGGGGCGAGGACATCACCCGGCTGTCGGGCCGCGCGCTGAAGGCGGTGCGCCGCAATATCCAGATGGTGTTCCAGGACCCCTACACCTCGCTGAACCCCCGGATGACCGTGGGCGACATCATCGGGGAACCGTACGAGATCCACCCCGAGGTGGCGCCCAAGGGCGACCGGCGGCGCAGGGTCCGGGAGCTGCTGGATGTCGTCGGCCTCAACCCGGAGTACATCAACCGCTATCCGCACCAGTTCTCCGGCGGCCAGCGCCAGCGCATCGGCATCGCCCGCGGGCTGGCGCTCCGGCCCGAGATCATCGTGGCCGACGAGCCGGTCTCGGCCCTGGACGTCTCCGTACAGGCGCAGGTCATCAATCTGATGGAGCGGCTCCAGGACGAGTTCGGCCTCTCGTACGTCTTCATCGCCCACGATCTGTCGATCGTCCGGCATATCTCCGACCGGGTCGGGGTGATGTATCTGGGGCGGCTGGCCGAGATCGGCCCGGACGCGGAGATCTACGAGCACCCCACGCATCCGTACACCCAGGCGCTGCTCTCGGCGGTGCCGCTGCCGGACCCCACGGCGCGCGAGCACCGCGACCGGATCATCCTGACCGGCGATGTACCGTCCCCGGCGAACCCGCCGTCCGGCTGCCGGTTCCGTACGCGCTGCTGGAAGGCGCGGGAGCGGTGTGTGGTGGAGGAACCCGTACTGGCGGTCCCGGAGGCATTCCGGGGGCGCCAGGGGCCCGCCGCGCACCCCTCGGCCTGCCACTTCGCGGAGGAGCGGCAGATCGTGCCGTCCTGAGCCCGGAGGGTCGGGATTCGGGGGGCGAAAGGCGGCAAAACATATCAATTTCGTTAACACGCAGGCAACTTGACGGACCCGTCACCGATATACGAACGCGTCAGTCTGTACAGCGTACGGCCGTGCGGGTGCCGTAGACCGGCCGGGACTCCCAGGGTCCCGGCCGGTCGCCCGCGCCCAGCGGGGCCGGCGATCTCTTGAGGCTCAGCCCAGGCCGAGCGACCTCTTGAGGAAGTCGACCTGGAGCAGCAACAGGTTCTCCGCCACTTCCTCCTGTGGCGTCATATGGGTCACACCGGTGAGCGGCAGCACTTCATGGGGCCGCCCCGCCGCGAGCAGGGCCGCGGAGAGCCTGAGGGTGTGTGCCACCACCACATTGTCGTCGGCCAGCCCATGGATGATCATCAGAGGGCGCGCGGGACTCTCCGGCGCCGAGAGCCCGTCGTCCGTGACCAGCGAGTGGGCGGCGTAGACCTCGGGCACCTCCTGCGGGCCCCCGCCGAAGTACCGCTCCTGGTAGTGGGTGTCGTAGAGCCGCAGATCGGTGACCGGAGCGCCGGAGACCGCCGCGTGGAAGACATCCGGGCGGCGCAGGACCGCGAGCCCGGCGAGATAGCCGCCGAAGGACCAGCCGCGCATCGCGACCCGTCCCAGATCGAGGGGGAACCGTTCGGCGAGGGCGTGCAGCGCCTCGATCTGGTCGTCCAGGCTGAGCAGCAGATTCTGCTTGACCGCCTTCTCCCAGGCCGGCGAGCGGCCCGGGGTGCCACGGCCGTCGGCGACGATCACCGCGAACCCCTGGTCGGCGAACCACTGCGAGGTGAGATACGCGTTCTGCGCGGCCACCACGCGCTGTCCGTGCGGGCCCCCGTAAGGGTCGAGCAGCACCGGAAGCGGGCCGTCCGACTCCTCGTAGCCGGTCGGGAGCAGCATGGCGGTCGGAATCCGGTGCGCGCCCGCCTCGGTGAGCCGGGGCCGCGCGGTGAGCACCGGCTGCTCGGCGTACGAGGCGACCGTCGCGAGCCGCTTGCCGTCCCTGAGCACCCGCGCGGACGCCCCGGAGGTGTCGGGCCCGGCCGACACCAGCACGGTCACCTCGCCGGTACGTACGGCGGAGTGCACCCCCGCGCCCTCCGAGAGCCGTTCGACGCCCAGCTCGTTGACCCGGTACACATGGATCTCGCCGATCTCGGGATCCGCCGCCTCCTCGCCGGCCGACGCCGAGACGAGGACATCGTGCTCGCCGATGTCCAGCACGGCCCGGACATGCAGCTGCGGCCCGGTCAGCGGCCGGTCGCCGACCATCAGGACCCGCGCGCCGCCCTCGTCGGCGATCCGTACCAGCCGTCCGTCCGGTGCCCAGGCGGGCAGCTCGGCGAAGAGCTCCAGCCAGGCGGGATCCTCGTCCCGGTGCACGGTCGTGGTCGCGCCGGTCGCCGTGTCCACCGCCAGATACAGCTGGCCGCGCTGGTCACGGCTCTGGACGAGCAGCAGGGGCGCGCCCGCCGCCGACCAGTGCACCCGCGCCAGATACGGGTAGCGCGCGCGGTCCCAGACGACCTCCGTACGCGCCCCTCCGGGCCCCTCCGCGGCCTCCGGGCCCTCGGCCCCGCCGGATCCCTCCAGGCCGACGAGATACAGCCGTACGTCCGCGTTGGGGGTGCCGGCCGCCGGGTAGGCGACCTTCACGGGCTCCCGCTCCGGGTGCGCCGGGTCGGAGATCCACCAGCGCCGCACCCGCGCCGTGTCGACCCGCGCGACCAGCAGCCGGTCGGACTCGGGGGACCACCAGTAGCCGCGGGTGCGGCTCATCTCCTCGGCGGCGATGAACTCCGCCAGGCCGTAGGTGATGTCCTCGCTCTCGGCCGCCGAGCGCCCCGCCAGTTCGCGGTCGCGCTCCCCGTCCGCGGTGATCACGCGGAGGGCGCCGTCGGCCACGTACGCGACATGGCGTCCGTCCGGCGAGGGCCGGGGGTCGATCACCGGTCCCCGTACGGGCAGTTCGCGGGTCGTCCCGGCGAGCAGCTCGGCCGCGAACAGCCGCCCGGAGAGCGCGAACGCCGCCAACTGCCCCGCGCCGTCCACCGCGTAGCCGACGATGCCTCCCGAGCCCTCGCGGCTCCGCTCGCGCCTGGCCCGCTCCTCGGGGGAGAGGCGCTCGACGGCGCCACCCAGGAGCACGGCCGGATCCGCGGCGATCCGCTCACGCCCCTCGCCGGATCCGCCACCGGCACCGGTGGCGGATTCCTCAAGATCCAGTACCCAGAGGCTGTTCATCCGGTCCGTGCCCGAGGAGGAGCGCAGGAAGGTCACCCGCGCGCCGTCGGGGGACACCGTGAACGCGCGTGGGGCGCCGAGCGTGAAGCGCTGAGTCCTGGCGTGCTGGCGCGGGAACGAGAGCTGTTGCCTCAAGGTCATGGCACGAACCTACTGGGCGATGGCCGTGCGCCCCCAGTGTGCTGCCGTGCACCGATCAATGCGTCCGCACGGATAGTTATGATCCGTAGCGTTAGGTGGGTATGCATCCGCCGGGCACATGCTTGCTGCGATTTTCCGACTGAATATTTATGGAGGTGAACCGCCGTGGCACTCTCGATTTCGGCGGTGGTGCTGCTGGCGATCGTCGTCTTCCTGCTGGTCCGGAAATCCGGACTGAAGGCCGGACACGCGGTGGTCTGCATGTTGCTCGGCTTCTACATCGCCAGTTCATCCATCGCTCCCACCATCAGCGAACTGACCACGAACGTGGCAGGGATGATCGGCGGGATCAAGTTCTAGCCATCTTCCGCTCTCTTTCGGTCAACTTCACCTTGCCCTGAAGCTGCTCCGAAGTCCGACCATATCCGGCACCACCTACTGCCCACCGCCCCTCGGCCGTCGTCGTCGCCCACTGGCCGAGGGGTTTCGGGTGCCGGCTCGTAGGCTGTCCCCATGACCGATCTACCCGCCCGCCGTCTGCTGCTGGTGCACGCGCACCCGGACGACGAGTCGATCAACAACGGCGCCACCATGGCCAAGTACGCGGCCGAGGGCGCCCTGGTCACGCTGGTGACCTGCACCCTCGGTGAGGAGGGAGAGGTCATCCCGCCCGAGCTGGCCCAGCTGGCGGCCGACCGCGAGGACCGCCTCGGCGCCCATCGCGTCGGTGAACTCGCCGCGGCGATGAGGGAGCTGGGCGTCACCGACCACCGCTTCCTCGGCGGCCCCGGCAGATTCCGGGACTCCGGGATGATGGGCCTGGCGCAGAACGACCGCGAGGGCGCCTTCTGGAGCTCCCCCGTCGACGACGCCGCCGCGTACCTCGTCGAGGTGATCCGGGAGGTTCGTCCGCAGGTGCTGGTGACGTACGACCCCAACGGCGGTTACGGCCACCCCGACCATATCCAGGCCCATCGCGTCGCCATGCGCGGCGCCGCCCTGGCCGCCGAGCCCGCCTTCCGGCCCGGCCTCGGCGCTCCGCACGCCATCGACAAGATCTACTGGAATCGCGTACCGCGCTCGGTCGCCGAAGAGGGTTTCGCCCGGCTGCGGGCGGCGGGTGCCGACTTCCCCGGTGTCGCCGCGATCGAGGACATTCCGGGTGTGATCGAGGACACGGAGATCACCGCCGCGATCGACGGCGCTCCGTACAGCGAGCGCAAGGCGGCGGCGATGCGCGCCCATGCCACTCAAATCGCCGTGGACGGGGCCTTCTTCGCGCTCTCCAACGATCTGGGGCAGCCGATCTTCGTCGCCGAGTACTACCAGTTGACGCAGGGCGCGTCAGGGGCGCCCGCCGGGGAACGTGAGAGCGATCTCTTCGCGGGTGTTGTCAGTGATGACGACGCGAAAGTGATGAACAGAGTGAACGGGGCGAACGGATGAGCGGGCAGGGGCAGTCCGGCGGTTTGTTCGCGAGTCGCCCCAGACCCGGACGTATCGCCATGTATCTCTCGCTGTTCGTCCTCGGCGCGCTCGTCAGTGCGGCGGGCTCGCTCGTCCAGGGCGGCTGGATTCCCGGCGGATTGCTGCTCGCCCTGCTCGCCACGGCCGGACTCTTCTTCGGCGGGCTGTATCTCACCGGTACCCAACTGGGCGTCGGGGCGCCCGCGGCCGGCTGGATCCTCGCGGCCGTCTTCCTGAGTCTGGGCCGCCCGGAGGGCGACGCGGTCTACGCCGCGGGCATCGGACCGCTCGTCTACCTCCTGGGCGGCATGTTGGTGGCTGTGATGTGTGCCACGATGTCGCGGTTGCCGCAACCGGGCCCGAAGTCCGGCCGACTTGAGAAGTGACGCGCCCGGCTGCTGCTGAATTGACCATGTCCGTACGGTCGGCGGAGCATCGCTTCGCACGGTCGTCGGGTGTCTGTTGGCCGAGGCCAGTATGGTGGTGCGCGCTCCGGGCCTTCCCCCGCCTCCGGCATGGGGAACCTGAACAGTTTCGTACCAGTAAGAACGGGCGGCGGAGCCAACCGGGAGAACCTGCTTTGAGTCGTGAAACTGACAGTTCGTCCTCCGGGCCCCAGGGGCGCGGCGGAGCCGCGTACCCCTCGGGGACACCGCCGTACGGATCCCGCCAGTATCCGTCGCTGCACCCCCAGCAGGACGCTCCGGAGGAGACGGAAACCTCGCCCGTCCCGCAGCCGGACGAGCCCAGAACCGAGACCACGCTGACCACGCGCATCCGGATCAACATTCCGGGTTCGCGGCCCATCCCGCCCGTCGTGATGCGTACGCCCATGGGCGACGGCGACAGCACCGACGGCCGGGGTGTCCCGGTCGCCGAGCGTACGGGCGGCATCCCCAGGCCCGAGGTGTCCCAGGACGCCGCCGACGCCGGACCGGGCGGACAGGCCGAGCCGGCGGAGGAGCCGGGGGCCGAGGACAGATCCACGAGCGACTGGTTCGCGCCACGCAAGTCGGCGACGTCGGGCACCGGTACGGCCGCGGGCATGAGCGCCGGTCTCGGCGCGGGCGCCGCCGCCGTCGCGGGCACCACCGCGCGGCCGGCCGACCGCGGCTCCTCGGAGTCGCCGTACTTCCCGGGCGGCGGGCAGTCGCAGAACGGCGGCGGTCCTCGCAGCGCGCTCAGCGACCTCGCGTCCGGCGCCGGGCCCACGGGCTCCGGACCTCAGGGCCCGGGCTCCAACGGCTTCGGGTCCGGCGGTTCCGGTACGGACTTCGCGTCCGGCGGGTCCGGTACGGACTTCGCGTCCGGGGGTTCGGGTACGGACTTCACGTCCGGCGGTCCCACCACGCCGGCGCTCGGTATCCGGCCTCCCGGGGGCGGGCCCAGCGGTCCGACCAGCGGTCCGGTCACCGGCGGCGCGTCGCTCGGCACCCCGCCGTCGTCCCTCAGCACCCCGCCGTCGTCCCTGGGCACCCCGCCGGGCCCGGGCCAGGTCGGTCCGCCGCGGATGTCCGACGACACCGCCGTACTGACACCGCAGCACTCCGCACCCGACCCCGGACCCGGCGGCCATGTCTCCGGGGACACGCTCACCAGCGGTATCCCCGTGGTGCCGGCGGAGCGCCGCTCGCCCTTCCCCGACTCGGGTCCGGGGGGCGGTCCGCACGCCGACGGCCCCCGGTCCGACGGCCCAGGCGCGCGCGGTCCCGGCACGCACGGCCCCGGCGACCTCGGCCAGGACCATGACTTCTCGGCCCCGGACTTCCCCGGCCCGGTCGGCTCCTCGCAGGGTGTCCCGCCCTCGGGCACGGCCCCCGCCCCGGCGCGTACCGCCACCCCGTCGGCCCCGCCCGCCAAGAAGAAGGGCCGCTCCAAGCTCACGCTCCTCGCCGCCATGGTCGTCGTGGCCGCGGGCGGCCTCTACGGCGCCGGCCTGCTGATGAACCGCTCCGATGTGCCCAACGGCACCACGGTCCTCGGTGTCGACATCGGCGGCACCCGCGACGCGGCGGTGAACAAGCTCGACGCCACCCTCGGCGAGCGGGCCTCGGCGCCACTGCGGCTCACCATCGGCGGCAAGACGGAGGAACTCGCCCCGGACAAGGCGGGACTCAGCTTCGACAGCCAGGCCACCGTCCGCGCCGCGGCCGGCAGCGACTACAACCCCGTGTCGGTGATCGGCTCGCTCTTCGGCCGCGCCCGGGTCGCCCAGCCGGTGATCCCCGTCGACGACGAGAAGCTGACCGCCGCGCTCACGGATCTGGCGGGTGTCTCGGGGTCGGCGAGCGAGGGAACGATCAAGTTCGAGCCGGGCAAGGCCATCGCCGTACCCGGCAAGGCCGGCACGTCGCTCGACGTCAACCACTCGATCATCTCGACCCGGGACGCCTACCGCGCCCAGGTGCAGACGGGCAAGATCAACAACGTGGAGCTGCCCGTCGTCTCCCGCGAGCCGACGGTCGGTCAGGCGGAGCTGGACCGGGCGATGAACGAGTTCGCCAAGCCCGCGATGTCCGATCTGGTCACCATCAAGGCGGGCGGCAAGCAGATCCAGTTCGGTCCCGCGAAGTCGCTGCCCAAGATCCTCTCCATGAAGGCCGTCGACGGAAAGCTTGTCGAGGTCTACAACAGGACCGCCATCGACCAGCTGCTGGAAGGCGTCTTCGACGGCATCACCATCACGAAGGGCGACGGCAAGCAGTACCCCGTCTCCTCCGCCGATGTGGCGCAGGCCATGCAGACGGCTCTGCGCGGCACGACCGTCACCGAGCGCACGCAGACGATCGAGCTGAACCCCAGCTGAGACCTGTCCTCATGGTCCGAGGCTGTCTTCCAGGTCCCGGGGACGACGGATGACGTCCCCGGGACACGACCCACGACAGCGCCGAGCCGGGCGCCGGCCGTCAGTTGAGCATCGCCCGCGCCGCCCGCGCCTTGCGCCGGATCGCCTCCGCCGTCGACGGCTCCACCGCGTCCACCACCCGCGCGTACTCGTCCATCTCGGCCGCCCCCCGCCGGAACTCCCCACGCTGTACGAGCAACTGGGCGCGGTCGTAACGCAGTCTGGCCGGGTGCGAGGGCAGCAGCAGGGACAGCTCGACCGCCCACAGCGACACATCGGTGCGCTCCGGGCGGGTCGCGGCCCAGGCGCGGATGTTGTTCAGTACGCGCAGGACGATGTCGAGCGGGTCGGCGGGGGCGAGCATGGCCGGTTCGAGCGCCTCGCCCGTCGTGCCGGTCACCAGCCGCGCCGCGTCCGCGCCCGTCAGCAGTCGGCCGCCGTCGAAGGGATCGGCGAGGACGCGCTCCTCAGGATCGCCGAAGCCGACCACGAAATGGCCGGGCAGGGCCACCCCGTACACCGGCGCGCCCGCCCGTCGCGCGACCTCGATCCACACCACGGAGAGCAGGATGGGCAGCCCCCGTCTGCGCCGCAGCACCATCGGCAGCAGCGAGGAGTCCAGCCGCCGGTACTCCGCCGGGGAGCCCTCGAAACCGCACCGCTCACCCAGCAGTTCCGCCAGCGCGACCGCCCAGGCACGCGCGCCGAGGACCCCGAAGGGCAGCAGTCCCGCCAGCCGGTCCAGCTCGGCCTGGGCCGCGTCGATACCCGCCTCGCCCAGGGCGGGATCGGCCTCCGCCCCCACCAGCAGACAGAGCGTGGCCAGGTCGGGACGGTCCGCGCGGGCCTCCTCGGCGAACCACCGGCGCACGTCATCGGATTCCGGTCGCATATCGGCCTCGTACCCGCTCAGCGCGCTCGGAAGTGGTGGTAGTGGTGGTGGATGGCGAAGCCCATCGCGTCGTACATGGCCCCCGCGCCGGCGTTGTCCGACTCGACCTGGAGCCAGGCGGCGGACGCGCCCTCCTCCAGGGCGCGCCGGGCGAGCGCGGTCATCACCGCGGTGGCCAGCCCCTGGCGGCGGCGGGCCGGGTCGACCTCCACCGCCATGAACCCCGCCCACCGTCCGTCCACCACACACCGGCCGATCGCGGCCGGTACGCCCGGCTCCCCGTCCTCGCCGGGTTCCCCGGGCACGGTGGCGAACCACACCGAAGGCCCGCTGTTCAGTACGTGGAGCACATGGGGCCCCGGCACACTGGACCGCTGGTAACGCCGGAGCCAGCCCTCGTCGACGCCCCGGCCGAGCACGACCCGGGAGATATCGGCGTCGCGGTCCCCGAGCGGCGCGAGCGCGGCGATCCGCACCTCGGCCGTCACCTCCGACCGCCAGCCGCGCCGCTCCAGCTCCGCGCACAGCCGCTCCTGAGTGCCCTCGGCGCCGGTCGCGGTCTGTATGTACGGGGGCAGTCCCCGCTCCTCGTACCACCGCCGTACGCGCGTCAGCGCCTCGTCCGGCGCCACCCCGGGATCGCCCAGGGGCAGCACGGAATTGGCCCGCCGGGTGAAGCCCGAGGCCGCTCTGAGCAGCCACTCTCCCAGCGGCTCGGTCTCCACCGGCTGCCAGGCCCGCGCACAGACCCGGGCCAGCTCCTCGAACGACGCCGCGGGCCCCCGGCGTCTGGCCGGGGCCGCCGGCACCACCTTGCCCGCGACCAGCGCGGCCTCGGGGACACGGACGCTCTCGCCGGTGCGCCGTGTGATCAGCAGCACATCTCCGTCCCAGGATGTGAGAACGCCCACCGTGTCCGTGAACTTCTCACCGCCGGCCCCACTGCCGGTCAACTGTCTGACTGATACCCGTTTGCCCACGTCAGCCGGTGTAAGACGGACCTCGAACCGTCCGCCCGCAGTGAATTCCACAGCTCTGTACGCCCCTCCTGTTCGGATCGCGCCCAAGAACGGAGATACTAGATGCGGGCATCGACGACGCCGCGCTCCCGCGCGCCCGTGGACGGAGCCGCAGATCGGCCCGCCGCGCCCTATCGAGGAGGAACGACAGCGTGACCTACGTCATCGCGCAGCCTTGTGTCGACGTCAAGGACAAGGCGTGCATCGAGGAGTGCCCGGTCGACTGCATCTACGAGGGCTCCAGGTCCTTGTACATCCACCCGGACGAATGCGTCGACTGTGGAGCCTGTGAGCCGGTCTGCCCGGTCGAGGCCATCTTCTACGAGGACGACACCCCGGAGGAGTGGAAGGACTACTACAAGGCGAACGTCGAGTTCTTCGACGAGCTCGGTTCGCCCGGTGGCGCTTCCAAGCTCGGTCTGATCGAGCGGGACCATCCCTTCATCGCGGCGCTGCCGCCCCAGAACGGCTGACAGCGCACCCCCGGTCCCGTACGGCCCGCCGCCGTACGGGACCGCGGCGTTTCGTCCGCGAGTCGGCGCGCCTCGGCGCGCGCCGGTACGGGGGGACGACGAGAATCCGTACGAGAAAGCCGTACGAGAAGCAGAAGCCGTACGAGAAGCCGTACGAGAAAGAGTGAGCACGTGTCCGCAGTCTCTTCGCGTCTTCCCGTCTTTCCCTGGGACAAGCTGGAGCCCTACAAGGCCACGGCGGCGGCCCATCCGGACGGGATCGTGGACCTGTCCGTCGGGACCCCCGTCGATCCCGTCCCGGCACTGATCCAGCGGGCCCTGATCGAGGCCGCCGACTCCCCCGGATATCCGACGGTGTGGGGGACGACCGCGCTGCGGGACGCGCTGACCGGATGGGTGGAGCGGCGGCTCGGCGCGCGCGGCGTGACCCATGAGCATGTGCTGCCGGTCGTCGGCTCCAAGGAACTGGTGGCCTGGCTGCCGACCCAGCTCGGCCTCGGCGCGGGCGACCGCGTCGCCTTCCCGCGGCTCGCGTACCCGACGTACGAGGTGGGCGCGCGGCTCTGCGGCGCCGAGCCCGTCCCGTACGACACGCGAGCATTCGCGGCTGACGCCGCGGGGGCACAGCTCGACCCCGCCGGGCTGAAGCTCCTCTGGCTCAACTCGCCGTCGAACCCGACCGGGGCCGTCCTGGCGCCGGACGAGCTGACCCGGATCGTCGCCTGGGCGCGCGAGCACGGCGTGCTGCTGTTCAGCGACGAGTGCTATCTGGAGCTTGGCTGGGAGGCCGATCCCGTATCGGTGCTGCACCCGGACGTCTGCGGCGGTTCGTACGACGGGATCGTCGCCGTCCACTCGCTCTCCAAGCGCTCCAACCTGGCCGGCTACCGCGCGGCCTTCCTGGCGGGCGACAAGGCCGTCCTGGGTGAGCTGCTGAAGATCCGCAAGCACGGCGGGATGATGACCCCCGCGCCGGTGCAGGCGGCGACGGTCGCGGCGCTCGGCGACGACACGCACGTACGGGAACAGCGGGCGCGGTACGCGGCCCGCCGCGCCGCGCTGCGCACCGCCCTGGAGACGCACGGCTTCCGTATCGACCACAGCGAGGCGAGCCTCTATCTGTGGTCGACGCGCGACGAGCCGTGCTGGGACACCGTGGCGCACCTCGCGGAGCTGGGCATCCTGGTCGCGCCCGGCGACTTCTACGGTCCCGCTGGGGACCGGCACGTACGGGTGGCGCTGACGGCCACCGACGAGCGGGTCGAGGCGGCGGTCAAGCGGCTGGGCTGAGACGCCCGTACGGCCGGTCGTACCGCCACATACGACAGTCACGCGAGGGGGCCCGGGAAGCGATCGCTTCCCGGGCCCCCTCGTCCATGCCGCGACGCGCGCGTGCGGGTGTCGTCAGCCGAGCGGCAGCGACACCGGCAGCTTGCCGGTCGGCAGACCGCCACCGAGCGCGCCGGCCGGCGCGGCACCCTGTGTGGCGGTCGAGGCGGCGTCGCCCAGGAGCTGACCGGCGCTGCCCGCGGTGTCACCCGCCGCCTTCTGCGCGGCGGGCGCCGCCGTCTTGCCGACCTTGCCGACGGCCTTGCCCGCGGCGGGAACGCCCTTCTTGACGGCCTCGCCGCCGACGCCGCCCACCACGCCGGTCGCCTTCTGGGCGCCGGTGTCGACGGCGTCGCCCACGGCGGCACCGTCCAGCGCGCTCACCGCACCCAGGTCGGTGGCCTGCGGGAGGGCAGCCGCGTTCGCCGCGCCGGCCGCGCCGATCACCGGAGCCGCGCCCGCGGCGACGAGCAGGGCGGCACGGGCGATCCGACGGGTCAGGGGGAGGGACATGATGCTCCTTTGAAGGGAGAGAAACAGTGCTTGTCCGTCGATCGGACGTAGTGACAACCCCTCAAAGGGCGGCGGAGGTTGCGGCGGACGAGGGTAAAGAGTTGGTAATGCGTCGCATTATCGGGTACGGATAAAAACGGGCAAACGATCCCGTGGCGAGGGATCTGCCGAACCGTTCCATCCCTGTGTTCCCAAGGGAAACAGCGGATCATGGGCGCGCGGCACAATCATCGGAATAAATACGGCGCGGAGCGGCGCGGACTCGCCCGTTCGGGTGACGCCGCCGTACTACTGCACAGTGCGAATTCGAACTTCCGCCAGGCCCGGATCCGCGCCCGAGTCCGCGCCCGCTCGCGCGCTCGCGTCCGAGGCGGCGGTCCGCTTCCAGCCCCTGTTCGCCGTGCTCGCGTTCTCCGCGCTCCACACCCGGCCGGCATAGCGGACCTCGTCGATCCGCAGGGCGGTGGACTGCGCCACGGCCCAGTGCGCCAGCTCCCAGCCGCGCAGCGCGGGGGAGCCGCCGTTCACCGATCCGCCGGTCGTGGCCGGTACCGGTACGGACACCTCGGCGGCCGTGCCCGAGGCCCCCGCCCGGCCGACGGCGCCGGCGCCGGGCAGCACCTCGTCCCCGAAGTCCCGTACCAGCGCGGCCCGTACCTTCGCCGGGTCCCCGGGCTCGACGCCGCTCGGCGCCGTACAGGTCAGCGTGGCGGCCGACCGGCCGGTGAGGGCCGCGGCCAGCAGCGTGGCGTCCGGCTCGTGCTTCGCGTACGCCTGCGGGAAGCCGCTGCGCTGGACGCGCTGGGCCGCCTCGGTCAGCGGCAGCCGTGAGTAGCCGGGGACCTTGACGAGATGGTCGTAGAACTGGCCCGCCGAATAGACCGGGTCCTGGATCTGCGCCTCGGTGCCCCACCCCGTCGAGGGCCGCTGCTGGAACAGGCCGAGCGAGTCACGGTCGCCATGGTTCAGATTGCGCAGCGCGGACTCCTGGAGGGCGGTGGCCAGCGCGATCGTGACCGCGCGCTCGGGCAGCCCCCGGGTGGTGCCCACCGCCGAGATCGTCGCAGCGTTCTCGGCCTGCTCCGGGGTCATCTCGTAGGTGGGGCCCTCGCCGCTCGACCTGTCCGTGGCGCGCACGAGACAGCGCGGGGGGCCGCCGGCGGCGCTCATGTACTGGACCACCAGATACCCGGCCAGGGCCAGCAACACGACGAGCGCGGCGGCGATACGCGGGCGGCGGCCGCGACGGAGGGGGGAGGCGGTCTCGGACACGAGGCCACCGTACTGGAGAGGGTGGCGGCGGACAGCGCCGACGGCCGGTGCCCGTCCCCCGGACAGGCACCGGCCCCGCTTCCCGGGCGGACGACGCGATGTCGCCCTTGCTCGTCTAGGGTCACCACCATGTCTGAGACCGTGCTCGACCTCACTCTTGACGCCCCGGCGCTCACCGCACGCCTGGTCGACTTCCCGTCGGTCAGCGGCGAGGAGAAGCCACTCGCCGACGCGATCGAGCAGGCGCTGCGGGCGCTGCCGCATCTCACCGTCGACCGCTACGGCAACAACGTGGTGGCCCGGACCCGGCTGGGGCGCGGCGAGCGGATCGTCCTCGCCGGGCACATCGACACCGTCCCGATCGCGGACAACGTGCCGTCCCGGCTGGACGACGACGGGGTGCTGTGGGGATGCGGTACGAGCGACATGAAGGCGGGCGTCGCCGTACAGCTGCGGATCGCGGCGACCGTCCCCGAGCCCAACCGCGACCTCACCTTCATCTTCTACGACAACGAGGAGGTCGCCGCACATCTCAACGGTCTCGGACATGTAGCCGAGGCCCATCCGGACTGGCTGGAGGGCGACTTCGCGGTCCTGCTGGAGCCCTCCGACGGAGAGGTGGAGGGCGGCTGTCAGGGCACACTCCGGGTCTTCCTCCAGATGACGGGCGAGCGGGCACACTCCGCGCGCAGCTGGATGGGGTCCAACGCCATTCACGCCGCCGCGCCGATCCTGGCCCGGCTCGCCGCGTACGAGCCGCGCAGGCCGGTCATCGACGGCCTGGAGTACCGCGAGGGCCTCAACGCCGTACGGATCGAGGGCGGCGTCGCCGACAACGTCATCCCGGACGCCTGCACGGTCGTCGTGAACTACCGCTACGCGCCGGACCGCGGCGAGGAGGAGGCACTCGCGCATGTCCACGAGGTCTTCGCGGACTGCGGGGTGACGGAGTTCACAGTGGACGACCACTCCGGGGCCGCCCTGCCGGGTCTCTCGCACCCCGGCGCGGCGGCCTTCATGGCCGCCGTCGGCGGTACGGCACGGCCCAAGTTCGGCTGGACGGATGTGTCACGTTTCGGTGCGCTCGGGGTGCCCGCGGTCAACTACGGCCCCGGGAACCCGCTGCTCGCCCACAAGCGGGACGAGCGGGTGGCCGTCGAGCGGATCACCCACTGCGAGAACCGTCTCCGCGACTGGCTCACCGGCTGACGCACCGCCGGACCGGGCGGAGCGCTCACTGAGTGAGGGCCTGATCGACTGCCGGAATTTCGTCGTTTGTCACGTGCGTGGACCTACCCTTGCCCAGAACAACGCACAGCAGCGGAGGGAGCAGCTCATGGGCATGCCGGACGGAGCGGAGAAGCCGGAGGAACAGCGGCTCGGGCCGGTGATCCGCCGCCGGGGACAGGTGCAGCCCGGCACGACCGATCAGCGGCTGCTGGACACCGAGGGTGACTCGGAGTGGGTGCACACCGATCCCTGGCGCGTGATGCGTATCCAGTCGGAGTTCGTGGAGGGCTTCGGCGCGCTCGCCGAACTGCCCAGTGCCATCAGCGTCTTCGGCTCCGCGCGCACCCCGGCGGGCTCCGCCGAGTACGAGGCGGGCGTCCGGATCGGCAGCGCGCTGGTCGACGCCGGATTCGCGGTGATCACCGGCGGCGGGCCCGGCGCCATGGAGGCGGCGAACCGAGGGGCGCGCGAGGCGCAGGGCGTCTCCGTCGGACTCGGCATCGAGCTGCCCTTCGAGCAGGGGCTCAACCCCCATGTCGACATCGGCGTGAACTTCCGCTACTTCTTCGTCCGCAAGACCATGTTCGTCAAGTACGCGCAGGGCTTCGTGGTCCTCCCGGGCGGCCTCGGCACGCTGGACGAGCTGTTCGAGGCGCTCACCCTGGTTCAGACGCGCAAGGTCACCCGCTTCCCGATCGTCCTGTTCGGCACGGCGTACTGGAACGGTCTCATCGACTGGCTGCGGGACACCGTCGTGGCACAGGGCAAGGCGTCCGAGAAGGATCTGCTGCTCTTCCATGTCACGGACGACGTGGACGAGGCGGTCGCGCTCGTCACGAAGGAGACGCGCAACTGACCCCGGGGACCGCCGACAGCCACGACCGGAGAGCACCGACCGTCTTTCCGGCGTGCGGCGGTCCTGGCCGCGGCCGTACGCCGCGGCGTACAGCCCGTCCGAAGGGCTACGCGGCAACCTCAGGTCATCGCCCGGACGGGCGGGCTCAGGCCAGGCCTCGGCGCGCGACCGCCGGGGGGTGGTGGCCCGCGATGGCCGCCACCATGTCCAGGACCTGCTTCGTCTCCGCGACCTCATGGACGCGGTAGACCCGGGCCCCGAGCCAGGCCGATACGGCGGTCGTCGCCAGAGTGCCCGTCAGCCGCTCCTTGACGGGCTTGTCGAGCGTCTCGCCCACGAAGTCCTTGTTGGAGAGCGAGACCAGCACCGGCCAGCCCGTCTCCGTCATCTCGCCCAGCCTGCGGGTCGCTTCGAGGGAGTGCCGGGTGTTCTTGCCGAAGTCATGGCCGGGATCGATCATGATCCGGTCCCGGCGGACGCCCAGCTCCAGGGCGCGCTCGGCGAGCCCGAGCGTGACCCGCAGGATGTCCGCCATCACATCGTCGTACGCGATCCGGTGCGGCCGGGTCCTGGGCTCCGCCCCGCCCGCGTGCGTACAGACCAGCCCCACGTCGTACCGCGCCGCGACCTCGGCCAGCCGGGGGTCCACCCCGCCCCACGCGTCGTTGAGCAGATCCGCGCCCGCCTCGCAGACCGCCTCGCCGACGTCGTGCCGCCAGGTGTCGACGCTGATCACCACATCGGGATGGCGGCGGCGCACCTCGGCGACGAAGCCGACCGTACGGCGGGCCTCCTCCTCGGCCGTGACCTCCTCGCCCGGACCCGCTTTCACTCCACCGATGTCGATGATGGCGGCCCCCTCGGACACCGCGCGCTCCACCCGGTCCAGGGCGGGCTGATCGCGGAAGGTCGCGCCCCGGTCGTAGAAGGAGTCGGGGGTGCGATTGACGATCGCCATGATCACCGGCTCGCACGCATCGAATTCCCGACGTCCAAGCCGCAGAGTCCCGCCGCTCATCCCCTGGTTCCTCCTCGTCGTCGTCCGCCTGCGACCTTAGAGCCTCCCGCCGTCCCGGAGCGCGGACGGCCCCGGCTGTCAGTGGGGCATGGCACGATCGGCACCGGACGTTTTCCTGCCCGGGGAGAAGCTCGTGTTCTTGTTCTTGCTCATCGCGATGGTCGTGGTCGTCGCCGCGGTCACGCTCGCGGTCGTCGGTGGCGGCGACCGCCCACTCCTGCCGGAGGCGGCTCCGGAACGGCTGGTGGACCCCCTGCCGCTGACCCGCCCGGTCGGCCGCGCCGATGTCGAGGCGCTGCGTCTGCCGGTCGGGGCGCGCGGCTACCGCATGGCGGAGGTGGACGAGGTGCTCGGCCGGCTCGGCGCGGAGCTGGCGGAGCGGGACGCGCGGATCGCGGAGCTGGAGTCGGCGCTCGCTGGGGTCCAGGCCACCGCGGTGTCCTCGCCCGACCTCTTCAAGAAGCCCGGAGACCTCTTCGACAAGCCCGGAGAGGAGACCGGCCGATGACCGGCGACGCGGTGACGGGTCCCGACGGGAAGCCGCGCTGCCCCTGGGGCCTGTCGACGGAGGACTACGTCGCGTACCACGATTCCGAGTGGGGCCGTCCGGTCCATGGCGACGACGCCCTGTTCGAGCGGCTCTGTCTGGAGGCGTTCCAGTCCGGGCTGTCCTGGATCACGATCCTCCGCCGGCGCGAGGGCTTCCGCAGTGCCTTCAACTCGTTCAAGATCGCGTCGGTGGCGGAGTTCACCGACGCGGACAGGGAACGGCTGCTCGTGGACCCGGGCATCATCCGCAACCGCGCCAAGATCGACGCCACGCTGGCCAACGCGCGCGTCCTCGCCGAGTGGTCCGCGGGCGAGCTGGACACGCTGATCTGGTCGTACGCACCGGACGCGGCGCAGCGCCCGGCCCCCCGTACGAGCGCCGACGTGCCGGCGGTCACCGACGAGTCCACGGCGCTCGCCAAGGCCCTCAAGAAGGCAGGCATCCGCTTTGTCGGCCCCACGACCGCGTATGCCCTGATGCAGGCGTGCGGGCTGGTGAACGATCATCTGGAGGACTGCTTCGTACGGGACAGCGCCCCGCGCGCGGGTGCCACGCGGGGCTGACGAGCGCCCGGCGGTCGCTAACGGCCGACGTACCGCGGCTTCTCCTTCGCCAGGAACGCGCGCACGGCGATGGTGTGGTCCTCCGAGGCGCCCGCCCGGGACTGGAGTTCGTCCTCCTTCTCCAGTGTCTCGGCCAGCGAGTGGGCCGCTCCGTACGCCAGGGACTCCTTGATCGCCGCGTATGCGAGCGTCGGCCCCGAGGCCAGGGCGCGGGCCACGGCGGCGGACTCGGCCGCCAGCTCGGCGGCGGGCACCAGCCGGTGCACCAGACCCCATTCGTGCGCCTCACGGGCCGGTACGGAGCGCGGGAAGAGCAGCAGATCCGTCGCCCGGCTCCGGCCCACCAGCCGCGGCAGCGTCCACGAGACCCCGGAGTCCGCGGTCAGCGCGACCCCCGCGAAGGACGTATTGAACGCGGCCGTGTCCGCCACGACCCGGTAGTCCGCCGCGAGGACGAACCCGAGGCCCGCGCCCGCCGCGACCCCGTTGACACCCGCCACCACCGGCTTCGGCATGTCCGTGATCGCCCGCAGGATCGGGTTGTAGTGCTCACGGACGGTGCTCATCGTGTCGCCGGTGCCCGCGGCCCGGTCCGCCTCCAGCAGCGCCGTGTGCTCCTTCAGGTCCTGTCCGACGCAGAACGCCCGGTCGCCCGCGGCGGTCAGCAGCACACTCCGTACGTTCGGGTCCGCGGCGGAGGCCAGCAGCGCTTCCCGGAGCGCGACCTTGGCGGCGATGTTCATCGCGTTCATGGCCTCGGGCCGGTTGATCGTGATCGTCGCGAGTCCGTCGCGCACCTCGTACAGCACGGTGTCGGCCATGATCGGTCCCCTTCGCGGCTCGGGCAGTCCTGTCCGGCCCCAGCATGGCGGAGATCGCCGGCGCCGGGCATGTGACCTGCGTCTAAGAAAGTCGGGCCCCGGTGGAGCGCATGGCGGCGAAGTATCGCAGGCGGATCGCCGAATTGA
This sequence comes from Streptomyces sp. NPDC051662, assembly GCF_040681655.1. NCBI lineage: Bacteria > Bacillati > Actinomycetota > Actinomycetes > Kitasatosporales > Streptomycetaceae > Streptomyces > Streptomyces sp. NPDC051662. Next base: position 244,821 of record NZ_JBFAZD010000011.1, read on the forward strand.
GGGGTTTTGCGAGAGCGCGTTGCGCAAGCGATGCCGTCCGATGTTGGTCATCGGGTCCCGCCATGCGGGATAATGGGCTGGAAGCAATGTGTTCGATGCCGGTGACACAGCGCCTGTCATGGGGCCGCCGGCTGCGATGAGCTGGTTTCAGGAAGGGGAACGAGCATGGCGGCCATGAAGCCGCGAACGGGCGACGGCCCGCTCGAGGTGACCAAGGAGGGGCGGGGCATCGTCATGCGCGTTCCGCTCGAAGGCGGCGGTCGGCTTGTCGTCGAGCTGACTCCGGACGAGGCGGATGCGCTCGGCGATGCTCTGAAGAAGGTCGTCGGCTGAGCGGAGCGCTCACAGTCTCCGGGGTGTTCGGTCACCTCTGGACAGACAGCAGTCTGCCCCGGCACGGACCTGTCCGTGCCGGGGCAGACTGCTGTCCGGTCCGAGTTCCGGTGGCCTGTTCCGGCTTGTTCTCCACGGTGGCCCGCTCAGCGGGGCGTTCTGCTGTTGTGGTCTTCCGCCCGGGGAGCCGGCGTATCCCGGGGAGCCGGCGTACTTCCGGGCCGGCTCAGCCGCGCCGCATCGCGCAGAGCAGGCCGTCGCCCACCGGCAGCAGCGTCGACTGGAGCTCCGGGCTCTCCCGTACGGTCCGCAGCAGCTCCCGCAGCCTCAGCACCTCCGCGGGCTGGGCCGCCGAGTCCACCGTCCTGCCGCCCGCGAAGACGCCCTCGAAGCAGACCAGGCCGCCGGGGCGCAGCAGCCGCAACGATTCAGCGAGATAGTCGAGGCACTCCAGCCGGTCACCGTCACAGAAGACAAGGTCATAACCGCCGTCCGCGAGCCGGGGCAGCACATCCAGGGCGCCGCCGGGGATGAACCGCGCGCGGTTCCCCGCGAAGCCCGCGGCCCGGAAGGCCTGCCGGGCGAACTGCTGGCGCTCGGGCTCCGTGTCGACCGTGGTCAGGACGCCGTCCGGCCGCATGCCCTGGAGCAGATACGTACCCGAGACGCCGGTACCGGTGCCGATCTCGGCGACCGCCTTCGCGTCCAGGGTGGCGGCGAGCAGACGCAGCGCGGCGCCGGTGCCTGGTGACACCGAGCAGAGCCCTGTCTCCCGGGCCCGGTCCCGGGCCCAGAGCAGTGCCTCGTCCTCGGCGACAAAGGCGTCGGCGAACGCCCAGCTCGTCTGCCGGTTGGCGGTAATGACCCTCTCCTTGTCCCCGTTGGCGGCGCAACGGTGACTGTATCCGCTGCGCCCGGGAACCCGCAGATGGGACCGGGCGTTAAGAAGAAGCGGGGAACACCTGGATCAAGACCTGCGACCGGGCCTAAATTCACGTAAAGATTCTTATCCGGAGCTAACGGGCGGAGTGGCTATGGTAGGGGCTCCACTGGACACCACCAGAGCCGATAGGGGAGGTGCGGCTGAGCCTGTGGATCGGGGAGGAGTGCTGACGCGCTTTCTCAGGTCGGCCGGCAAGCCGAAATCCGTGACCAACTTCGCTGACCGTTCTCGCTCCACCGACTCCGCAGTTACCGCGACCTTCGCATCGGATGCGGAATCGCAGGCGTGGACGCCTCCCAGCTGGGAGGAGATCGTCAGCACGCACAGCGGACGTGTCTACCGCCTCGCCTACCGCCTCACGGGCAACCAGCACGACGCCGAGGACCTGACCCAGGAGGTCTTCGTCCGGGTCTTCCGCTCGCTGTCGACCTACACCCCCGGCACATTCGAGGGCTGGCTGCACCGCATCACCACCAACCTCTTCCTCGACATGGTCCGGCGCAAGCAGCGGATCCGGTTCGACGCGCTCGGTGACGACGCGGCGGAGCGGCTGCCCAGCCGTGAGCCGTCGCCGCAGCAGGTCTTCCACGACACGCACTTCGACGCGGACGTCCAGCAGGCGCTGGACACCCTCGCCCCCGAGTTCCGTGCCGCCGTGGTGCTCTGCGACATCGAGGGGCTTTCGTACGAGGAGATCGCGGCCACGCTCGGTGTCAAGCTCGGCACCGTACGCAGCCGGATCCACCGGGGCCGTTCGCATCTGCGCAAGGCTCTCCAGCACCGTTCCCCCGAGGCCAGGGCCGAGCAGCGCGCCTTCGTGAGTGTGGCCGGGGAGGGCGGAGCGGCGTGAGTGGCACCAGCCCCACCCCCGCCGAGCAGCACTTGGGGGACAGACTCGCCGCCTTGGTGGACGGAGAGCTGGATCATGACGCGCGTGAACGCGTGCTGGCCCATCTCGCCACCTGCGCCAAGTGCAAGGCGGAGGCCGACGCCCAGCGCCGGCTGAAGAGTGTGTTCGCCCAGTCCGCTCCGCCGCCGCCCTCCGCCGGGCTGCTCGCCAGACTCCAGGGACTGCCGGGCGGCCTTCCCGGCTCCGGGGGCGGTGATGACGACGACGGAAAGGGGCTCTTCGACGGGGGGCGCTTTGGTGAGGGCGTTTTCGGCGTCCGCGCCGATGGCTTCGGTTATGTCCCGGCGGGCGCCCATGCCGCCGTACTGCCCAGCGGCTCCGGCTTCCGGATCCATGACGTCGGACGCCAGGAGGCCGAGCGGTCGCCATGGCGCGGCAAGCGGTTCGCCTTCGCCGCCGCCAGCGCGGTGTCGTTCGCCGCGATGGCCCTCGGCGGGACGATGCCGCTCGGTACGGCCGCTGATGCCCTGCCCCGGGGCGCGGGCAACAATGTGACACCCATGCGGGCCCCCGGCACCGCGGGCCCCGCCACCGTCGGCGGTGAGTCCTCCCGGCGGCAGAGCGGCGGCGGGGCGCTGTCGCGGTCCGTCGAACGTCCGACCCCCGCGGCCCCTCCCGGTGTGTTCCAGACGCAGACGCTCTCCGAGCGTCCGTTCTCGCCGGGCGCCCTGGTCGGTCCGACACCGGCGCTGCTGATCCAGCCCACGGGCTCGGCCCTGCATGTCGACGAGGCGTCCGGGATCAGCCCCACGGCCACGCCCAACCCGACCCAGATGGCCGCGCCGACACTGCCCGGCGCACCGCTTTCCGCCCGGCGCTGAGCGGCCCCCTGCGAGAAATTCCGTAAACCTGATTGAATCCTTGGCAGGGGTGCCCGTCAGGGCGTGGAACGGCAGTTGCGGGGAGAGCATGGACGACGGGAAGCCGACCGGACCCAAGGCGAAGTGGTGGAGCCGTCCCTCAACGGAGGGCGCGATACCGCAGGGGCCCGGGGTGCCGCCGGCCCGGAGTGACGAGGTGACGGCGCAACTGCCCCCCGTCGCTGACGAGCCGTCAGAGGTGACCGCCCCGGCTCCCGTGCCCGCCGACCCGACTCCCGTGCCCGCTGATGCGGTTCCGGCGCCCGTCGACGCGGCTCCCGTGCCCGTGGACGCGGCTCCGGCGCCCGTCGATGCCGCTCCGGTGCCTCAGGGGCGTCCGCAGCCGCTGCACGAGCCCGACGCCTACAGCACACCGCCCTACGGTGGCCCCGGCCCCTGGGCGCTCGCTCCGCCCGTACAGCGCCCCACCCCGGCCCACGGCACGCCGATGCCGCCGCCCGCGCACCAGCCGCCGCCGGGGGTCCACATCCCGCGGCAGCCGTACGCGCAGCCGCACCAGTCGCCCCAGCCGCCGCATCACCAGCCGGGACATCAGCACCTGCCCCCGTCGCCGCCTCAGCCTCTGCCCCCGCTGTCGCAGGCCCAGGCCCAGGCCCACGCCCAGGCGCCCGGCGTGCCCGAGACGTCGCAGTGGCTCCGGTACGACCCCTGGAACGCGCCCGGGCAGCAGCCCCTGACCCAGTACGGCGAGCCGCGCAAGCGGCGCGGCCGACGGGCCGGGCTCGCCGCCGCCGGGGCGCTGGCCCTCGCCGCCTGTGTTCTCGGCGGCGCGGTCGGCGCGTACATCGAACGCAACGGCGGCTTCATCAACGTCGAACTCCCGCAGTCCGACGCGGAAGCCGGTGGCCGCGCGCCCGACAGCGTCGCGGGTATCGCCGCCAGCGCGCTGCCCAGCGTCGTCACCCTGCATGTCAGCGGCAGCGGCGAGCAGGGCACCGGCACGGGCTTCGTCCTCGACCGGCAGGGCCACATCCTGACGAACAACCATGTCGTCGAGCCGGCCGCCTCCTCCGGCGAGATATCGGTCACGTTCAGCGGCGGCCAGACCGCCAGGGCGAAGCTCGTCGGCAAGGACAGCGGCTACGACCTCGCCGTCGTCAAGGTCACCGGTGTCTCCGGGCTCAAGCCGCTCCCGCTGGGCAACTCCGACAGCGTCCAGGTCGGCGATCCCGTCGTGGCCATCGGCGCCCCCTTCGATCTGTCCAACACCGTGACCTCCGGGATCATCAGCGCCAAGCAGCGCCCCATCACCGCGGGCGGTGAGAAGGGCGACGGCAGCGACATCAGCTATGTGGACGCGCTCCAGACGGACGCCCCGATCAACCCCGGCAACTCCGGCGGTCCGCTGGTGGACACCCGGGCCCGGGTCATCGGCATCAACAGCGCGATCCGCGCCGCGGACAGCGGCACCGGCCTCACCGGCGGCCAGTCGGGCTCCATAGGCCTCGGCTTCGCGATACCGATCAACCAGGGCAAGCGCGTCGCCGAGGAGCTGATCAACACCGGGAAGGCCACACACCCCGTGATCGGCGTCAGTCTCGACATGGAGTACGCGGGCGACGGCGCCCGGGTCGGTGACGAGGGCGCCGACGGCGGTCCCGCGGTGACCGCGGGCGGCCCCGGAGCCAAGGCCGGAATCAAGCCGGGGGACATCATCACGGAAGTGAACGGCCGGCGGGTGCACAGCGGCGAGGAGCTGATCATCAAGATCCGCGCCCACCGCCCCGGCGACCAACTGGAGCTGACCCTGACCCGCGGAGGTAAAGAGCGGACCATGAAGTTGACTCTCGGCTCCGCGGACGGCACCTGACGGCCACCAGAAGGTACCGCCCGGACAGTTCCGGCAGGTACCGTGGAGCGGCCCGGACCTCGCCCAACCTTCGATCCACCCGAGGAGCAGCACGTGTTCAATGACATTGGCGCCCTTGAGGTGATCGCGATCGCGGTCCTCGCCGTGATCGTCTTCGGTCCCGAGAAGCTGCCCAAGGTCATTCAGGACGTCTCCGGCTTCATAAGAAAGGTCCGCGCGTTCTCCGAGAGTGCCAAGGAAGACATCCGCTCCGAGCTGGGCCCGGAGTTCAAGGACTTCGAATTCGAGGACCTCAACCCCAAGACGTTCGTCCGTAAGCAGTTGATGGACAACGACGATCTGGGGCTGAACGAGATCCGCAGCAGCTTCGACCTCCGCAAGGAGATGAACGAGGTCGCGGACGCGGTGAACGGTCATGAGAGCGCGTCCGACGCGGACGTCCCCGCGGCGCCGGTCTCCACGAATGGCTCCGCTGCGATCGGGTCGTCCGCGAACGGCTCCTCCACCATCCCCGACCTGCTCAAGAAGCCGGAGAAGCCCGCTCAGCCCGTTCGCCCGCCCTTCGACGCAGACGCCACCTGAGTACGACTAACCCGATGAATCGGGACCTGGTGGCTATCCTCCATCTGTCCGGCAGTGAGGCGCCCGTCGGCGGCGGGCCGCTCCGGACGCTCACGATCGAGGAGGCGCCGGCAGATGGAGACGACGAGTCGGGCAGGCACGCGGGACGCGGCCGGCTCAGCCAAGGCCGGAGGAGTGGCAGCCGCCCCGCGTACGGTCGAAGGCTATCTGCGGGCGCCTTTCCCCTGGTACGGACTGGACGGTGCCTTCAACGGGCCGCGCTGGCTCATGCAGGTCGGCGCGACGGCCGACGGAACGGTACGGCACGGCGCCACGGGCCATGGTGAAGAGCCGTCGATAAGACCGGAGGCTTCGGCCGCCCACAGGGAACGCTTCGCGGTGGTCGTGACGGTGGCCACAAGCCCCGAACGGCGCACCGGTGACGGTACGGGCCACCTGGACGCCACCACGGCCTCCTCCGCGGCCTGGCTGGCCGGTTCGGCGCTGCTGGCCTTCACCTGGCCCCCGCAGCTGGACCACGCGCTGCGTGACAACTGGCTGGACCAGCAGACAGAGGCGGCGTTCGAGCTGGCCGACGATCTGGACGGGCCGGAGTGGACGACACTCTCGCTGCCGGTCGACGGGGAGCCGACGCCCTTCCATTACCGCGAGTCGGAGTTCGGCTGGGTGCTGGCGGGCTCGACGCGCCGCGGGGTGCATCTCGGGGCGTACGGGCGTGGGATGAGCCCCTACGGCCTCGGCTTCTCGGTGATCGAGGACATCAGGACGTACGCCTCCTAGGACAGCAGGGCCTTTCAGGACCACAGGACCTCCTGGGACAACAGGTAAGGGGCGACCGCAATGGGCGGTCGCCCCTTACCTGTTGCGCCGTCCGGGCCCGCCCGGCTCAGAACTTGTTGCGCGGGGTGATCCCCAGCGACATGCCCGACAGACCGCGCTGCCGCCCGCCGAGCTTGCCGGCGATCCCGCGCAGCGCGGTGGCCGCCGGTGAGTCGGGGTCGGAGAGCACGATGGGCTTGCCCTCGTCGCCGCCCTCCCGCAGCCGTACGTCGATCGGGATCGCGCCGAGCACCGGCACCTCGGCGCCGGTCGTCCTCGTCAGCCCCTCGGCGACCAGCTTGCCGCCGCCGGTGCCGAAGACGTCGATCATCTCGTCGCAGTGCGGGCACGGCAGACCCGACATGTTCTCGACCACACCGACGATCTTCTGATGGGTCTGTACGGCGATGGAACCGGCCCGCTCCGCGACCTCGGCCGCGGCCTGCTGCGGGGTGGTGACCACCAGGATCTCGGCGTTCGGCACGAGCTGCGCCACGGAGATCGCGATATCGCCTGTCCCCGGCGGCAGGTCGAGCAGCAGTACATCCAGATCGCCCCAGTAGACGTCCGCGAGGAACTGCTGGAGCGCGCGGTGCAGCATCGGGCCGCGCCAGACGACCGGCGTGTTGCCCGGGGTGAACATCCCGATGGAGATCACCTTCACACCGTTCGCCGACGGCGGCATGATCATGTTCTCGACCTGGGTGGGCTTGCCGTCCGCGCCGAGCATCCGCGGCACGCTGTGCCCGTAGATGTCCGCGTCGACCACCCCGACCTTCAGCCCGTCGGCCGCCATCGCGGCGGCCAGGTTGACCGTCACCGAGGACTTGCCGACACCGCCCTTGCCCGACGCCACCGCGTACACCCGGGTCAGGGAGCCCGGCTGGGCGAACGGCACCTCGCGCTCGGCGGTGCCGCCGCGCAGGGAGGCCGCCAGCTCGCGGCGCTGTTCGTCGCCCATCACGTCCAGCGTGACGTCCACGCGTGTGACACCCGCGACCCGGGCGACCGCGTCGGTCACGTTCCGGGTGATCGTGTCGCGCATCGGGCAGCCGGAAACCGTCAGATAGACCGTGACGGCCACCGCACCGTCCGCACCGATATCAACCGATTTGACCATGCCGAGGTCGGTGATCGGCCGATGGATCTCGGGGTCGTTCACCGTCGCCAGCGCTTCGCGCACCGCTTCTTCCGCGGGGACGGCGGTTCCGTACGTGTCGGTAGCCATACCGAGATGGTACGGCGATCCGCACCGGCTCAGGAAAACCCGTCAGCGGTCGGTTTCCTCGCGTCCGGGTTCCACCTGGGGCGGCGAGTGCCGCTCCGCCATGTCCCGCACCAGATCCTGAAGCTCCGACCGGATCCAGTCGCGCGTGGCGACCTCGCCGAGGCCGATCCGCAGCGCCGCGATCTCGCGTGTCAGATACTCGGTGTCGGCGATCGAGCGCTCGTTCTGCTTGCGCTCCTGCTCCTGTGTGACCCGGTCCCGGTCGTCCTGGCGGTTCTGTGCCAGCAGGATCAGCGGCGCGGCGTACGAGGCCTGGAGGGAGAGCATCAGCGTCAGGAAGATGAACGGGTACGGGTCGAAGCGCAGTTCGCGCGGGGCCGTGACGTTCCAGACGAGCCAGACGATGATGATCAGCGTCATCCAGACGATGAAGCGCCCCGTTCCCAGGAAGCGGGCGATACGCTCCGAAAGCACCCCGAAAGCCTCGGGGTCGTACTCGGGCAGCAGTCTGCGCCGCGGTGGGGCCGGCTGGTCGAGCCTGATCCGGCCACCGCGCAGCAACGCGGTCGACCCGGCCCCGGAGCCGGTCCGTGCGCGCTCCCGGCCGGCCTCCCTGTCGGGCCGCTCACTCACCACGGGCCGCCCCGTCCAGCCCGTGGTAACCGGTCTCCCGCCAGTCGTCGGGCAGCAGATGGTCGAGTACGTCATCGACGGTCACGGCGCCGAGCAGCGAGCCGCCCTCGTCCACCACGGGCGCCGAGACCATGTTGTAGGCGGCGAGATGGCTGGTGATCGCGGGCAGCGTGGTGTCGGGCGCGAGCGGCGGCAGATCGCTGTCGACGATCGAGCTGACCAGTGTGTACGGCGGATCCCGCAGCAGCCGCTGGAAGTGCACCGTGCCCAGATACTTGCCCGTCGGCGTCTCGTCCGGCGGCCGGCAGACATAGACCTGCGCCGCCAGCGCGGGGGAGAGGTCCGGGAGCCGTACCCGCGCCAGCGCGTCCGCCACCGTCGCGTCGGGCCGCAGCACGATCGGGTCGGTCGTCATCAGACCGCCCGCCGTGCGCTCCTCGTACGACATCAGCCGCCGCACATCGGCCGCGTCGTCCGGCCGCATCAGCGTGAGCAGCCGTTCCTTGTCGCTCTCGGGCAGCTCGGAGAGCAGGTCGGCCGCGTCGTCCGGGTCCATCGCCTCCAGGACATCGGCCGCGCGCTCCTCCTTGAGCTTGCCGAGGATCTCCACCTGGTCGTCCTCGGGCAGCTCCTCCATGACATCGGCGAGCCGGTCGTCATCGAGGGCGACGGCCACCTCGCCCCGCCGCTTCGGCGTCAGATGATGCAGCACATTGGCGACTTCGACCGGGCGCAGCCGTTCGAAGGTGGCGACAAGGTTCTCCGCGCCCTGCCCCTCCTCCTCCAGCGAGAAGCCCGTGACCGCGGACCAGTCGACGGTCAGGGTCTCCCCCCGCCGCCGCAGGGCGCCGCCCTTCCTGCCACGCCGTACGAAGACCTTGTCGATCTCCCAGTCCCGGCGGGCCGGCAGCTGACGGATGGCGACATCGAGGACCGTCACCTCCTCGCCGTTCTCCACGAGCCGCACCCTGCGGTCGAGCAGCTCGCCGAGGACGAGGCGCTCGGTGGGCCGCTGCTCGAAGCGGCGCATGTTGAGTACGCCCGTGCTGATCACCTGGCCCGACTCGACACCGGTCACCCGGGTCATGGGCAGAAAGATCCGGCGCCGGCTGAGCACCTCGACGACCAGCCCGAGCAGCCGGGGCGGACGGCCGCCGACCCGCAGCATCGCGACGAGATCGCGGACCCGGCCCACCTGGTCGCCGGCCGGATCGAAGACGGCCACACCGGCGATATGCGAGACAAAGATCCGGGGGGCGCCTGCCGCCATTTCCCAGCGCCTCCTTCGCCCTCGGTTGTCCTTCTATCCGGCGGGATAACGGGTTCAGGCTAGCCCGTACCGCTGCGGTATGCCCTGACGGATCCGTCCGTACGGCCTTCCCCCGACGACTGTGCGGCTCCCTGTCGAGGCGTGCCTCCGGCCCGGGTACGCTGCGGTCTGCCACCCCCCAGCTGCGTTTGAGAGGCAGTGCGTCTGTGACCGTTCTCCTGTCGTTCGGCCGTGCCCGCAGGGTCGCTCTCCCCGTCGCGTTCTGCGTGGGGCTGGCCGCGGTTCTCACGGCATGCGGTGAGGACCCGGACGAGGGCACGAACGGGGTCGGCAAGCTCTCCGCCACCGAGATCGAGAGAAAGGCGCGGACGTCGGCGAACGCCGCCGCCGCGGTCAGGCTCTCCGGCACGCTGGTCACCCAGGGGGAGACCTACAAGCTCAATATGCGGCTCAAGGCGAACGGCGGGACCGGCACCGTCACCTCGAAGAACAGCACCTTCCAGTTGCTGCGCATCGAGGACACGCTCTTCCTGAAGGCCGACGCCGGTTTCTGGAGCCACGCGAGCGGCGAGGACGGCAAGGAGACCACCAAGCCGAGCGGTTCGGACGCCGAGGCCGCCGACAAGCTCCAGGACAAGTATGTGAAGGTCCCGGAGGACGACCCCTCGTACAAGCAGCTGAGCGGCTTCACCGATATGAAGGTGCTGCTCGCCGGGATACTGACGCTGCACGGCAAGCTGAACAAGGGCGCCCGCGACCGCATCGGCGGTGTGAAGACCATCAAGATCAATGGCAGTGAGGGCGACGGCGGGACGCTGGACGTCTCGCTGGAGGGCACGCCGTACCCGCTGCAACTGGTGCGTGCGGGCGGCGCGGGGACGCTCTCGCTCGCCGACTGGGGCCGCGACTTCGAGCTGACGGCGCCGGCCAAGGGCGAGACCCTCGACTACGGCAGCCGGCTCCCGGCCACCAACGACTAACCCCGCTCGCCCCTGGCCGCGTCCCTGCCCTTGTCGCGCTTGAACAGCAGCCGGCCGAGCGGGGCGGGCCGGGGCTGACGGGTCGTCGCCGGGGTCGGCAGCGGCGCCGCCGCGAGCGAGGAGTCGGGCAGGTCGGTGATCGCGGCCCGCGGCGTCAGCCGCAGCACCCGGCACTCGCGCGCCCAACGCTCCGTCATCACCTCGGCGTCGGGCGCGTTCAGCCGCTTGCCCTTGAGCTCGGCGACGGCCGTCTCCCAGCCCTCCGTGTGCGGCGCCAGCTCCACGACGGCCGCCGTCCAGGCGACGAGCCGACCGCCCTTGTCCTTGCTCCGTACGGTCACCTCGGCGGCGGAGCCGTCCACGAGCCCCGGCAGCGGCTGCTCCCCGGGGCCGTCCCCGACCAGCAGCGCCGCGCCCTCGTGCCATACGTGCCACAGCGCGCGGTCGGGGCCCGAGCCGCGGACCCAGATGAGGCCCGACTTCTTGGTGGCCTCTTCGACGAGGACCTGGCCGAGGTCGGGCCCGGGGACGTGCCCGAGGTCTGGTTCTGTCATGACCGCAGCCTATCCAGCCGCCGGGAGGGCGGCCGGACGGTCTCTCCCGACGGTCTCTAGAGCCAGCCGTTCCGCTTGAGGGTGCGGTGGATCGTCACACAGATGGTGGCGATCGCGACGAGCACCATGGGATAGCCGTACTTCCACCCCAGCTCCGGCATGTGATCGAAGTTCATGCCGTAGACACCGCACACGGCCGTCGGTACGGCGATGATCGCCGCCCAGGACGTGATCTTGCGCATGTCCTCGTTCTGCGCGACCGTCGCCTGCGCCAGATTCGCCTGGAGGATCGAGTTCAGCAGCTCGTCGAAGCCGATGACCTGCTCGTGCACCCGGGCCAGATGGTCGGCGACATCGCGGAAGTACTTCTGGATGTCCGGGTCGACCAGCCGCATCGGCCGCTCGCTCAGCAGCTCCATCGGCCGCAGCAGCGGGGACACGGCCCGCTTGAACTCCAGCACCTCACGCTTGAGCTGGTAGATCCGGCCGGCGTCCGAGCCGCGCGGGCTGCCCTTCGCCGGTGCCGAGAACACATCGATCTCGACCTCGTCGATGTCGTCCTGGACGGCCGCCGCCACCGCGACATAGCCGTCGACGACATGGTCGGCGATGGAGTGCAGTACGGCCGAGGGCCCTTTGGTGAGGAGCTCGGCGTCGCTCTCCAGCCGGTGGCGCAGCGCGCGCAGCGAGCCCTGGCCGCCGTGCCGGACCGTGATCACGAAGTCCCGGCCGGTGAAGCACATGACCTCGCCGGTGTCGACCACCTCGCTGGTCGCGGTCAGCTCGGCGTGCTCGACGTAGTGGATGGTCTTGAAGACGGTGAACAGGGTGTCGTCGTACCGCTCCAGCTTGGGCCGCTGGTGCGCGTGCACCGCGTCCTCCACCGCCAGCGGGTGCAGCCCGAACTCGGCCGCGATACCGGCGAATTCCTCCTCGGTCGGCTCGTGCAGGCCGATCCAGGCGAAGCCGCCGCCCTCGCGCACCCGCAGCATCGCCTCGTGCGGGGTGACACAGGGGTTCTCGGTGACCCGGTGGCCGTCGCGGTAGACCGCGCAGTCGACCACCGCGCTCGACGCGGAGGGGTCACGGGTGGCGTCGTACGTGTCGTACTTGCTGTACGCGGGCTTGGTCTTGCGCAGGGCCGGACGGACCGCTGCGCGCAGGTCACGGATCATCGACATGGCGGGCTCCTTCACGGAGAGGCCGTCGGCGAGGCGTGGCACAGCCCGGAATGGGGACGTGATGTCTACGTCCGCAAAGCGGGCGGCACCGCGGGGTCGCGGTGACGGCGTTCGCTACAGACAGGCAGAGAACTCAGGGACTCAGGTACTGCTCGGGTACTGAGAGATGTGCTCTTCCGTCGTGCGAGATGCCGTGGGCCCGGGGGACGGGGCGTCAGATCACCGGACGAGAGGTCCGTGCGGAAGAGCGGCTGGTACTGGCCGGGTGACTTCGATCCACCGCAGCCCCACCTCCTCCGGTCGGTCCCCCGTAGGGGATGACGTGTCGTCGGGACAAGAGACCAACGCTTCCGCGTGTGCTGTCCCGACCAGCGGCCAAGACTATCAGCAGACTGGGGGCCAACTCCGTTCCTTGCCCAATTCTTACGCCACCTATGCTCGCCGGATGGGAGAAATTCTTGATCAGGTCGAGGCCCGGCTCCGTACGGCGCTGGGCGAACCGGACGCGCGGGCCGCGGTGACGTTCCTTGGGACGGACCGCTTCGAGGTGCTGCGCTTCCTCGACTCCCAGGGCGGTTCCGATGTGGTGAGGTACGTCACGCTCGGAATGTCGGCGCAGCCGATGGCGGATCCGTCGGCGTTGCTCGCCGACCCGGTGAAGGGGCCGCGGGCCGAGCTGGTCCTGTCGCTGCGCGCCGGGCTCGCCGATACCGATCAGGTGCTCCGCCCGCTGGCCGTGCTGGCCGCTTCCCCGCAGGTCGAGGGCGTGATCGTGGCGCCTGGCGGTTCGCTCGACCTCGGTGAGCCGCTGTGGCCGGGGGCGCCCTTCAGCTCCGTACTGGTCGGTGAGTCCGGCGGGCTGGTGGCGGATCTGGAGCTGGACGCGCCGCTGGAGCCGGTGCGGTTTCTGCCGCTGCTGCCGATGACGCCCAATGAGGCGGCGTGGAAGCGGGTCAGGGGCGCGCGGGAGCTGGAGGAGCGCTGGCTCGCGCGGGGCACGGATCTGCGCGACCCGCTGCGCGTCTCCGTAGCCCTGGACTGAGCCGGCTGATCCGGACCAGATCCGCACCCGATCCGGACCGATGCGGAAGGATGCGGACCGATCCCGACCGATCCTGGTGACGCTCAGTCGGCGAAGACGGCGACGCCGTCCTCCGTGGCGTGCGCGGGCCGCGCCTCCTCGGCCTCATGGCTCAGCGCGCCGCGCCGTACGCCGACGATGGCCGCCCCCACGACGGCCGCGAGCGCGGCGATCACGAACGGGATGTGGACATCGCTCCACTCCTCGATCTTCGGTGCGAGGAAGGGCGCCGCCGCCGCGGCGAACCAGCGGACGAAGTTGTAGCCCGCGCTCGCCACCGGCCGGGGCGCGTCGGAGACCCCCAGCGCCAGTTCCGTGAAGACGGTGTTGTTCAGGCCGATGAAGGCACCGGAGACGATCGTGCCGGCGACGGCCGCGGTGTGGTTCCCGTACCCGAGCACCAGCAGATCGGCGGCGAGCAGGACGAGCGAGCCGCCCAGCACCCTGAGCGAGCCGAAACGCCGCTGCAGCCGGGGCGCCACCAGCACCGAGAAGACCGCGAGCAGCAGCCCCCAGGCGCAGAAGACCGCCCCCGACCGGTACGGGGTCATGTTCAGCACGAACGGCGTGAAGGCCAGGACCGTGAAGAAGGCGTAGTTGTAGAAGAACGCCGCGGCGGCGGCCGACGCGAGCCCGCCGTGCCCCAGGGCCTTGACCGGGTCGAGCAGCGACGTCCTGTGCGCGGGCCTGGGCTGCTCCTTGAGGAACGCGGTGACGCAGACGAACCCGATGGCCATCAGGGCCGCGGTGCCGAAGAACGGATAGCGCCAGCTGGCGTCGCCGAGCACCGCGCCGAGCAGCGGTCCGCAGGCCATGCCGAGACCGAGCGCCGACTCGTACAGCAGGATCGCCGCCGCGCTGCCCCCGGCCGCCGCGCCGACGATCACGGCGAGCGCCGTCGAGACGAAGAGCGCGTTGCCGAGCCCCCAGCCGGCCCGGAAGCCGACCAGCTCGCCCACCGACGACGACGTGCCCGACAGGGCCGCGAAGACCACGACGAGCGCCAGGCCGACGAGCAGGGTCTTCCGGCCGCCTATCCGGCTGGAGACCCAGCCCGTGAGGAGCATGGCGACCGCGGTGATCAGGAAGTACGAGGTGAAGAGCAGCGAGACCTGGCTCGGGGTGGCGGCCAGCCCCTTGGCGATGGACGGCAGGATCGGGTCCACCAGACCGATCCCCATGAAGGCCACGACGGACGCGCCGGCCGTGGCCCAGACGGCCTTCGGCTGACGCAGCAGACCGCCTGCTCCCTCGTCGAACGGATCCTCTCCGCGCATGAGGCGGGTCCTCACTCTCAGCTAGGTCGATGCGATATGCACACAATAAGTTAGACAGGCTAATGAATGCAAGATACATCTATTTCCTGATGCCCGGACTCTGACCGGACGGGTGATCGTCCTTGACGCGACGTCGGCCGGGGAGGAGCGTGGGGCGCTATGAGGGGCGAACCCAGTTGCCCGAAGTGCGGTGGCCGAGTCAGGGCGCCCGGCCTCTTCGCCGACTCCTGGCAGTGCGATGTACATGGCACGGTGTACCCGCTGCAGCCCGTGATACCGCCCAGCGTCGAGGCCCTCGGCGTCGTGGTGCACCGCGCCCGGGTGCCGGTGTGGATGCCCTGGCCGCTGCCCGTCGGCTGGCTCTTCACCGGCGTCGCGTACGCGGGCGACGACCGCAGCGGCGGACGCGCCACCGCCGTCGCCTGCTCAGGGCCGGGGCCGCTCGGCGGTATGGGGGAGCTGCTGCTCGTCGCCGAGGAGCTCGGCGTGGGGCTCGGCGCGCGCTACGCGGGGATCGACGGCCCGGACCCGGGTCCCGCCATCTGTGTCGACAAGCCACCGCCGACGAAGCTGCTCGCGGCCGGGAGGCCCACCCCGCTCTGGCATGTCGCCGATGCCCCGGACGACCGCGCGGTCTTCGCGGGCGAGGCGCTCGGGCTGTGGCTGTGGGCCATCGTCTGGCCCGAGCAGTCGGGGCTGCTGCTCTACGACGAGGTGGTGCTGACCGATCTGCGGGACGTGGGCGCGGAGATGGAGCTGCTGCCCTGCGGGGCCCTGTCGCCCCGACTGCTCTCCTGACGCCCCGGTCCCCTGTGGGCCCCCGCCGGTACGTCCCGGCCCGCGGGGGGCCTGTGCGACGCGTCCTGGGCCTTCCCGGTCTGCCGTTATCCTTGAGCGTCCCCCTGTCCGTCCCGAACCTCCGGAGTGACGCGTCGTGCGTATCGACCTGCACACCCACTCCACGGCCTCGGACGGTACGGACACCCCGGCCGAGCTGATGCGCAACGCAGCCGTCGGCGGGCTCGACGTCATCGCGCTGACCGATCACGACAGCACCCGCGGGTACGCGGAGGCCATCGCCGCGCTCCCGGACCTCGACCGGGACCTCACCCTCGTCACCGGCGCGGAGCTCTCCTGCCGGCTCGACGGCATCAGCCTGCACATGCTGGCGTATCTCTTCGACCCGGACGAACCGGACCTGCTGCGCGAGCGGGAGCTGGTACGCGACGACCGCGTCCCGCGCGCGCGGACGATGGTCCGCAAGCTCCAGGAACTGGGCGTCCCGATCACCTGGGAACAGGTGGCGCGCATCGCGGGTGACGCCTCCCTCGGCCGCCCGCACATCGCCACCGCCCTCGTCGAACTCGGCGTCGTCGCGACCGTCTCCGACGCCTTCACCCCGGAGTGGCTCGCGGACGGCGGGCGCGCGTACGCCGAGAAGCACGAGCTCGACCCCTTCGAGGCGATCCGCCTGGTCAAGGCCGCCGGCGGGGTCACCGTGTTCGCGCATCCGCAGGCCGTCAAGCGGGGCCGGGTCGTGCCCGAGTCCGCCATCGCCCGGCTCTCCGCCGCCGGTCTCGACGGCATCGAGGTCGACCACATGGATCACGACGCGCCGACCCGGGCCCGGCTGCGCGGACTGGCCGCCGAACTGGGCCTGCTGACCACCGGATCCAGCGATTACCACGGCAGCCGCAAGTTCGTGGAGCTCGGCGCCTGTACCACCGACCCGGAGATCTACGGCGAGATCACCCGGCGGGCCTCGGGCGCCTTCCCGGTGCCGGGCGCGGGCGGACGCGCCTAGATCCGTCCGGCCGGACAGACCCGGGTCCTGTCCGGCGGATCCGTTCCGTACCGCTTTCCCATGGCGAGGGCGCGCTCGCGCCCTCGTCCCCGTTCGCGCCGCCTCCGCGCGCGTCCGACCCGTCCCCTCGTCTCTACGTCCAGCTAGGCCCTCACTGTGTTCGACTTCGCCGTCTTCGGCTCCCTCTTCCTCACGCTCTTCGTGATCATGGACCCTCCGGGGATCACCCCGATCTTCCTCGCGCTCACCTCAGGCCGGCCCGCCAAGGTCCAGCGCGCCATGGCCTGGCAGGCGGTCGCCGTCGCCTTCGGTGTGATCGCCGTCTTCGGGCTGCTGGGCCAGCAGATCCTGGACTATCTGCATGTCTCCGTACCGGCGTTGATGATCGCCGGAGGGCTGCTCCTGCTGCTCATCGCGCTGGACCTGCTGACCGGGAAGACCGACGAGCCCCAGCAGACGAAGGACGTCAATGTGGCGCTCGTACCGCTGGGCATGCCGCTGCTCGCCGGACCCGGCGCGATCGTGTCCGTCATCCTCGCGGTACAGCACGCGGACGGCGCCCCGGCGCGGATCTCGGTGTGGGCGGCGATCGTCGCGATGCATGTCGTGCTCTGGCTGACGATGCGCTACTCGCTGCTGATCATCCGGGTCATCAAGGACGGGGGAGTGGTGCTGGTGACCCGGCTGGCGGGGATGATGCTTTCGGCCATTGCCGTTCAGCAGATCATCAATGGCGTCACCCAGGTGATCCAGGGCGCCTGACAAGGGCAGCGCCCCCGTACGAGTGATCCGTACAGGGGCGCTTCGTCGGTTCGCGGTCGGTCGCTGTCGTGCGGTCGCGAGGGGATATGGGGTTACGAGGCCGAGGATTCGGCCGGGCGGATATAGATGCGCTGGCCCATCGCGGCGGCCTGCTGCACGATCCGGTTGACGGAGGCGGCGTCCACAACGGTGCTGTCGACAGCGGAGCCGTCAACATCGTCGAGTCGCATGATTTCGAAGCGCAAGGCTTCTCCCTTCGTCTGATCCTCCTGCTGGAGAACTATGGGTGACGGGCGGAGCCGTCCACGGTTACATCTGGCTGCAACGCCTTGCCCTCTGCAAACATTCCCTACGCTAAGGAAATTTTTCGGGTGGCTAATTACTGGCGGGTACAGCCGCGTCCGCAGAGAATGAACGGTGTATGAGCGAGGCAGAGATCAACCCAGAGATCGCCGACATCGGCGCCCGTCTGGAGCGCACCAACGAGCTGCTCCAGCGCATGCTCGCCGAGGTCGCCAAGACTCCGTCCACGCATGCCATCTTCGTCGACGCCGGTTACGTCTATGCTGCGGCCGGGTTGCTTGTGGCGGGCACCGAGGACCGGCGCGCCTTCGATCTGGACGCCGAGGGGCTCATCGAGGCCTTCATCGACAAGGCCCGGATCATCTTCGCGGACAGCAGACTGCTCCGCGTGTACTGGTACGACGGCGCCAGGCGCCGGATCCACACCTCGGAGCAGCAGTCCATCGCCGAACTGCCCGACGTCAAGGTCAGGCTCGGCAACCTCAACGCCAACAACCAGCAGAAGGGCGTCGACTCCCTGATCCGTACGGATCTCGAATCGCTCGCCCGGCACCGCGCCATCAGTGACGCGGCCCTGGTCGGCGGCGACGAGGACCTGGTCTCGGCCGTCGAGGCGGCCCAGGGGTACGGCGCGCGTGTGCACCTCTGGGGCATCGAGGCGGGCGAGGGGCGCAATCAGGCCGAGCCGCTGCTGTGGGAGGTCGACAGCCAGCGCACCTTCGACCTGGACTTCTGCAAGCCGTATGTCACCCGCCGCCCGGTCACCACGTACGAGCACGAGGGCGAGCCGCCGCCCTCCCGCGACCAGGTGCGGTTCATCGGCGCGCAGATCGCCGCGACCTGGCTGGCGGAGCGCGGCCGGGAGGCCCTGGCCGAGCTGCTGCCGGGCCATCCGTATCTGCCGGGCCCGGTGGACCAGGATCTGCTGATCGAGGCGGAGAAGCTGCTCCAGCGGTCGCTACGGGGCCATGCCATGCTGCGGCGGTCGCTGCGGGACGGGTTCTGGCAGCACTTGCAGGCACAGTACTGACAGCCAGCCCCTGTACCGGCAGCCCGGTACCGACAGGCGCCTTTGGGCGCCTTCCCACGGCGGGCGGTCAGCCGTGGGTGTCCCAGAAGTCCCTGAGCGCGGCGGCGGTTTCCAGCGGCCGGTCGGTGTTGGGTGAGTGCTGGGCGCCCTCGATGACCGTCCGGCGGGCGCCGAGCCGCCCCGCCATCTCGTCCAGCAGCGGCACCGGCCAGGTGTCGTCCCGTTCGCCGGACATCACATGCTTGGGCAGCGGCTGTACGGCGGCCAGCTCGGCCACCCGGTCCGGCTCCTCGCTCAGCTGGCGGCCGGTGGCGATCAGCTGGGCCGGCCGGGTGAGGAGCCAGCGCCTGCGCAGATCCTCCCCGTCGATCGCGGTCTCCTCCGGGGGATCCATCGAGCGCATGATCTCCCAGACCTGCTGCATCGTCATGGCCCTGAGCGCCCCGCTCAGCAGCTCTGCGCGCTCCCGCTGGACCGGGGCGACCCGCGCGGGCCCGGAGGACAGCAGCGTCAGCGTGACGAACGGGCCGGGGTCGAGCAGTACGGCGGCGCGCGCGATCAGCCCGCCGAGCGAGTGCCCGAGCAGATGCACGGGCGAGCCGACCGCCTCCGTCTGCGCCAGTACGTCGGCGGCCAGCTCGCTCTGCGCGTAGCCGTCCTCGGTGTCCGGGCCCTCGGTCTCGTACTGGCCGCGGCCGTCCACACAGACGACCCGGTAGCCGGCCTCCGTGAGGGGCTCAAGCAGCGCGATGAAGTCCTCCTTGCTCCCGGTGAACCCGGGGAGCATCAGCGCCGTGCCGCGCGGCTCCCCGGCCGGTCGCGCGTCGAGCGTGGCGAAGGGTCCGCGGCGGGTGTGGAGCGTACGGGCGCGGGCACAGGAGGGCGGGACGAACGTGGGCGGCCGACTCATGCGAAGAGGTTAGGCCCTGTGTCGCCGCTGAGGGTGGGGAGGTCCCGGAGAACGCCGATGGCCCGGCACCCCCCGTCTGGGGGCGTCGGGCCATCCGGCTGTGGTGCGCGCGTACGTCAGCTCTCGGTCTTCGCAGCTGTCGTGCGCGTACGGCGGCGGCGCGGCTTGGGCATGGCCTCCGCCTCCGCTTCGGGTGCCGCCGCGGTCGCGGCG
This sequence comes from Streptomyces sp. NPDC051662, assembly GCF_040681655.1. Taxonomy (NCBI): domain Bacteria; kingdom Bacillati; phylum Actinomycetota; class Actinomycetes; order Kitasatosporales; family Streptomycetaceae; genus Streptomyces; species Streptomyces sp. NPDC051662. The sequence goes on from NZ_JBFAZD010000011.1 coordinate 264,325, forward strand.
GCCTCGACGGCCTCGGCGGCCGGCTTGGCGACGCGGGTGCGGCGACGGGGCTTGGCCTCCGCGACGGGGGCCTCGGCCTTGCCGTCCACCGGCTCCGCCACCGCCGACTCCGCGGCCTCGGCCACGGACTTGGCGACGCGGGTGCGGCGACGCGGCTTGGTCTCGGCGACCGGCGCCTCGGGGGCGTCGACCGGCTCCGCCACCGCGGCCTTCTCGACCGTCTCGGCCGCGGGCTTCGCGGCCCGGGTGCGACGGCGGCGCGGCTTGGCCACGGGCTCCGCCGCGGGGTCGGCGACGACGGGCTCCGAGACGGCCGGGTCCGCGAGGACCGGCTCCGCCACGGCATCCGGGGCTGTCACGGCGGCCACGGTCTCCATGGCCGGTGTCTCGGCCACGGAGCCGGCTCCGCTGCGGGTACGCCGGCGACGGCGCGGGGTACGCGGCTCGGCGGCCCGCTCCACGCGCTCGGGCACGTCCATCGGCACCGCGGTCTGGAACTGCGGCACGGCGGTCTGGAACTGCGGCTCCGCGCTCGGGGACTGCGGCTCGGCCGCCGTACCGGCCGCCTCCAGCGGGGTCCCGCCACGGGTGCGGCGGCGCTGGCGCGGGGTACGCGTACGGGCCGGGCGCTCTTCCCGTACCGCCGCGGCGGGGGCGGCGGACTTACGGCCGCGACCGCCCGTCTCGCCGAGGTCCTCGACCTGCTCCGCCGACAGACCGGCGCGCGTGCGCTCCGCGCGCGGCAGGACGCCCTTGGTCCCGGCGGGGATGTTCAGCTCCTCGAACAGGTGCGGGGACGTGGAGTACGTCTCCGGCGGGTCCGGGAAACCGAGGTCCAGCGCCTTGTTGATCAGCTGCCAGCGCGGGATGTCGTCCCAGTCGACCAGCGTGACGGCGGTGCCGGACGCGCCCGCCCGGCCCGTGCGGCCGATGCGGTGGAGGTAGGTCTTCTCCTCCTCCGGCGACTGGTAGTTGATGACATGGGTCACGCCCTCGACATCGATACCGCGCGCGGCGACATCGGTGCAGACGAGCACATCGACCTTGCCGTTGCGGAAGGCGCGCAGCGCCTGCTCGCGGGCGCCCTGGCCCAGGTCCCCGTGGACCGCGCCGGAGGCGAAGCCGCGCTGGGCCAGCTGGTCGGCGATATCGGCGGCCGTACGCTTCGTACGGCAGAAGATCATCGCCAGGCCGCGGCCCTCGGACTGGAGGATGCGGGCGACCAGCTCCGGCTTGTCCATGGAGTGGGCGCGGTAGACGCGCTGCGTCGTGTTGGCGACGGTCGCGCCCTCGTCGTCGGGCGAGGTGGCGCTGATGTGTGTGGGCTGCGACATGTAACGGCGGGCGAGGCCGATGACCGCGCCCGGCATCGTCGCGGAGAACAGCATTGTCTGCCGCTTGGGCGGCAGCAGCTGGATGATCTTCTCGACGTCGGGCAGGAAGCCCAGGTCGAGCATCTCGTCGGCCTCGTCCAGGACGAGAGCGCGCACATGGGAGAGATCGAGCTTCTTCTGGCCCGCCAGGTCGAGCAGCCGGCCCGGGGTGCCGACAATCACATCGACGCCCTTCTTGAGGGCCTCGACCTGCGGCTCGTAGGCACGGCCGCCGTAGATCGCCAGGACCCGGACGTTACGCACCTTGCCGGCCGTCAGCAGGTCATTGGTGACCTGCGTGCACAGCTCGCGGGTGGGCACGACGACAAGCGCCTGCGGGGCGTTCGTGAGCTTCTCGGGCACGGCCCGGCCGGACTCGACGTCCGCGGGGACGGTGACGCGCTCCAGGAGCGGCAGACCGAAGCCGAGCGTCTTGCCCGTGCCGGTCTTGGCCTGTCCGATGACGTCCTTGCCGGAAAGCGCGACGGGGAGCGTCATCTCTTGGATGGGGAACGGAGACAGAATGCCGACGGCTTCTAGCGCTTCGGCTGTCTCGGGGAGGATTCCGAGGTCTCGGAAAGTCGTAGTCAGGGTGCTGCCTCTTCTGTGAGACGCGGCGCGAGGCGAACGCTGGGGGTCGTACCGCACCTGGGTACTCGGCCGGCCGTGGATTGGCCGGATGGCGCGGGACCACTGCCGTCGCTCGAGCGCTCGAACCGCTGAGGGGGCCCCTCATCTGCGGCCGTACGCTGCTGTGCGTACGATCCGCGCGGAGGGCGGTCGGGTCGGAGCCGATCGGGCCACCGACCGGGCATCCTCATGGGGCCTGTACGAGGGACTACCCTCGTTCAAACACTGTCTAACACTGCGATCGCCCGCCGAAAAGTCGGCAGGCGCATTACCACTGTACCCCGGAATCGCGCATGTGTGTTGGGCGAATTCGTCGGAACGGTGTGGCCACAGTGTCTGACCAGGCCCTTACGCGGCGCGAAGAGCGGGCTATTGTGCGGTCCATGGAGACGCCCGACAACGCCACCACGCCCGCATCCGCAGCCGAGGAACCCACCGGGATCGCCGCCCAGAACTGGGACACGGCCGCCGCCGAGCCGCAGTACCGCGCCGCCGTCGTGGATCTGCTGGGAGCGCTCGCCTACGGGGAGCTGGCGGCCTTCGAGCGGCTGGCCGAGGACGCCAAGCTCGCGCCGACGCTCGCCGACAAGGCCGCCCTGGCGAAGATGGCCGCCGCCGAATTCCACCACTTCGAGCGGTTGAACGACCGGCTGCGGGCGATCGACGCCGAGCCGACCGACGCGATGGAGCCCTTCGCCAAGGCGCTCGACGACTTCCACCGGCTGACCGCGCCGTCGGACTGGCTGGAGGGCCTCGTCAAGGCGTACGTGGGCGACTCGATCGCCAGCGACTTCTACCGCGAGGTGGCCGCGCGGCTGGACATCGACACCCGCGCGCTGGTGCTCGCCGTGCTGGACGACACCGGACACGGCAACTTCGCCGTGGAGAAGGTCCGCGCCGCGATCGAGGCGGAGCCGCGGGTCGGCGGGCGCCTGGCCCTCTGGGCGCGGCGGCTGATGGGCGAGGCGCTTTCCCAGGCGCAGCGGGTGGTGGCCGAGCGCGACGCGCTCTCCACGATGCTCGTGGGCGGGGTGGCGGACGGTTTCGATCTCGCGGAGGTCGGCCGGATGTTCTCCCGGATCACCGAGGCGCACACCAAGCGGATGGCCGCTCTCGGACTGGCCGCCTGAGCGGGCGGCCTTCCGGGACGGAACGGGATCGGTTCAGGAGGAGATCTGGGGGCGCCGCAGCGCCCGACGCGTGGGGCGGAGCAACAGCGACAGCAGCACCGCCCCCACCAGCAGGGCACCGACGAGCGTCGCGGGAACATGACCGGCGCCGAGCGCCATATGCGTCACATAGGCGCCGAAGAGCGCGCCGACCGGGCCGGCCGTGAACACCGTCCGGTGAGCCGGCAGCCGGTGGGACAGCCGGCTCGCGGCGGCCCACGAAAGACCGAGTCCGAGCAGGACCGATCCGAGAACTTCCCAGATCACTGCTGATCACCTCACGACGCCGAAAGTGACATGTGGTCAGGGCTTTTGGGCCCAGCACGTCACTACCCGGAGCGCATGGGCCGCAACCCCCGCCGGACCCCCGGGAGAGGGCGGCTACGCGCACAGCGGAACTCGCGGGTGACGGACAGGGGAATGGCCCGGCGGGGGTGTCCCGCCGGGCCATTCCCCTGTCCGTGACGACAGGTACTACAGAGCGCCGAACCCGACGCGTCGGGTGGCCGGCTCACCGATCTCCACGTACGCGATCCGCTCGGCCGGTACGAGCACCTTGCGCCCCTTGTCGTCCGTGAGACTGAGCAACTGCGCCTTGCCGGCCAGCGCGTCGGCGACGGCGCGCTCGACCTCCTGGGCGGTCTGCCCGCTCTCCAGAACGATCTCGCGGGGCGTGTGCTGCACGCCGATCTTGACCTCCACGGCTATGTCCCTCCGAACGGTCTGCGTTGCGCGGCCAGCCGCGCGGTACGCAGCACACATTAGCCCGGAGTGACCATCCGGAAGACGCCGCGGGGAACGCCCGCAGCGAACACCCGCGGCGGACACCCGCCGTTCAGTGCGGCTCACCGCCGTGCAGCGGGAAGCCGGCGATACCGCGCCAGGCCAGCGAGGTGAGGAGCCGCACCGCCTGATCGCGGGGGATCGCGGACTCGCTGGAGAGCCAGTAGCGGGCCACCACCTGGGAGACGCCGCCGAGCCCCACCGCCAGCAGCATGGACTCCTCCTTGGAGAGCCCGGTGTCCTCGGCGATCACATCGGAGATGGCCTCCGCGCACTGGAGCGCGACCCGGTCCACGCGCTCGCGCACCGCGGGCTCGTTCGTCAGATCGGACTCGAAGACCAGGCGGAAGGCGCCGCCCTCGTCCTCGACATAGGCGAAGTAGGCGTCCATCGTGGCCTCGACGCGCAGCTTGTTGTCCGTCGTGGACGCGAGCGCCGTACGGACCGCCTGGAGAAGGCTCTCGCAGTGCTGGTCGAGCAGGGCGAGGTACAGCTCCAGCTTTCCGGGGAAGTGCTGGTAGAGGACGGGCTTGCTGACGCCGGCCCGCTCGGCGATGTCGTCCATCGCGGCCGCGTGGTAGCCCTGTGCGACGAACACTTCCTGAGCCGCGCCCAGCAGCTGATTGCGTCGGGCGCGACGCGGCAGGCGCGTGCCTCGCGGGCGCGCCGCCTCTGTCTGCTCTATGGCTGTCACGCCGCCTCCCAAAGTTCGTTCCGTGCGCGCTGTGCGCCGCCTGGCCATCGTACTTTTGGGTAACCCGGCTGTGCGTGGTGAGGACCCGTTTTTTTGGGGGCCGGTGGTCTCCGGCGGGCGCACCCGGCGCTTCGTCGCGCGGCCCTCGCCGTCCGGTCACTGACGGTAGTCGTCGTCCTCGTCCGTACCGACCGCTCGCGCCTGATCGGCCGCGTCCGCCTCGTCGGCCTTGTCCGGGTCGGTACGTGTCAGGGGTTCGTCGCCCCCGGGCCGTACGTCCGTGTGCTGTTCCGCGGCGTCGGCTTCGGGGACCTCCTCGTCCAGCTCGGCTTCCTCGTCGTTCGTCTCGAAGGTCTCGGGATCCGTGGGGTCAACCGCCATGGCGTGCCCTTTCTCTCCCTAAGAGCCTAGAAGCCGGGGGTGCGGGACGCCATGCGGCCTGTGACGCCGAACACACGGACCGGGGCGTGATCGTCTCGTAACATTGCGGCATGTCGTCGACCGAGCTGCCGGAAGCCGTCGCCGCCGCCCTGGCGCCGAAGGTGAGTCCCGTACGGGTCGCGGACGGGGAGCGGCTCCGTTCCGTCACGCTGCCCGGACTGACGCTGACCGTACGGTGCCGGCCGGCGTCCCGTGTCGGCGCGCCGCCCGCGCTGTATGTGCACGGGCTCGGCGGCTCCTCGCAGAACTGGTCGGCGCTCATGTCGCTCCTGGCGGACATCGTCGACGGCGAGGCCGTCGATCTGCCCGGCTTCGGGGACTCGCCGCCGCCGGACAACGGCGATTACTCGGTCAGCGGGCAGGCCCGCGCGGTGATCCGGCTGTTGGACGTGGAGGGGCGCGGCCCCGTCCATCTCTTCGGCAACTCCCTCGGGGGCGCCGTCGCCACCCGCGTCGCGGCGGCCAGGCCCGATCTGGTGCGGACCCTGACACTGGTCTCGCCGGCGCTGCCGGAGATCCTCGTCCAGCGCACCGCGCTGCCGACCGCGCTGCTCGCGCTGCCCGGGGTCGCCCCGCTGTTCGGCCGGCTGACCCGGCACTGGACGCCGGAGCAGCGCACCCGGGGTGCGATGGACATCACGTACGGCGATCCCTCGTCGGTGACCGAGGAGGAACTGCGCCACGCCGTCCAGGAGATGGAGCGGCGGCTTCAACTGCCCTATTTCTGGGACGCGATGACCAACTCGGCGCGCGGTATCGTCAACGCGTACACCTTGGGCGGTCAACATGGACTGTGGCGGCAGGCGGAGCGGGTGCTGGCGCCGACGCTGCTCGTCTACGGCGGGCGGGACCTGCTCGTTTCGTACCGGATGGCCCGCAGGGCGTCGGCCGCTTTCCGCGGTTCCCGGCTGTTGACCCTCCCCGAGGCCGGACATGTTGCCATGATGGAGTACCCCCGGCAGGTCGCGCAGGCCTGCCGGGAACTCATCGATGACTACGACAGGAGCTGATCCGGGCCGTGGGACGACACAGCCGCAAAGGCCCCGTACCCCAGGGCACGCGGTCCACGGCCCCGGTCGCGGCGGGCGAACCCGCCCCCGCGCGGGCCGGATCCGACAAGGGACGGCGCGGGCGCGCGCCTGACGGCCAGGACGCGGACCCGGAACAGCAGCACGGCGGCCCGGCCTACGCCACCCCCGCGCACGGCGTGCCGCAGGTGCGCGGCGGTCACCCCGAGCAGCGGGAGGCCGGCGGCGGCTGGGGCGGTGAGCAGCGCCAGGGCGCGCCGCGCGACCCCGCTTCGCGTGCCGCGGCCCCGCCCAAGCAGTCCGGCGCGCCCGGGACTTCGGCGCCCACGGCTCCGGCGCCCGCGGCCCCGCGGATCCCGGGACCGCGACGGGAGTTCATCGAGGCGTTCGACGACGACGCGTTCGACGCCTTCGGCGCCCCGGCCTCCCGTACCGCCGCCCCGGAGAGCGGCGCGCCCGGCCCCGGCTCCCTCGGCGACCGGGACGGCGGCCCCGGCGGCCCCGGCGGCGCCGACGATACGGAGCAGGCTCCGGCGGAGCCCGCCAGAGGCGGCAAGGGACGTACGCTCACCGGGATCGCCGCCGCCGCGGTGGTCACGGTCCTTGTGGTCGTCGTCGCCGGGCAGGTCACCGACGGCGATACGGACCGTGCCGACGCGCGGGCCGCCGACGGCACCGACCGCGCCGACAGCGATGACACCTCGCGCTACAAGGGCCGGCCCACCCCGACGGGGTCCTCCGCGGTGGTGACCCCGGCGCCCACCTACGCGCAGCTGATGACCCGGCAGTTCCCGCTCGATCCGAAGCTGACGGCCTCGGGCGACTTCACCGCCGTACCCGGTCTCGCCAAGGCGCCGGGCAAGGGGCAGAAGTTCCGCTACCGCGTGGACATCGAGAAGGGGCTCGGGCTGGACGGGGGACTCTTCGCCGAGGCCGTCCAGAAGACCCTGAACGACGACCGGAGCTGGGCCCACAACGGCGCCATGACCTTCGAACGGATCTCCAGCGGCGAGGCCGACTTCGTGATCACGCTCGCGAGCCCGGGGACCACCGGAGTCTGGTGCGCCAAGTCCGGTCTGGACACGACCATCGACAATGTGTCCTGCGACTCGGCCTCGACCGACCGCGTCATGATCAACGCCTTCCGCTGGGCGCAGGGCGCGAAGACCTTCGGCGACAAGGCGATGCTCGGCTACCGGCAGATGCTGATCAATCACGAGGTCGGACACCGGCTCGGGCACAACCATGTGAGTTGCCGCACTCCCGGGGCGCTCGCTCCGGTGATGCAGCAGCAGACCAAGTCGCTGGACATCGAGGGGATCAAGTGCAGGCCGAACCCCTGGGTCTTTCCCGACAGTTGAGACGCCTGTCTCATGACGGCCTCGCAACGCGTTGACATCGCACGCGGGGTCGTTCATATTTCTCGGCATGTCGCCCCGCCGCGCCGCCGCTTCCGGCCGCACCGCCATTGAGCTCACGCTCATCGGTGTGACCGCGCTGTGCGTGGCCGACATTCACTGTCGCTGACGCCTGCCCGAGCGCGCGTCGGCCTTCTCCTCACCGCCGAGCATCTCCGCGTCCGGGCGTATGTGTTCCGTACGCAGGCGTGCCGTGCCGGTCTCCCGTTCCCTCTCCGCACGCTCTCGCCTGCGCGGACTCCAGGGTGTTAAGTGCCCTTTGTCCCCTTCTGTCTGCGCCCTGCCCGCGCAGCTCACCGAGAGGCCTCTTCCGATGCGTCAACCGTCCGTCATATCCCGCCGCGTGGCCGCGGCAGCCGTCAGCCTGGTCGTGGCAGCGGGCGCCGCCGCCTGCGCGGGTCCTCAGGACAACGATGCCAAGGCCGACGGCGCGGGCAAGGGAAAGCCCCAGAAGGGCGGCACGCTCTCGGTGCTCAACACCGAGGCGCAGACCGACTTCGACCCGGCGCGGCTCTACACCTCCGGCGGCGGCAACGTCCCCTCGCTGGTCTTCCGTACGCTCACCACCCGCAACCGGGAGAGCGGTGCGGCCGGCACCAAGGTCGTCCCCGACCTCGCCACCGACACCGGGCGCCCGAACGCGGACGCCACCGAGTGGACGTACACCCTCAAAGAAGGGCTGAAGTTCGAGGACGGCACCCCCATCACCACCGCCGACATCAAGTACGGCATCGAGCGCTCCTTCGCCGCCGAGCTCTCCGGCGGCGCCCCCTATCTGCGCGACTGGCTGATCGGCGGCGCCGACTACGAGGGCCCGTACAAGGACAAGAAGGGCCTCGCCTCGATCGAGACGCCCGACGCAAGGACCATCGTCTTCAAGCTCAACAAGCCCGAGGGCGACTTCCCGTTCGTCGCCACCCAGACGCAGTTCGCGCCCGTGCCGAAGGCGAAGGACACCGGCGCCACCTACGAGGAGCACCCCGTCTCCTCGGGCCCGTACAAGGTCGTCAAGAACGAGGGCGACGGCCAGCACCTCGTCCTGGAGCGCAACCCGCACTGGTCGGAGAAGACCGACGAGGAGCGCCACGCCTACCCCGACACGATCGATGTGAAGGCCGGGCTCGACGCCGCCGTCATCAACCAGCGGCTCTCCACCAGCTCCGGCGCCGATGCCGCCGCCATCACCACCGACACCAACCTCGGGCCCGCCGAGCTGGCCCAGATCGGCAGCGACAAGGCGCTCGCCGCCCGCGTGGGCACCGGACACTTCGGCTACACCAACTACCTCGCCTTCAACCCGAAGGTGAAGCCGTTCGACAACCCCAAGGTGCGCCAGGCGATCTCGTACGCCATCAACCGCACCAGCGTCATCAACGCGGCCGGCGGCTCCGCGCTCGCCGAGCCCGCGACCACCTTCCTCCCCGAACAGCCGGCCTTCGGCCACACGCCCTACGACCACTTCCCGGCCGGAAAGACCGGCGACCCGGCCAAGGCGAAGGAACTGCTGAAGGAGGCCGGGTACGCCAACGGTCTGACGATCTCGCTCACCCACTCCACCGCGCAGAACAGGGAGACCAGCCCCGAGGTCGCCACCGCCGTCCAGGAGGCCTTGAAGCAGGCCGGGATCACCGTCGAGCTCCAGGGCCTCGAACCCAACGCGTTCAACGAGGCGCGCTGGAGCGTCAAGGACTCGCCCGGCTTCTTCCTCTCCCGCTGGGGCGCGGACTGGCCCTCCGGTGGCCCCTTCCTCGCGCCGATCTTCGACGGCAGGCAGATCGTCAAGGACGGCTCCAACTTCAACCACGCGCAGCTCGACGACCCGTCGGTCAACAAGGAGATCGACGAGATCAACAAGCTGACCGATCTGAGCGCGGCGGCCAAGCGCTGGGGCGCCCTCGACAAGAAGATCGGCGAGCAGGCGCTCGACGTACCGCTCTTCCACCCGGTCTACAAGCGGCTCTACGGCAAGAACGTCAAGAACATCGTGATCAGCGACTGGACCGGCGTTCTCGACATCTCGCAGGTCGCGGTCGCGTGAGCACCGCCGTTGCCACGGGCGCCTCGGGCGCCCGGCAGGTGTGGCGGCGGCTGCGTGGACGCCCCTCGGCCCTGGTGGCCGGGGGCGTCCTCGTCCTGCTCGTGGTGGTGGCGCTCGCCGCGCCCCTGCTCGCCGCGATCGAGGGCCAGGACGCCTACGCGTACCACGACGCGCTGGTGGACTCGGCGCGCGGCGGGGTGCCGACCGGCTCCTTCGGCGGGGTGAGCGGGGACCACTGGCTCGGCGTCGAACCCGGCACCGGACGCGATCTGTTCGTACGGCTGCTGTACGGGGCCCGGGTCTCGCTGCTGGTCGCGGTCGGCGCCACCGCCGTCCAGGTGCTGATCGGGGTCGTGATCGGCCTCGCCGCCGGGCTCGGCAACCGGCTGCTCGACACCTTCCTCAGCCGGTTCACGGATGTCATGGTCGCGCTGCCGATGCTGGTGATCGCCATCGCCCTGACGGCCGTCGTACCGGCGGACTTCCCGCGCCCCCTGCTGCTGATCCTGGTCATCGGGCTGCTCAACTGGGGTGCTACGGCCCGGATCGTACGGGCGCAGACACTGACCCTGAGGCAGCTCGACTTCGTGGCCGCCGCCCGGCTCGGCGGCTCCGGGCGGGTGCGGGTGGCGCGGCGCGAGCTGCTGCCCTCGCTCGCCGCGCCCGTCATCACCTACGCGGCGATCCTGCTGCCCTCGAACATCGTGATCGAGGCGTCGCTGTCCTTCCTCGGGGTCGGGGTCAGACCGCCGACGCCGTCCTGGGGACAGATGCTGTCGACCGCGCAGACCTGGTTCCGCGCGGACCCGATGTACGTACTGCTCCCCGCCGGACTGCTGTTCGTGACGGTACTCGCCTTCACCGTGCTGGGGGACGCGGTGCGTACGGCGCTCGATCCGCGCGAGGCAGGCCGGCTGCGGGTGGGGACACGCGCGGGGCGCCGCGCCCGCGCCGGCGGCGCCGCCGCCACTTCGCCCAAGGGAACGGCCTCATGACGCGCTATCTGCTCAAACGGCTCGTAGGGGCGCTGCTCGTCCTGCTCGTGCTCTCCGCCGCCGTGTACGCGCTCTTCTATCTCGTACCGGGCGACCCGGCCCGGCTCGCCTGCGGCGAACGGTGCTCCACCCAGCAGGTCACCCAGGTACGGGAGCGGCTCGGCCTGGACGCCTCGGTGTTCACGCAGTACGGGCACTTCCTCCAGGGCATCGTCGCCGGTCGGGACTACTCGACCGGTACGGCCGTACTGCACTGCGACGCGCCCTGCCTCGGCTTCTCGTACAGGACCGACCAGCAGGTCACCCAGCTGATCGGGGAGCGGCTGCCCGCGACGCTCTCCCTCGCGCTCGGCGCGATGGTGATCTGGCTGGTCATCGGGGTGGGCACCGGCCTGCTCTCGGCGGTGCGGCGCGGCGGGATCACCGAGCGCGCGCTGACCGTGCTCACCCTCGCCGGGACCGGCATGCCCGTCTTCATCCTGGGGCTGCTGCTTCTGATGGCGGTCTGCGCGTATCTGCGCTGGCTGCCGTTCCCGTCGTACGTACCGCTCTCCCAGGACCCCGAGCAGTGGGCGTGGAACCTGCTGCTGCCGTGGCTCACCCTCGGTTTCTTCGAGAGCGCCAAATACGCCCGGCTGACGCGCAGTTCGACGCTGGAGACGCTGGCCGAGGATCATATCCGCACGTTTCGGGCGTATGGCGTCGGGGAACGGGCGGTGGTCGGACGGCACGCGCTGCGCGGCGCCGTACCGCCCGTCATCGCGCTCAACGCGAACGACCTCGGCACGGTCGTGGGCGGCGCGGTGCTCACGGAGACCCTCTTCGGTATCCCCGGTATCGGCAAGACACTGGTCGACGCGGTACGGGTGGTCGATGTGCCGGTGGTGGTGGGGGTGGTGCTGGCGACCGGCACGGCCGTCGTCCTGGCGAATGTGGTGGCGGATCTGCTCTACGCGGCGGCGGACCGAAGGGTGGCTCTGCTGTGACCGGTGTGGCGAAGGCGATGGATGTGGCGGATATGGCGGAGCAACTGATCCTCGTGGACGGCCTCACCGTCGACTTCCCGGCCGGGGGACCGGCGGAGGCCGGGACCGTACGGGCCGTGGACGGGCTCTCGTTCACGCTCGCCGCCGGCCGGGCGATCGGACTGGTCGGCGAGTCGGGCAGCGGCAAGAGCACCGTCGCGAGCGCGCTCCTCGGTCTGCACCGGGGGACCGGCGCACGCGTCGGCGGGACGGTACGGGTCGGCGGTACGGACGTGGGAGCCGCCTCCGACCGTGAACTGCGCGCGCTGCGCGGCGCGGTGGCCGCGATGGTCTTCCAGGATCCGCTGTCGTCCCTGGACCCGTACTACGCGGTCGGCGACCAGATCGCCGAGGTCTACCGGGTCCATACGGACGCCACCCGGCGGGCCGCCCGCGCACGGGCCGTCGAGGTACTCGACCGGGTGGGCATCCCGGACGCGGCGCGCCGCGCCGGGGCCAGGCCGCACGAGTTCAGCGGCGGTATGCGTCAGCGCGCGCTGATCGCGATGGCGCTGGCCTGCGAACCGCGGCTGCTGATCGCGGACGAGCCGACCACCGCCCTGGACGTCACCGTCCAGGCCCAGATCCTCGATCTGCTCCATGATCTGCGCCATGAGACGGGCATGGGGCTGCTGCTGGTCACCCATGACGTGGGGGTCGCGGCGGAGAGCGTGGACGAGGTGCTGGTGATGCGGCACGGCAGGGAGGTGGAGCGCGGGCCGGTGACCGAGGTGCTGGGCGCTCCCCGCGACACCTATACGCGGGCGCTGCTCGCGGCGGTACCGCGCGTGGACACGCCGCGCACGGGGGCGGCGGCTCCGGCACCGAAGCACACTCGGGCTCCGGCACCGAAGCCCGAGGGTGAGGCGCTGCTCGAAGCCGTCGGTCTGCGGCGGGAGTTCAGCCGGGGGCGGCGGACGGTCACCGCCGTGGACGGGGTCTCGCTCACCGTCCACCCCGGCGAGACCCTGGGGATCGTCGGGGAGAGCGGCAGCGGCAAGACCACCCTGGGGCGGATGCTGGTACGGCTCCTCGACCCGTCTGCCGGACGGCTGCGCTACCGGGGTACGGAGATCGCGACGGCGTCGGAGAAGGAACTGCGGCCCTTCCGGCGCGAGTTGCAGATGATCTTCCAGGATCCGGTCTCCTCGCTCAATCCGCGCCGTTCGGTCGGTGAGTCCGTGGCCGATCCGCTGCGGGCCGCCGGGGTGCTCGACGAACGCCGGCTCGTCGCGCGGGTACGGGAACTGCTGGACCGGGTCGGACTCGATCCCGACCGGTACGACCGGTACCCGCACGAGTTCAGCGGCGGGCAGCGCCAGCGCGTGGGGATCGCGCGGGCGCTGGCCGCCGAGCCACGGCTCATCGTCTGCGACGAGCCCGTCTCCGCCCTCGATGTGACCACGCAGGCGCAGGTCACCGCCCTGCTGGCGGAACTCCAGCGCGAGCTGGGCCTGGCGCTGGTCTTCATCGCCCATGACCTCGCCGTCGTACGGCAGGTCAGCGACCGGGTCGCCGTCATGCGGCACGGCAGGATTGTGGAACAGGGCACGGTCGACGAGGTGTACGGGACGCCCTCGGAGGCGTACACACGACACCTGCTCGCCGCCGTGCCCGCCCTCGATCCGGCGCTCGCCGCGGCCCGCCGCTCGGCCCGCCGGGCCCTCCCCGTGCCCGCCGAGGACCTGGCCGTGGCCTGACCTCGCGTAGTCGGTCCGTTCTGTAGCGCGACAGAACGCTACCGGTACGGGAAAGTTACGTGCATTCACCCCTTCCGGTGGTGCGACGGACAACCGTCCGTCGCACCACCGGCTTATCCGCTTACGGTCGTCCCGCTGCGAGTCGCCGGATGAACGGCGCTCGCCCACAAGGGAGATCGGGGGTGCCCGCGTGCGGGTCGGACTGCTTACGGACAGTGGATATCCGTATGCGACGGGTGAGTCCTGGCTCCGGTGCGACCGCCGCCGGTGCGCGGCGGAACGCCGCGCCCTCGGTCGCCTCGCCGGGGAGCGAGCCGTCGTACGGCCGCCGGGAGCGGCCTGCCGTACCCCCGGCGCACGCCGGAGTGTGAACACCACGCCCGTGCCCGATCCCCACCAGACCGCGTCCGGCGGCTCGGCCGGCCCGCGCGGGCCGCTGGCCAAACGCTTCTTCGGGGTATCGCCGCTGGTCACGGGTACGGCGCAAGGCCGCGCGGGTACTGCCGGGCGACCGGCCGCGCGCCGTGGGCGGACGAGCCGGGAAGCGCGGGCGACGCGCCGGTGCGCGCCAATCCGGTCTCCCTGGGGGCGTACGCCGGAGTGGGGGAGCGCGATGTCTGACCGACTGTCCGACCCGGGCACCCCGGGCACCCCGGGGGCCGCCCTGCCCGGCGCCGTCCGCTCCCTCACCCCGCTCGCGCTCGACCACAGCAGCGGACGGTGGCGCCTCGCGATAGGCCGGGCAGGGTACGGCCTGCTCGCCCCGCTGTTCGTCGCGCCGGCCTCCGCCGTTCTCCCCGCCGCCCGGTGCGCCCACCTCCTCTCCGTACACGCCCGGCGCGGATCAGCGCCCCGGCCTGCACGGCGGATCCTCGCGCGCCCCCTGCCGCTCACTCTCGTAGCACTGTTCGCCGCCGCCCTGAGCTGTCTGTATCTGCTCGCCACCGCTGTCTTCGGCGAGAAGAACGACGGCGCGCGCGGCGCGCACGGCGCACTCGCCCCCACTCCGGGCGGCGCACTCGCGCCCACCGTCCCCCCGAGCACCACCTCGTGAAGGAGAAGCCAGAGATGACTCCGCAATCCGCAGCACGGGCCGGAGCACCGGCCCCCGTACCGGCCAGTCGGCACAGAGGGGCCGCGCGATGAGGGTCCTGCTGCTCGGTGCCAACGGGTTCCTCGGCCGCTTCGTGGCCGACCGGCTGCTCGCCGACCCCGCCGTCCACCTCACCGCGCTCGGCCGGGGCGACGACGCCGACGTACGGTTCGATCTCGCGGGCGGCTCCCCGGGGGCCCTCACCCGCTTCCTGGACGCCGTCCACCCCGGCGTCATCATCAACTGCGCCGGAGCCACCCGCGGCGGCGCGCGCGAGCTGACCCGGCACAACACGGTCGCCGTCGCCACGGTCTGCGAGGCCCTGCGCCGCAGCCGCTGCGGCGCGCGGCTCGTCCAGCTCGGCTGCGCCTCCGAGTACGGTCCGTCCCAGCACGGCTCGTCGACCGCCGAGGACGCCGTACCGCGCCCCGGCGGTCCGTACGGCGTGAGCAAGCTCGCCGCCTCCGAGCTGGTGCTCGGGTCCGGACTCGACGCGATCGTGCTGCGGGTGTTCTCGCCCGTGGGCCCCGGCACCCCCGCGGGCTCCCCGCTCGGCCGGCTCGCCGAGGCGATGCGCCGCGCCATGCAGTCAGGCGACGGTGAGCTGAAGCTCGGCGGCCTCGGGGTGCAGCGCGACTTCGTCGACGTACGCGACGTGGCGCGCGCCGTGCACGCCGCCTCGCTCTCCGCCGCCCAGGGCGTCGTCAATATCGGCACCGGACGCGCGGTGAGACTGCGGGACGCCGCCGCCGTACTGGCGCGGGTCGCGGGGTACGCGGGCGCCCTGCACGAACTGGACCATCCCCCCGGGCCGATGCGGGCCGGCCACGCCACCATCGGCGCACCCCGGGGCGAGGCGGCGCCGGAACACCTGGGCGCGGCCCCGTTCCCGTACCCCGACGGCTGCGGCAGCTGGCAGCAGGCGGACGTACGGACCGCGCGTGACCGCCTCGGCTGGCGGCCCCGGATCAATCTGGAGGAGTCACTCGCCGATATCTGGATGGAGGCGGCGTGCCGCATCTGACCAGAGCCGGCGGCCGGCTCTCCGCCACCGAGGAGGGCCGGCTCGGTATCGGCGTACCCGGGTACGCGCATCCGCTGCTCGCCCCCGTCGAGTGGGCCGAACTGACCCGCCCCGGAACCCCGCTGCACTGGGCCGTCCTCAATGTCGCGGACGGCCCCGGCGACTGCCCCGACCCGCACTGTCTGGCGGCGGCGGGTCGGCTCACCAACGCGGGATCCAGGGTGCTCGGCCATCTCGACCTGGCGTACGGCACCCGCCCCGCCGGGGAGCTGGTCTCCGAGGCGCGGCGGTTCTCCGACTGGTACCGCGTCGACGGGTTCTTTCTCGACCGGTGCCCGGCGGGCAGCGCCGAGCTGGCCGCGACACGGCGGCTGGCGGCGGCCCTCGGCGCGGTGCTCGACGGCGGGTTCCTCGTCCTGGGGCACGGGGTCCATCCGCACCCCGGATACGCGGAGGTCGCCGATCAGTTGGTGACCTTCACCGGCGCGTGGGCGGACTACCGCTGGTCGCAGGCGGCGGAGTGGACGGCGGAGCACCCGCCGGAGCGCTTCGCCCATCTCGTTCACGGGGTGCCGCGCGGCCATCTGGAGGAGGCGATGCGGATCGCCCGCTGGCAGGGGGCGGGCACGATCTTCTTCACGGACCGTACCGAGAGAGCGGACCGCACCGGCAGGGCGGACCGCACCGGCAGGGCGGACCGTACTGCGAGAGCTGACCGTACCGACAGGGCCGATGACGTCGACCGGAGCGCGCGCAACGGGTCATTCGAGACACTGCCCGGCTTCTGGGACGAAATCGTCTCGCGAGTCGGACCGGGTGTCTCGGAATGAGAAGGGCCGTGGCAGTGTTACAGCGAGAACAACCGTACTGATTGACCGACCAACCCCCTGTTGAGGTCCCTGTGTCGCTGCCACCCCTGGTCGAGCCCGCTGCCGAGCTCACCGTTGACGAGGTCCGCAGGTACTCCCGTCATCTGATCATCCCGGACGTCGGGATGGACGGGCAGAAGCGGCTGAAGAACGCGAAGGTGCTGTGTGTGGGTGCCGGTGGCCTCGGCTCCCCGGCTCTGATGTACCTGGCCGCGGCCGGTGTCGGCACTCTCGGCATCGTGGAGTTCGACGAGGTCGACGAGTCGAACCTGCAGCGTCAGATCATCCACAGCCAGGCCGACATCGGCCGGTCCAAGGCCGCGTCCGCGCGTGACTCCGTCCTCGGAATCAACCCCTATGTCAAGGTGATCCTTCACGAAGAGCGGCTTGAGGCCGAGAACGTGATGGACATCTTCTCGCAGTACGACCTGATCGTGGACGGCACGGACAACTTCGCCACCCGCTATCTGGTCAATGACGCCTGTGTGCTGCTGAACAAGCCGTACGTCTGGGGTTCGATCTACCGCTTCGACGGTCAGGCCAGCGTGTTCTGGTCCGAGCACGGCCCCTGCTACCGCTGCCTCTACCCGGAGCCGCCGCCCCCCGGCATGGTTCCCTCCTGCGCCGAGGGCGGCGTGCTGGGCGTGCTCTGCGCCTCCATCGGGTCCATCCAGGTCACCGAAGCGATCAAGGTGCTCGCGGGCGTCGGCGAGCCGCTGGTCGGCCGGCTGATGATCTATGACGCCCTGGAGATGCAGTACCGCCAGGTCAAGGTCCGCAAGGACCCCGACTGCGCCGTCTGCGGCGAGAACCCCACCGTCACCGAGCTCATCGACTACGAGGCCTTCTGCGGCGTCGTGTCCGAGGAGGCCCAGGAGGCGGCGGCCGGTTCGACGATCACTCCCAAGCAGCTCAAGGAGTGGATCGACGAGAAGGAGAACATCGAGATCATCGATGTGCGCGAGCCGAACGAGTACGAGATCGTCTCGATCCCCGGCGCCAAGCTGATCCCGAAGAACGAGTTCCTGATGGGTACCGCCCTGGCGACCCTGCCGCAGGACAAGAAGATCGTCCTGCACTGCAAGACGGGTGTCCGCAGCGCGGAGGTCCTCGCGGTGCTGAAGTCCGCGGGCTTCTCGGACGCGGTGCACGTCGGCGGCGGAGTCATCGGCTGGGTCAACCAGATCGAGCCGGAGAAGCCGATCTACTGAGGTCCGGTACGGCCTGACCCGCCCCCCGGCACCTCGTCGAGACGAACGAAGGGGCCGGCCCACGCGCGTGGGCCGGCCCCTTCGTCATGCGCGGGCTCGCATGCGCGGGTCCGCTACGGACAGCTCGTCCCGGCGGCCGGGACCGTGCCGTGCAGGAAGTAGTCGTCCACCGCGTCGGTGACACAGCGATTGCCCGTGGTGTACGCGCCATGGCCCTCGCCCTCGAAGGTGAGCAGGACCCCGACCCCGTCGCCCAGCTCCTCCACCATCCGCCGCGCGCCCTCGTACGGCGTCGCCGGATCCCCCTTGCCGCCGATGACCAGGATGGGGGCCGCGCCCGGCGCCGCCACCTCCGGTGTCTCGTGCTCGCCGGCCACCGGCCAGTCGGCACACCAGCCGGCCAGATCCCAGGCCAGATAGGGGCCGAAGACGGGTGACACCTTCCGGAAGTCCGCCAGCAGCCGGGACTTGACCTCCGCCGCGGTGACGCGTCCCTTGGTGTCCACGCAGGAGATGGCGCGCTGCGAGTGCTGCGCCGTGCCGTAGTGGCCCTGTGCGTCACGGTCGTTGTACGAGTCGGCCAGCCGCAGCAGCCCGCTGCCGTCACCGCCCTCGGCCTCGTCCAGCGCGTCGGTCAGCACCGGCCAGCTGTCCTCGCTGTACAGCGTGCTGATGATGCCGGTGAGCGCGAGGCTCTCGGTGAGCCTGCGCCCCGTACCGGTCGGCAGGGGCTCGTGGTCGAGCCGGTCGAGCAGCCGCACGATCCGTGCGGTGCCCGCCTGCGCGCTGACGCCCCGGCTCTTGTAGTAGTTCTCCAGGGCGCGTTGGAAGCCGAGCGCCTGGTTGCGCGAGTGCCCCACATAGTCGGCCGTCGGATCGACGACCGCGTCCAGGGTGAACCGTCCGACCTTCGCCGGGAACAAGTGGGCGTAGACACCGCCCAGTTCGGTGCCGTACGAGAAGCCCAGATAGTTCAGCGTGTCGTCGCCGAGGACCTGGCGCATCAGCTCCATGTCACGAGCCGCGTTCGTGGTGCCGACATGGGGCAGCAGCGGCCCGGAGCCGCGTGCGCAGTCCGCGCCGAAGGCCGCGGAGTCGTCGAGGTAGGTCTTCTCCTCGGCCGGGGTGTCGGGGGTCGTGTCGATACGGAGGGCCTTCTCCATCTGCCGGTCGTTGCGGCACACCACACCGGCGCTCTCCGCGACCCCGCGCGGGTCGAAGCCGACGAGGTCGTACCGGGCCCTGAGCGCGGTGAACGTGTCGGCGAAGGCGGGGAGCGCGGCCACCCCCGAGCCGCCTGGACCACCGAAGTTGAACAGGAGCGAGCCGATCCGGCTGGACCTGTCCTCGCTCTCCGAGCGGATCAGAGCGATCCCGATGGTTTCGCCGTCCGGCGCGCGGTAGTCGAGCGGCGCCAGCATCGTGGCGCACTTCCAGCCGGATCCCGGGGCCTTCGCCGCACTGCCCCACGCCTTCTTGGGTGCCTCACAGCGCTTCCAGTCGAGCCGCTGTCCGGTGAGCGAGGCGGGCAGCCGGGGCAGGGAGGCGGTCTCCGGCGCGGCGCCGTTGGCGTTGGCCGGGGCGGACGCCGCGGCCGATGAGGAAGCGGCGGCCTTGGCGTCGGGCGGAGGGTCCTCCGTACCACCCCCGCATCCGGTGACGGTCAGCAGGAATGACACCGTGAGCAGGGCGGATATCCGAGTACGGCGAGACATGGCGTAATTCAATCCGGTCCGGGGGGCGAGGACAACCGAGGGCGGCTCAGCGGCAGACCGTACCCGCGGGCGGTACCTTTCCGTTCAGCAGATAGCCGTTCACCGCCCCCTGGACGCAGGGGTTGCCGCTGTCGTACGAACCATGCCCCTGGCCGTGGTACGTGATCTCGGTGGCGACGCCCTTGCCCAGCGCGTCGGCCATCGCCCTGGCCCCCGCGTACGGGGTCGCCGGGTCACCGGTGTTGCCGACGATCAGGATCGGGGCCGAGCCCTTCGCGCTGACATCGGGCGTGGACCACTGTCCCGGCACCGGCCACTTGGTGCAGCTCATCATCCCCCAGCCCAGGTACTCCCCGAAGACCGGCGACGCCTTGCGGAACTCCGGGAGCTTCGCCTCGGTCTGCGCCACCGTGTAGCGCTCCTTGGAGTCGGCGCAGTTGATGGCCACGTTGGCGGCCTGGAGATTGCTGTATCTGCCGTACTGGTCACGGCCGTTCATCGAGTCGGAGAGCGCGAGCAGCAGAGCGCCGCTGCCGCCGTCGGCCTCGTCGAGCCCCTGTTCCAGATACGGCCAGAAGTCCTTCGAGTAGAGCGCCTGGGCGATGCCGTTGGTGGCCTGCGTCTGGGTCAGCTTGCGGTCGCCGATGCCCGCGATCGGCCGCTTGTCGAGCCGGGCGAGCAGCTTGGTGATGAACCCCTCGATCTCCTTCGGCGTGGAGCCGGGCAGTACGCAGGCGTCGCCGCGCGCGATGCAGTCCTTCTCGAAGTTGTTCAGCGCGAGCTGGAAGCCCTTCGCCTGGCCGAGTGAGCCCTGTTCTGAGTTCTGGGTCGGGTCGACCACGGCGTCGAAGACCGCCCGGCCGACGGACTTCGGATAGAGATGGGCGTAGACACCGCCCAGTTCGGTGCCGTACGAGATGCCGAAGTAGTGGAGCTTGCTGTCGCCGAGGACCTGACGCATCAGCTCCATGTCGCGGGCGGCGTTGGTCGTACCGACATACGGGAGCGAGCTGCCGGAGTTCTTCTCACAGGCGGCGGCGAAGGTGGCGAGCCCGTTGGTGAAGGTCTTCACCTCGGCGGGCGTGTCGGGGGTGGAGTCCTGGGCGAAGTACGCGTCGAGCTGTCTGTCGCCCTCGCACTTCACGCCGTCGCTGTCGCCGACTCCGCGCGGGTCGAAGCTGACCAGGTCGTAGCGGGCGCGGAGCTTCTCGTAGTCCTGGGCGAAGGACGGAAGTCCGGTGATGCCGGAGCCGCCGGGGCCGCCGAAGTTGAAGATGAGCGAGCCGATGCGCTGCTTCGTGTCGCGGGCCTTGGCCCGGATCAGCGCCAGATCGATCGTGTCGCCGTCCGGCTTGGCGTAGTCGAGCGGCGCCTTCATGAAGGAGCACTCCCACCGGGCACCGCCGGGCAGCGGGGAGGGGGCCGTACCGCCGCCCTCCGCGACCGAGGGGGCCTTGCACGCCTTCCACGTCAGCCGCTGGGTCGCCAGATCCTTGGGCCTGTCCGTACTCCGGGTGTTCCCGCCGTGGGAGCTGCCCGGCGCGGAGGAGCCGCTGTTGTCGGAGCATCCCGTGGCGGCCAGCAGGGCGGCGGCGGTGACAGCGGCCAGGGCCGGGACGCGCCGCGGGGAGAGGGCGGACAGGGCGGCGGTGGGGGAGTGCGACATGCACCCATCGTGCGCCCCGGCGGCATGGGCCGCTCGGGGCCGCGGTCCATGCGGGTGGCGGCGGACAGACGCTCCTTCGAGGACGGACCTCGGACGTAGGCGTCTAGGTCCTGTCCGGTCGATCTTCGCGGGCCCGCGACGCCTGGCACCGCACCTCGCCGCGTTGTCGGAGTCGGCCAAGTACGTCCAGTACGAGGC